>CANQYL010000013.1 GCA_947628035.1 uncultured Akkermansia sp. | reverse complement strand
TGCTGGATGTGAACGACAATCTGACCCTGAAGGGCAAAACAACGCTCGACAACGGGACTCTGCTCAGCAGTAATCATAACGGCGAAATGACTATCGAGAATGAGCTGATTCTCGGCAGTGGTTTGAAGCTGGGAAATGGAGGCCCCGCTATGAATATAGGCGAGAGTGGTGTTCTCACAGTTGACGGTGGAGATCTGCAACTAGCGGCTCTGAGTGGCGGTGGCACCCTGAAGGCAGGTAAGGAAGGTTCGGTCACCATTTCCGGAAATAACACAAACAAAGGAGACTTCCACGGCACCGTTGACGGATCAGTGAAGGAACTCCTCATCACCGGGTCCGACACGGAACAGACCTTCACCAACGTGATAGCCGAGCAAACCACGCTGAATGTTTCCGACGATAAGTCCAAGGTGATGCTCTATGGTGGTTCTTTTAAGGAATTTGAGAGTCAAGGCACTGTGGTACTGAAACAGGATGATGTGGTGACCATCGATGGAAGTGTGCATTTGTCCAATAGCTCGCTCACAGAGTTCGATGTGCAAGCGAACCAATTGACCGCAAACGCTACGCTCGTCAGCAATGGTACGCTCCATCTGACCGGCGGAGCTGGTATTTCCGTACAACTCAGCGGTGAAATTCCCGCGCCCACGGAGGGTCTGAGCATCGTTCTCATGCAAGGTGAACAAGGTGTGACTATGGATGGCAACTTGGTTACAGAGAGCGGAGAGCTCAGCAGCCTGACTTGGGAGCTGATATCGGAAGAAACTATTACAAAAGATATTATAGATCTCTATTATGAGAATGTGAGAGTGGAAGCACTGGTACTGGCAGAGAATTCTCAAGCCGACAAGAGCACGGAAGAAAACGGGATGACCACCTATGCTGCCAAAGAATCCCGGGCTCAGACGGAGACTCAAACTCAGGTACTTCTCAAGGCTGACCTGAAGGAGCATGATCCTTCCGACAATCCCTTCATAAACGCCTCGGGTACTTCCAACTCCCGGGCGGGTGCGGATATGCTCTACAATGCGGCATATTCTGCCGCTGCCACTCCGGAACTGCGGGAACTGGTCGCCCACGTGAACAAACTTATCTCTGAGGGGAAAACTCCCACCGCCCAGCACGCCATGGCCGCAGTGGCAGGCAGTGTCATTCCCTCACTCGGAGCGGCTCAGCGCGACGCTGCCAAACGGCAAATTGCCGCCTCAGTGGCTCACGCTTTTGCCCTGAGCTATGAGATGCCCTTTGAAAAGACACATACCGCGCATATGTGGGTGGAGGGGAATGGCGGCATGTCCTCCATGGATCGCAGTGGCGATGAAAGCGGGTACGAACACCGCACCTGGGGCGCTTCCTGCGGAGCCGACATGGCACTGAGCAAGAAAACGGCGATCGGTGTATCTCTCACTGCCTCCTATGGTGATTGGGATGCCGATGCAGCCGACCATGCTGATGGGGACTTGGACAACATATTTGTGAGTCTGTACCTGCACACGACAAACAAGCGCCTGCACCACAGCTTCGGGGTAGTAGCCGGCTTTGCGGACGCTTCTTTCAACCGCACCGTGAATGTGGACGGAGGAGCCTACCGCACCACCGGCAGTACGGATGGCATCAGTTTGGGCGCTTCCTATGAGCTTGCTTATGATATCCCGCTCAATGAAGAGAAAGACTCTATCTTGCAACCGCTGGTCGGCATATCGGTGGTGACCAGCTCCATGGATGCCTACAATGAGGGAGGCGCCGGTGGGATCGGGCTGCATGTGGATGACCAGAAGTCTACGGTGACAACTCTTACAGCGGGTGCGCGCTCCATTAACAATCTGGCTCGTGCTTTAGGCTTCAGTTCGATGCTGGAACTGCGAGCCAACATTGCCATCGATATGGGCGATGACCGTGGCGAGACCAATGTCTCTTTCCTGGGTAACCCCGGTTACGCTGCTAAGGTGCGCTCTGCAGAATTGGGCCGTGTCGGCGCTCAGTTCGGGGCGGGTCTGCGCATCCCGATGAGCAAGAAGTCCGTTCTCTTCATCAATGGCGACGCGGATTTCCGAAGCGGCAGTACCTCGTGGGGCGCGAACGTGGGGGTGCAGTGGGGATTCTGAATGAGGGAGGGCAAAAAACAGCATACCGTGCACGGAGGCAGGCTTCGTTCTGTACTCCGTGCCCTTTGTGTCTCCATCGACGACAGCTCAACAATCGGCTAGACCTGCTTACGAACCCATGAGAGTCCGTGCAACATCCGCAGTAGGATGGCAAACTCTACAGCCATGTCCACAGAGAAAAGGAGCCAGAGGCCCACGAGAGAGAGGGACTCCGGCCAAAGGGTGTCCCAGATCAGCAGGCACCCCACGCGGAAAAATCCCATGCATCCGTACGACACATACATCACTTTCTTCGTGTATCCCGCCCCGCGCAAACACATTTTGATCATCAACATGGCGGCATAAAACGGCTCGGCTATCAAAAATACTCGCACCACCGGCACCGCCACCGCCATCAACCCCGGCGAGTCTGATGCAAAAATGTACACAAAAAATTCCGGAAACAGGAAAAAGATAACCCCCATGGCTCCCATGAACATCACACTGTATAAAATACACTTGTGAATGGTTTCCAGCGCAAGTCGCGCACTGCGACTCCCCAGATACTGTCCCACAAGCGCAGCCCCCGCCACACCGATCGCAAAACCAGGCAGAAAGCTCAACGACTCAATTCGTATGGCAATCGTGTGAGCTCCGACGGCTGCATCCCCCAATCGCGAAATAATGTGCAACACGTACATCTGGATCACCCAGATACCGCCCACCTCAACGGCCTGAGACCACCCAATGTTAAGGATACGAGCCATCATTCCGTGATCCGGAATCATATCACGAAGGCGCAAAAACAAAGGGGGCACGTAAGAACGCCCCTGGAGTGCCGCATATTCATCCAAAGGTCTATTTCCCATCTCACGACGCATGCGGAGAGAATTGCGCATCAAGATCGCCGTGAGAATGAGCGCCGATACCGCCATGCTGAGCACCATTCCCCATGCCAGGCCTTCCACAAACATTCCCATCACATGCACAAGAAAAATGCTAAATACAATGTTGAGCCCATCCACGGCGAGCATGATGAAAAACGGTGTTCTCGTATCGCCACTCCCACGCAATGCCGCATTCACGGCGAATACAATTCCGGAAAAAACCGCCACCCAACACCCCGTGTTCATGAAACGCAATGCAACCTCCTGCGCGTATTCCGATAAATCCAAGAGATGCATCACCAGAAAATCGGCTGTAACGTACATGAGTCCGGCGGAAAGTAATCCCGCCAACAGTCCGAGTGTGGCAGCCTGATTCGCTGCGTAGTTGGCGTCGCCAAATCGCCTCGCGCCTGTCATCCTGCTCACGATAGCCGTGGCCCCCATTCCAACCGCCCCCTGCATGAGAAAGCCAAGCCACATCACATAACCCGTCACTCCAATGCCGGAAGCGAGGTGTTCCTTCACCACACCGTCATCACTCATACCGGTCGCCAGGATGAGGGAGGTGGAGGCGCAAATGAAGCTCATTATTTGCTCCAGCAGTGGCCAGAGGGCAATGGTGATAATTTGTCTCGGCAGGCTGAGTCCGGCGAGTTTCCCACCGAGCTGACCCTTTGCCAGCGCGGCGCGTATCTTGCCTTCTCGTCCGTCTCCGATACTCATGCGCGCCCCATTTAATCACATGTCCGTCCTTTTGAACAGCGTAAACTTTCCACCGGTGCAGCTCTGTGGATCGCAAAATTAAATGCAACAGGTTCTTGGCACAAAAAAGGGTGCCAAGAAGTTCAAAGTATGCTAGAGTAATTTCCCTATAACAAACCCAGACACTATGAACCAAGACACCCAAACGCATTGTAACTCCGTTGCCCGAAAAGGCAAGCACATTACTTTCTCCGAGCGTCAGCAAATTGAGCGCTGGCTGCGTGAGAAGAAGTCCATCACTCAGATCGCTAAGCTGCTCGATCGCAACCGCGTCACTATCTATCGCGAAGTCAAGCGAGGCTCGGTCTCGCAACTCAAGCACGATCTCACCGTATACCGCGCCTATCGCGCCCAGTTCGCCCAAGATAGATGTAACGAGCAGAAGAGTGCTCATGGCCCAGCCTTAAAGATCGGCTCCAATTACCAGCTTGCCGCCCAACTCTTTGATCTTATGGGCGGCAAGCTAAAGCACTCTCCCTATGCCGCCCGTGAAATACTCATCAGAAATGGCATCCCTTGCCCTTTCTCCTCCCGTACAATCTACAATTACGTTTATCAGGGCATTATCGGCATCTCCCCCCATGATTTGATTCAAGGCCCACGCAAAAAACGTAAACAACCTCTTCCTAAACGTCTCGCCCATAACGATACCGGCGCTATCAGCATCGAAAAACGTCCTGATTCTATCAATCAACGTATAGAGTCCGGTCATTTCGAAATGGATTGCGTCGTCGGTCCTCGCGGCTCCAAATGTGTCTTACTCGTCCTCACCGAACGCTCTACCCGTTTCCAACTCATCTTCCGTCTGCGCAGAAAAACTTCCCATTGCGTCGTCCAACTGCTCAATCGACTCGAAAGACGTCTCGGCGCTCAAACCTTCGCCTCTGTCTTCCGCTCCATTACTACCGATAATGGCTGCGAGTTCGCCGACTCTGCCGCTATCTCTTCCTCCTGCCTCGCCCCCAACAAAGCTCGTACCGTCCATTACGTCGCCCATCCCTACTGCGCCTCCGAACGCGGCAGCAATGAAAATGCCAATCGCTTCATCCGCCGCTTCTTCCCTAAGGGCACGGATTTTTCCCGCGTCTCTCAAACAACTCTCAACGCCATCGCTCTCTGGATGAATCGCTACCCTCGCGCCATCTTCGAGGGCAAATCCGCCTGGCATATGGCTCATTCCTTCCGTCACTATTTTACCCCTCTCTTCGCATGACCTCAACTCTTTCTGTCATATGTTGCATTTGTTCTTGCAATTCACACCACCGGTGCAGCTCGAAGGTTTTCCTCCTCACCTGCCACCGTCTCGCGCATTCCTCCATCTTTTCCTCTCCCCCGTCGGAGAGTGAGGTGTCCTCTCCTCTCCCTTTCCGGCAGATTCTTGCTTGATTCGTTTGTCCAACGCTATCTTCCACTGCAAGTTCTCCATCGTTCCGTAAAGTATGATATCAACCATAAAGTCGGAAAGCATGGTGAGGGGAGAAAGCATGATAGTGGGGAGGCTGGAGATACGCGGCCATAGGTTTCCGCGTATCTCCAACGTTTCAAGATCCAGGTCGGCATTGAGGCGCACGTTAAGGTTGCTTCCCTTGGCCTTCATGTCACGGGTAAAGATGAAGCCATTATTGATACGGAAGTTCGCATGGGCTTCCTGGAGATCATAAGCGATGAGGTGATTCATGCCGGGTATGTCACTCGCCGTGCGACCAATCCGATTGCCGGTCTTGCCGACTATTTTGCCGAGACCTTTGAAGAGCGTTGTTAACACTTTCATGAAAAACCCCGGTTGCTTTTCCTTTCCCGTCCCCGCGCGCACCTCGCTCTCCAATCTCGTAAAATGTCCCGGCAAGTCGGATATGAAGGCGCTTACTGGGCGAAACAAGTTCAGCTGCATCAAATCACCATTCTCAATATCCACCCTGCCGTATCCCGTCAATTGTTTCACCCCCAAATCCGGAGCCCGGAATCGGATCTCTCCGCTGCACAGCGCCGGCACCTGCTTGCTGTCGTACGCAGCTGCTATCTTCTGCAGGTTCATGCACTGAGCTTTTACATAGCCGTCCAAGCTGGTTCTTTTTCCGGATATTCCTATTTTGAGCGATGCATTCAGGACTCCCTCCCAACTCACGGCATTCATCCGATCCAATTGCACGTAGTCGTCCGTCAGATGGACAAAACCTGAAAAATCCGACAACGGGATCGTCGTTCCCAAAAAATGGAAATCCACGTCCTCTTCGCTCACCACTCGTATCGTCCCGCTCATCGGACGAATACAATCATCGTAGATAGGGAATACACACATCGGCGCCTCCACCATCACCGGCTTTGCCACGATGACATCTTCCAATATGCCGTACATGTCCGCAAAAAACATTCCGAAGGAATAGGCGGGGTACACGCTCCCCTTCACGTTGCGTAATTCAACAAAACTATGCTCAACGTCGATGATGACAGCTTCGCCGCTCAGAGTTGTCTCTCGCGTGCCGTTCTTGATACCGCTGCGGTGCAACCAATCCGTGTTATCATAGACGAGAGTCGGCTTGGTGATAGTTATGACGCATTCATCCGGCTCCGGGGTTCCATCCTTCCTTTTGCGATCCATGATCACGTGCGCCGCTACACCGCATGTCGCTCTCGTCACAGAACTATGCAGATTCTTCCCCACATCCTGACGCACTCTCTCCCCGCCATCCACCGTATCCTCCAACACGCTCAGCATATACCCGGCGTTCTCCAACTCAACCCAACAGTATGAATCTACCGCTATCCCGTCGCGCAGATCGACATCGACTTTAATTTCTGTTATGTTCGTCTTAGTTTTGTCGGTGAACCGAAAATCACGAATGATGGAGTGAGCATCATCATTGTCAATCAGCCTATCCACCACGTCCGCACGAATCGTATTCGTCCCTGTCACCCGCAAAGTTCCCTCCGTGCTGCCGGAAATGACTCCGTTGAAATCTCCGGTCTCATGCCTAGCCAACACATTCATTGTATAAAGCAGGTCCGATCCGTCCCTGCTCCGGTGCATCTCCCCTCCCGTTTCCACCGCTATCTCCACCCGGTCCCCTTCAAAGACTTTCTGCTTGTGAGGTGTGCGCACCAATTGGCGTGCCATCATCTCCCACTGGGCCCCCATCAACCTCATCCCGGCATCAAACTTGCAGTCCCCCTGTGCCTCGACCTTCTCCGGAATCTCAAGTTCCGTGCTCTCTGTCCCTGTCAACTCCATCAACACACCAACGGCCTTCGGCTGCACCTCTACGTGGATGTTCCTGAGCAGGACCTCCTCCGGATTCGTCCAATCCGGCTCTGCACTCACTAACGTCGTCCCTGCATCCTCTCCATGCTGCCATTGCACCTCCACGATCCCGTGCGTGTATTCCTGCAAGGAGCCGATCATCTGCAAATTCCCCATATACACCTCTCCGCGGCGGATATCCCTCACGTTTGTTTGCAATTTGACCGCAGCAAAAAATTTCTTGTTCTCCCCGAGCGGCATGATGTCCTTCATGTCATCGATCTTCGCTTCGACCGTTCCCGTTTCCCATCCCGCCATGCGTGCCTCCTGCGCGGTCAGGTCCGCACTCCCCTCGCCTATGCTCACATCAGTTCCCTCTCCCTCAATCTTCACATCGGACACCTCGACCCGCGCGTGCAAATTCTTCGCTCCGTCCTCGCTCCCAACTTCCTCTTCCTTTTCCCGGGCAGACAGAGCCAGCTCCTCGGCATCCGCCGTTAGCTTGACTTCTGCGATACCCTGCGGCATCCCATCTTCCCGAAAGCACACCTGATGTCCCGTGATATCAGCCTTCACCTTGCCCAATTTCATCCCCTTTCCATCCTCTCCTATGATGGAGGCTGAGCTCGCCTGCAGCTGCAGCTGCATCTCCTGCACGCCATACAATTGGTAGTTCCGTGTCTGGTCAATGCCGGATAGCTTGACGGCTACCTCTGCATTCTCCAAACGATTTCCCTCGTACTCCAGCAAATCCGAATGCAACTTGGCTCCCACCAGACGGAAAGATGGCACAAAATCCTGCCAATCGGTCTGCCCCGGTTTAAAGGCCGGCGCTGTCAACCGGGCGTGCAGCTGCAAGTTCACCCTGTCCCCCAACACCAGACCCTCCGGTAGCTCGATCTCCTGTTCCGCAAGTTCCGTGATGAGCGTGAGTACCCTCTGCACCGGCAGATCTGCCGCTACCTGAGCCTGTCCCTCCCCATCCTGCGCACTCGCCAAGGCCTGGAGCACTCCGTCCGACAAGCGGAGTTCAAGCTTATCGATGTTGAAATTCCCGTTGTCGTAGAAAAATGAGAGTTGCAGTTCGTCCACTTTGGAGCTTCCCACCATCAATTGCTCCTGCTCCAAAAATCCGCGCACCCTCGCCGTCTTCAGCGAGAAATTCTCCTCAAACTCAATGTCGCCCGTTGAACGCACATGCGGAAGATGCTCATCGGAGTGATGGAACTTGGAAAGATAGGCTTGCACGGCCTCATTCCCTGCGTGCCGCGCCATACGCAGCAACGCCGCGTTGCTCTCCATGTTGAAAGAGAGCCGACGCCCCGCTATGTCGTACGCCCCCTGCAAGCTGGCGGATGCTTCCGGATCAATCGTCCGAAAACGCAGCGAATTGATCGTGAGAATCTTCTTGTTGTAAACAAAATCAGCGGCAGCTTGCCGAAAATGAAATTGACCGACGTCGTAACGCGGAACGGATGCCCTCATCGCTACGCGGAACTCCTCTTGAAAGTCGATTCGCACGTCAAGGCTCGGCATATCCTGCCCGCTCCAGTGCTGCTGCTCAATAACAGTGTAGATCCTGTCAACAAGCTCAGCCTGCCCTTCCAGCAGAGTTGCAAGCTCCATCTTCTGGCCACTCGTCTGCTTCGGCTCTCTCTGCCGCAACTCCGGATTGAGGCTCCCCCGCACCACGACCGGTATGTCTTGCAAATTCAGCTTGCCGGATGTCACTTGGATCATCCCGTCCCGGTCGCTGAGTGCTGACAGCTCGAGATCGCTCACCTCCAAAGCTTTCCCCTCCTCTCCGGCGACAGGCACCCGTACCTCTCCCCCCAGGAGGTTGAAAAAGCTCGGTCTCACTTCACCGACCAACAAGTGCGCCGCGCTCACTCCGACCGCCACGTGTCGAACTCGCGCCAGAGGTTCTTTTTCTCCGGCTCGCGCAAAAAGTTGTGCCCCTTCTACCTTGATTGCAAGACCACGAGCAGGAGCCAACTTCACGGCTCCGAGCTTCAGATAAACCCCTTGTTCCGCCGCCTTTTCCTCCACATATCGAAGCACCCATTCAGGGAAGCCTTGCCCGGACAGCCATACCACCGTCAAACTCACAACGAGGAAGATCAAAAGGCACACCGTAGGCAGCACAGACCCGACGCGCCGTATGGTTATCCTTCCTGCCATAGTTGCTCTCTGTGAGAGGGGTTAGTCCTTCATATCTCCGGATCGCTTTCGCCCTCCGGCAGCCGCGGCGCCTTCGGCAAGTTCTTCTCAATATCATCAAGCAAATTCACCATGTCCACCCCACGTTGTGCCGAATCATCATGTCTGAAACTCAGCTTCGGAGTGTGACGCAACACGACCCTCCTCGCCAACGCTCCCTGAATCATCCCCCTGTATCGACTCAGCTTCTCTACGACGCTCCCTGCCGTCATCTTCCCCACGACCCCTACCCACACACGCGCTTCTCTCAGATCCTCCGTCACCTCCACATCTAAGATAGAAACGATGGTGCCGGGCCACTCAAACTCTCGCTGCACATACGACCCTATTTCCCGCTTCAGCAACTCATTCACTTTATCTAAGCGGTGTGTTGGCATCGTTTGATTCAGAGGGTTTGTTTGATCTTCTCTAAGGAGTAGCACTCGATGACGTCTCCTTCCTCGTAGTCATCATACTCCGCCAGCCTGATGCCGCACTCCAGCCCGCTCTTCACCTCCTCGACCTCATCCTTGAACCTCCTCAGAGTAGACATCCTTCCATCAAAGACCACCTGACCATCACGCAGGACACGAGCCTCCGCGGTACGCAGCATCTTGCCGTCCGTTACGTAAGACCCCGCTGCCTTGCCTTTGTTCAATTTATAGATCTGCTTGATTTCCGCATGACCCAAAACAGTCTCTCGCGTCTCCGGCTCCAACAGACCCAGCATGGCGTCCTTCACTTGATCGATCAGCTCATACACGATGGAGAATATCTTCACTTGAACACCCTCACGCTTCACCGCCCTCACCGCATTCGTCTCCACCTTGACGTTGAAGCCCAGTACCACGGCATCCGATGATGACGCTAACAACACGTCGTTCTCCGAGATAGGCCCTGCCGCCGCGCCGATGAATTCGCACTTCACCTTATCGCTGTGGATATCCTCAATGGCCTTCTTGATCGCCTCCACACTCCCCTGCACGTCGCCCTTCAGGAAGAGTTTCAGCACGGCTTTCTGGTCCCCCTCTCCCATCATGGCGAGCACATCCTCCATGCGCGATCTCTTCGGCGCAGCCAGACGCTGCTTACGCAGTTCCTCGCACCTCTCATCGGAAAGTTTACGCGCAGCGCGTTCGCTTTCCATCTCCACAAGCTCATCCCCCACATTCGGCGTCTCCAGAAACCCGGATACCTCAGCGGGCATCCCCGGCTGCACCTTCTTGATGCTCTCTCCGCGGTCGTTCATCAGCGTCTTGACCTTGCCGGCATACGGCCCGCAAATAAAGGGCATCCCCACCTTGAGGGTACCGCTCTGCACAATGACCGTAGCAGAACTTCCCTTGCCCTGCTCCATACGCGCCTCAATGATCGAGGCCCGGCAATTCGCCTTCGGGTTGGCTCTCAACTCCAACACCTCCGCCTGCAGGCACAGCAACTCCAGCAAGTCATCAATCCCCTGCCCGGTGGCTGCAGAGACATCCACACATTCCACCTGTCCGCCGAAATCCGTGGGCACGAGTCCCTCCTCCATCAGTTGTGTTCGTACGCGTACGGGATCCGCCGTCGGCAGGTCGCACTTGTTGACCGCCACGATGATGGTCTTTCCCGCCGCTTTCGCGTGCATGATGGCTTCTTTCGTCTGCGGCATGATCCCGTCATTCGCCGCCACCACGAGCACCACAATATCCGTGACGTCGGCGCCCCGTGCGCGCATCTCGGTGAAGATGGCATGTCCCGGGGTGTCGATAAAGGTGATCGTGTGTTCGCCGTGCTGCACAGTGTACGCCCCGATGTGTTGGGTGATGCCGCCGGCTTCACCCGCCACCACTTTGGTGCGGCGTATGTAATCCAACAAGGAAGTCTTGCCGTGGTCAACGTGCCCCATCACGGTGATGATGGGCGTGCGCACCTTCAGCACATCCTCCGGCTCGGCTTCCGGCGCCACAGCCTCCGGCTCTTTCACGACCTCCGTGGGCGCTTTGACTCCGGCTCCCTTTTCGCGTTTCACTCGCTCATACACGTAGCCGTGCTTCTCACAGAGAGCCGCCACCTGGTCGCTGTCCAGCAGGGTCGAGGGGTTCGCAAAGACCCCCATACGCACCAATTCCGCAATAATCTTGAAAGGCTTCATCCCCATGAGCGCGGCCAAGTCGGCCACCGCCACAGGAGCCTTCACGTTGATGGTACTTCCGGGAGCCGCCGGTTGCACCGCAGGAGCCGCCGTCTTTGCCGCCGGGGGGGCGCTCTCCACTCTCGGCGTCTGCGCTTTCTCCGCAGCGGGAACAGCTGTCGTGTTCTGAGCGACCGGCTCCGCCGCAACAGGAGCCGGACTCGCCTCCGCCACCTGCGGAGCAGGTTTCACTGCTTTCTTCTTCTGCGGAGTGAGCAGATCCAACGCCACTCGCTGGGGCTTTGGCTTGTTGGCAGCGTCAGACTGAGGCGCGGTCTGCGCCTTCTTGCGCTTCCCCCCAAGCAGATCCAAAACTTGCTTCTTTGATGTCTCTCCCGGCATGTGTTCTCGTTCGTCTTTTTGGTTAGTTGTTTCTAGCGGCTTGCAAGATCTTTTCGGCCTCCTCCTCCGTGATGCCGAGAGCCTCCATCAGGTCTTCCTTCTGCCCGTATGCGGCAATTCCCTCCACGGTCGTAAATCCCGCCTGCACCATAGCGCTGGCCAAACTATCCGTGATGTTCAGTTTCTGCGCGAGCTCACTGGCTCCCTCCTGTGCCTGCGCCTCCAGTGCCGCCCGGCTGTCGTGCGCCTCGACCCGCACATCCCACCTCTCCTCCGGCGTGGAGATCAACCGCGCCGTGAGTCGCACGTTCTGACCCTTGCGCCCCTTGGCCTTCGCCGCCGCCTTGTCATCCTCCACGTAAACAGTCACCACGCGCGCAGCCTCATCAACATCGATACGCACCGGGTCAATCGGCGCCAGAGATTCTTTCACCATTTCTCCCTTGTCCTCGGTGTACTCCAAGATGTCAACTTTTTCGTGATTCAGTTCGTTCACCACATTCTTCACCCGTGACCCGCGGATGCCTACACACGCCCCTATTGGGTCCACATTCGCATCGTGGCTCCTCACCACCAGTTTGCTCCTGTAACCGGCCTCGCGCACAACCGTCACGATCTCCACCGAGTGCTCCGCGATCTCAATCACCTCACTCTCAAATAAACGACGCACCAAATTCGGATGACTGCGCGACAAGATCAGTTCATTGCCCCTCGACCCGTCTCTCACTTCTACCACATAGAATCTCAACTTGTCTCCCGCATTGTATTCCTCACCGGGAATGCGCTGACGACTCAACAAAAGACCTTCGAATTTTTCCACCTCCACAATCACATCCCCCTTGTCGTACCTCTTGACAGTGCCCGTCACAAGCTCCCCTACCCGATCCTTAAATGCCTCCGCCAGCATCTCCTGCTCGGCTCGGCGTATCCTCTGCTGCATCGTCTGCCTCGCCGTCTGCACGGCTATCCTGCCAAAATCCTTCGGCGTCACATTAACTGACACACTATCCCCGACATTGATCTGTCTCCCGCTCTTACTCGCCACGTGCTGCGCTGTGGAGAGCTTGATCTCATTGAAGGGATCGCTCATCTGCTCATCTTCCACCACTCGCATGGTCGCCTTGATCTTCACACTCCCCTTCTGAGGTATCACCACCGCCCTCAAGTCATGGATTCTGTCCGCCCCCGGCACCATCTTCGAATACGCCGTCAGAAACGACGCCTCCAGTGCCTGGATCACTCGCTCGCGAGTCAGGTCCTTCTCCCTCACGTAATAATCGATCAACGCTGTGATGTCTGTCGTGGCCATAGCTTTTTTTCTCGTTCTCGTCCCGCCGTCTATAAAAAAAGAGCGGGCCACCGACCCGCCCCAATCTTACCTCAGACCGGAACTTGTCATCATGCTACCCTTTCCACCCCTCCTTGTCAAGACAAATTTCCTCGGAACAAAAGGCTCAATCACGCTTTTCTTTACCGAAAAAAAGCCCGGACGCGCGAGACAACGCGTCCGGGCCTATACGTACCAGTTTTTTTGCCTTTCGATCAGAAGCTCATTCGGATGCCCACAGAACCGGTTGTTTCGTGGGAATCCCCGCGCAGCACTGTTTCAGCGCTGCCGAAGATTGCCGTGCTTTTGCTCACCGGCACGGTGAGTGATGCTCCCAGACTGTAGCCCCAGCGATTGTGCTTGGCGGCTCTCACGCTGTAGGGCATATCCGGAGCCCCGGCGTAGCGCAGCGTCACATCCGTCCCCGTATCGCCTACGGAACTCACCAAAGCCGCCTGCATGCTCAGCATTGCCGCGGGAACATCCCCCATCAACGTGAACGAGAAGTTGCTTCGCACCCCCAGCGAGAGATCCGTCGCCCAAGCATCATGCCCATCCGCGTTGATGGACGCTGTCCCCGCTCCGCTCTCGTGGAAGGAATCGATGCGACTGTATGTGCTCTCCAGGGAGAAGAAGGTTTCGAAGCTGCTCATTTCACCGGAGATGATCGTAGCCGCAATTTCTTCCGAGAAGTTGAAGGAACTGCCCTTCATATCCTGCGCGGTGGTGACGAGTCCGCTCGGCAGCACGCGGTGCATGACGAACTTGTGCTCGCTCGCACCCACCGTAGCCGTGTTGCGCAACCAACTCGTGATGTTCGTCACGAAGTAGAGATCTTGGCGATAGGTGTCCTCGTGGTACCTCTCCTGAGCGGCAGAGGGCGCCACTCTGGCTCGACCCGCGCTCAGCGCCAGACCCAGCAGTGCACTCTTCCCCAGCCGGGTTTCCACACCAAAGACTCCACCGTATTCTGTTCGGTTGTAGCCGCGACCGCTGTAATCACGCTCGATGGAGGTGAAGTCATCGTACCCGCTGATGAAGGCGGCGAGCGATGAATCAGATGAGAGACTTTGCCCGCTTCCGATGGTAGCACGCAGGCGGCGCAGGTGCGCCAGGTTGCCCTCCATCTGACTGCTGATGGCGGTGGCTATCTCGGCGCCGCTCAGTTGGTCGATCACTCCCTCGTTGCCCGTGATGGCGGCCTGATTCGCGGCTTCGGCCAGACTGCCGGTGGCGAGTTGCTTGCCGGCAATTTGCGCCAGCACGTTGTAGGCTGCCGCTTGATCGCGCGACAGCGCGGCTGCTACTGCCGGCGACGGAGCCGGCTTCTCAATCACCAACACCACCTCGCCGTTCTCACGCACCTCGATGTGGGCGCTCTCCTGCATCCGGGAATCCTCCATGGTCACCTCAAACCGCTCAGCGAACGTTTCATTTCCTTCTTTCAATTGCGCTAAGGTGTACTCGTTGCCGTACGTCAACCCTTCCCAACCGCTCAAATCAATGAGTGAGGTCGGACCGGCAAAATTCACCGTCGCTCCGCTCAAGTCGAACGCACCGCCGTTGAGTTTCAATGTGCCGCCGGCGAAGGTGAAGTTGCCGCTGTAGCTACTGCCGGTCTGCTCCGCACTGCGTACCGCCCTGCCGGCACTGTCAATCGTCAGAGTGTGGCCTTTTGCTAGAGTATAACCATCCTCGCCGCTGATCTTTGAGCCGTTTGCAAAAGTGAGATCGGTCACTCCGCTGGCGCCCTTGAGTCGCGAATTGCCGGACAGGCTCACACTGTTGCGAATCACATGCCCGGCACCGTCAAATCCAGCATTTGCAATGTTCACCTTACCGTTGCCCAGAGCATGCTCGTGACCAACTTTCAGCGTGCCGCCACTCACCTCGATGTCGCCACTGTAGCCGCTGTTGTCCGTCCGGATGTCCAGCGTGCCTGCGCCCTCCTTGGTCAAAGTGGCTTTGCCTGTGAGCGCACCGGTCTTGTCCACAGCGTTCTTGAAGGTGGTGCCTCCATCGCCCTGTACTGTGATACTCCCGGGTGTCACCGTTCCCTCTATCGGCACATCTCCCGCAGAGTCGAACGTCACGTTGTCTCCATTGAAGAAATGCTTGTCCTTAGCATCGCTGCTCCACTCGCCTCCAACGTCTTCATTACTCCATGTGTTGGTGCTCGCCGACTCCCAAGCGAGATTCGCGGGACCTCCTTCTACGGCAAGCGTCAGGCTCTTTTCGCCCAAGCCCAGTGTGTAGGTCTTGCGCGTGTGCAGAGTCCCAAGGCCTGCCAACTCGAGCGCATCCGCACTGCTCCCGCTGCCCAGCGTTCCATAGGTGAGCAGTTCATACGTGCCGGCTCCCAGCCCTAGAAGGTCGTCCCCCACTTTCAGTGTCGTCTTATTTGAGGTAATGGTGAAAGTGTCCACGCTGAGGTGACCGCTATTGTCTGGGGTCAAGCTCAACTCGCCACCATCCGCCACCAGTTCCTTCACCGACAGCCCCGCTCCTTCCGTGACTCCCAACTTACCGCCTTTCGCCAGATTTAACTTGCCGTCCACGGTGGATCCTTCCACCGTGGAATTCAGTGCGACGCCTCCATCCATTGTCACATCGCCCTTTAATGTACCGCCTGCAAGTGTAACGGTCAGTCCGGGACCGGCCAGCGTGCCGCTGTAGGTTCCGCCGCTCTGCACCTCGATCTGCTTGCTCGACACACTGCCGCTCACCGTCAGCGTACCGCTCTGCACCGTTGTCTTGCCGGTGTAGGTATTTGCTCCGCTCAGTGTCACGTCGCCGCTCACCACCACGCCTCCTTTGCCGCTCAACACACCCGCCACCGTGCCGTTCTTTAATTCCGCATCCTGCGCCAGATTCACGGCTCCGCTCAGCGTCCCGCCATCCAGCGCCAGCTTGCCGGTATACGCTCCGCCGTTGGTGATGCTCGCCGCTTTCTTCACGGTCACCGTGTTCCCCACAGCCTGGCTTCCCATGTCCAGCGTCCCGCCATTGAGCGTCACTCCTCCCACCCCCAGCGCATTGGCATCCCCTGCCACCAGCGTGCCCGCCTCCAATACCGTCCCACCCGTATAAGCGTTGGCCGTGTTGATGGTCAACTTGCCCTCCCCCTTCTTTGTAAGACTCGTCTTGTTGGTATCGATATTAACATCTGAAATACCAATACTTCCTCTCAGTACAACTTCTTCGTTCGCTGCATTGTTCACCTCCACTTCATCCGGTCTCACGCTATTTTCTCCGGAGTTCCCTACAAGCTCAATATTGGCATTGCCTTGGATGACAACTTTGTCGTTTGTGTAGAAATTCAAATCACTCACACCCGACGAGGAACCCCACGTCGTAGGATTTGTCCCTCCTAATCCCTCGCCCCACTGCCCGTTTCCTCCTGCCCACGTCAGTGTTGTTGAAGGGCGGCGAGCCGGAGCCTCAGGTTCATTCATGTTATTGAAGTAGAGGGTGTAAATACTATCATCCTCAGCAACAAGGTAAACATCCCCTTCTTCCTCGCCTACGCCGACTACCTTAGAACTTGCCATACCGGAAATGGTTGGCAACTCGCCCGTTCCTGTATACTTATACGTCCCATAGGTACCTCCATGCACAAGATCATCAGCCGCGACGTCTCCTTGCACTTCAAATAAAAACTGCCCATCATAGACCCACCTCCCATGCGAACCATCATACGTCAACAGTTTGTATTTACCTTTCTTCAGGGTGCTTTTGTCGAACTGAATATCGAACACTTGCTCTTCCGTATCAAATTGGCTGAAGGTGTCATCGCCCTTCGGCTCAAATTCGATCTTGAGAATCGGGTCCGTAACATTAGCATGGGTCACATTAAACGTCCACGTGCCTCCCATGGCCACAAGCTGATTGCTCCTGATGATATTATTCGTGCCCTCGAAACGAGCAGTCGGTATCCATGCCGCACCGTATACTGATACATCCTGTGGCGCCAACCTATCATTTAACTCCAATACGGAGCCATTTTTCATGGAAACACATGCCTCCGGTTTACTGACGAGAAGCACCATTCCGGGCCAATCAAACGTCTGTTTTGTCCGCAACGTTGCATGATCCAGTTCAAGAGTGCCTGCGACAACCTTTGCTTTCGCGCCAGAGCCTGTCTCCAGCGTGGTATCCTCCAAGCGAAGCGTACCCCGATATACGGTGAGTCCGCCCACCAGCAATATTGTCTTTGATTTTTCCAGATCTTCCTGGGTGTAATTGGGATTCAGAGCACGCAAATCATCCTCCGCGTATTTTCCCGAGAATATCACCGTTCCCGTGTAGCTGGTATCCAAGTCTATTCTAGCTTCGAGATCGGGATTATTTGAGTTGTAGCCATTGATGTGTAGTTCATCAACCGTAATTCCATCGTAACAAGCAAACGTATCCCCCGCGCCTGCTTTGACCATCATACTCAGGCTTTGTCCCCAAATCGCGTTAAGCTGGTACGTTTCCTTGTCCGTTATGTAATTCCCCCGTATTTCAACGGATTGATTATTCTTAAACTCAAGCCACCTTCCTTCCAAAGAACAAATGGCTCCCCCAAGCGCGCCTTCCAGCAGCTCCTGCTCGGCAACATCAATTACTTTGTCTGCCTGCGCATAATTGCCTCGGATGAGCACATTCCCACAGTCATTGAATGTAATGCCATACAAACTGCCATCGTAGATGGCTCCTCCCCAAGCCCGCAGTGTCCCTATCGCAGCATTATCAACTAACTCCACGCTTTTCGCATTGAGAGTCATGGATGTTGCTGGAAATCTGTTGAAATCGCTATACATTAAAAAGATGGCGCCGCCAAGTTGTTCACCATCCGCTATGGCCTTATTATTCGACACTTCAAACTTCTCTGCCTCCTTGATATTCCATCCATCATCATCCCAACTCTGATTTGATAAGATTCCCTCTCCGTGATGATCGGTGTATTTCCCGTATCCCGTTGGTAATGTTTGATCCAACCCATCCTCAATAATGTACTCATTATTCTTGAACACAAAGTTGTTCACGTTCTCCGTTTCCAACAAATAGCCACCCGTATTGCCCGATATTTCGACATTTTCAAAGTCTTTGATGACCATCTTCCCCGTGCGTCCCATAAACGTCTCCCCTGCAGCCGTAAGGCCGCCGACCTTATTATCAGCAATGAGAAGAGAGGAAGATTGATCCACCGCCCCGGTTATAGTAAGACCTCCGAAGAGACCTTCTGGCTCTTTCTCTGTGCCATATTTTCCAGTTTGAGAATCGTAGTTGAGGTAGTTGTTCTCTACAACCATCTGTTCCACGCCGCTGATCGAACCAGACAAGAGATTCCCCACTCTTGCTCGCAATTCATTCCCCGTGATATCCACAGTGCGAACATTCGTAAACGCCACTTCTTCCAGTCCAAAAACCACGCTGCCGTTTGTATTACTTATCTTATTGTTCCGCAATGAAAATTCTCCAAAATCATTTAATGTAAGACACCCTGATAAAATACTGGAAATACCTGTACTCCCTTCATTTTCATCCATCCTAAAGTAAACGTTGTCCCCTGAAGCAGAAGCGGTCAATCCGCCACGTGACAGAAGCGCGTAATCACCGTCAACATTTGAGCCTATGTTGTGGCTGATGGATATTCCTTTTGATATTCCTTCAAAGATAACAGCGTTATCTATATTTCCAATGAGGTTTGAATAGGTTGGTGAGTTATTGTGTTCGATGGTTACAGTTTCGACGTTCTTGAAATACGGCATAAGGCCACCAATTTTTTTGCCCGTATCTGTAATGCCACCGAAAAGCTTACCTGTATTGTTCGTTATTTGAACCTCACCTACATTCTCAAACAAAACTCCTCTTGTATTCTCGGAAGTGCCAAACTCGTAGTAGTACGATGTCAATATCCCCGGAGCTTCATAGAACTCCTTTTTCTCAGACTCTGGATCAATCTCTGTAATTCCAGTAAAAACGACCTTCGCATAGTTCTTAAAAGAGATTGTTGGCGAGTTGGGGACACCTATGGGCAATATCTGGTTATGGTACCATCCATAAAAAACGTGTCCGGAAATACCAGTAAACGTGATTGTATCATTTTCTCCGCCTTGGTAATCAAACGTCGTCCACCAGTAATCCTGCACGTACGCGTCATTATGCTCCACATACATCAGGAAAGATTGTTCGTGGTCAATTATCTGATCTTCTGCACTGCCATATTGAGGCAGTATACCAACCGCGCAGACAGCGAGTAAAGCGGAACGGAGGGGGAGAGGGAGATGAAGTTTCATAGGAGTAAATAAGGGTAAAAATAGTTATTTGCGAGGCGAGCGTATCTCTTTTTGAAAGAGATGTCAAGATCAAAGTGCGGTAATTTTTTTTACTGAAGGTTTAGCGTTTGTCTACGAGCATAATAACAAACAATCTTCAGTACCGTTTCGATAGCCGTCTTGTTTTTCTTGTTATTCATCCATAATACTTTACAACAAGGCATCTGTACATCTCTTTCAAAAAGAGGTGCGCAACGAGGCAGGAAGAGCGGGGATTAACAAATGCATTTGTTTGCCGTGGTAGGGGCGCTCTCTGTGCTTGCGCGGGGGGATAAGATGTGCTATGCTGGGGGCATGGGAGAAGGGCATTCAAGCTACGTGTATTATGGGAGTGATGAAGGAGCGGCGGCAGCGGCAGCGGCGGCAAAATATGCGCAACTTACTGCCGGGGAAGAAGGTTGGGGAAATGAGGTGATTGATGGCTCTGTGGGAACGGTGGATGATGCCGTGTCCTGCCTGCGCCGGACGTGCGATGCCTTGCAAATGATGAGTATGTTCGGCGGCAAAAAGGTGATCTGGCTTAAGGGGGTCAACTTCATGGGCGACAGCGCAAGCGGCGCCCGCAGTGAAGCGGTACAGGGCGCTCTTGAGGAACTCGTCGATGTGATGAAAAAGATGCCTGCTGAAACTTTTCTCGTGCTGCAGGCGACAGAGATGGACAAGCGCCGCAGCTTCTTCAAAAAGATGGCATCTGCCGCCCAAATGGAAGAATTCGCCGGCATCGATATCACCCAGGAGGGTTGGGAAGCTGAGGTAGCCTCGCTCACTCTTAAGCTGGCGCAGCAGCGCGGATTGCGCTTCGACAACGCTGCCATGGATCTCTTCGTGCAGAGGGTTAATGAGGGAACCCGTCAGATCGCCAATGAGCTCGACAAACTGGATGTCTACCTGGGAGAGGAGCGCCGCACCGTGGAGGAGCGGGATATAGAACTCATGGTGCCCATCTCCCGTCATGGCGTCATTTTCGAAATCTCACGCGCCATTGAACGCCAAAATGCGAAACTCGCCATCCGCCTCATCAACGAGCAACTCTCCCAAGGTGAACAGGGCGTCACCATCATGCGCGCAGCCATCATTCCCACCGTGCGCAGTCGCTACTGCGCGCGCTTGCTCACCGACACGTTCCGACTCAACGCCACCGGCGGCTACCGCTCCTTTGAGAGCGCTCTGAACCGCTTGCCCGCCCAAGCTCGCAAGCTCCTCCCCTTGAAAAAAGATGGGAGCATAAGCTGTTACGGAATCTACCAAGCCGCCCGCAGTCTCGGCAAACTCTCCCTCTCCAAGGCCAAGCAACATTTGCTCGCCTGCGCCAAAGCCGACCTCCAACTCGTTTCCACCCAGCTCGATACCAAAGATGTGCTCCATAAGCTCATCATTGCTCTCACAGCCTAGGTATCGCGCCCCTCATTCTCGTCCATGTCATCGTCTTTTGATCTTCTTGTCATCGGTGGAGGCCACGCCGGGATTGAGGCCGCTCTCGCGGGCTCACGCCTCGGAGGAAAGGTCGCCTTGCTCACGCATGATCTGGACAGTATCGGACAGATGAGCTGCAACCCCTCCGTGGGTGGGCTTGCAAAGGGTCACATCGTGCGGGAAATCGACGCGCTGGGCGGTGCCATGGCTCTCAACACGGATGCCACCGCCCTCCAGTTCCGTATGCTCAACGCCTCCAAGGGACCGAGTGTCCGCGCGCCGCGTGCACAGTGTGACAAGGCGGCTTACCGACAGCGGATGAAATGGGTTGTGGAGACGACTCCCGGTTTGCAGCTCATGCAAGGCGACGCGACGGAGTTGCTCGTGGAGGACGGTTGCATCCGTGGTGCGCGCACCTCGTGGGGTCAGGTTTTCAACGCACGGCGCGTGGTTCTCTGCAGCGGGACATTCATGGGGGGGCTCCTCCACGTGGGGAAGCAGCATCTGCCCGGCGGACGCTTGGGCGCCGCCGCCAGCAGCATCTCCTCCTCCCTCGCCAAACACGGCTTTCCCCTCGCTCGCTTCAAAACAGGCACCTCGCCTCGCATCAAGGGCAGCACCATTGATTTTTCTTCACTTGAGCTGCAACCCGGCGACTCTCCCCCTCCTCTTTTCAGCCGTCGCTCCCGCCGCGAGCTCCTGCGCTCGAATCAACCCCACTGCACCCTCAATTTCCTCGCTGAGGCGGACTTTGTCCCGGAACAACTTCCCTGTGCCATCACGTGGACGCACCAAGGCACTCACGACATCATCCGCGAAAATCTCCATCTCAGCCCGCTTTACTCGGGCATCATTCACGGGATCGGTCCCCGCTATTGCCCCAGCATTGAAGACAAGGTGGTCCGTTTCGCCGATAAATCCCGACATCAAATTTTTATCGAACCGGAGGGACGAAGCACCGATGAATACTACCTCAACGGGCTTTCCACCAGCCTCCCCTCTTCCGTGCAAGAGCTCATCGTCCGCAGCATCCCGGGTCTTGAACACGCCCAAATCATCCGCCCGGGCTATGCCGTCGAGTACGACTTTGTCCCTCCCACGGAACTCCTCGCCACCCTCGAAACCAAACGCATCCGCGGTCTCTACTTCGCCGGACAAATCAACGGCACCAGTGGCTACGAGGAGGCCGCCGGACAAGGTCTCCTCGCCGGGGCCAATGCCCTGCTCTCCCTGCGCGGCATGGAACCCCTTGTCTTGCGCCGGGATGAAGCCTACCTCGGCGTCATGGTGGACGACCTGATCACACGCGGCACCGATGAGCCGTACCGTATGTTCACGAGTAGAGCCGAAATGCGCCTGCTCCTGCGTCAGGACAATGCGGACCTGCGGCTCACGCCCATCGCGGCACGTCTCGGTCTGGTGAGTGAGCAAATTGGCGCAGAGGCGGAGGAGCGCGCACGCGCCATTGAGGAAGGCATCTCTTTCTGCCGGGAGACAAAATGGGAGGGGGTCAATCTTGAGCTCTGGCTCCGGCGTCCGGAGAACTCCTTCTCCGACCTGCCTCGGGATCTCCTTCCCCACCCTGAGGATCGGGAACTCTGGGATGCAGTATCCACCGAAATCATTTACGAGGGACACATCCACCGTATGCGTTTGGCGGCAGACCGGATGCGCAAGCAGGAACATCGTAAAATCCCCTCCTCCATCGACTACGATTCCATCCCGGCTCTCAAAACCGAGGCTCGCCAACGCCTCTCCCGAATACGACCCTCTACCATCGGTCAGGCCTCCCGCATCCCCGGCATCACCCCGGCGGACATCGCGGTTATCCTCGTATTCTGCAAAAAACACGCTTCCTCCTCGCCCACGCAGGAAGAGAGTTGAGCGTCCCGTTACGACAAGCGAGCCAGGAAAGCGCACTCATCCAAATACAATTTTTCCGGAAGAGCGAAGGGTTTCTCCAACGACGGTCCGGAGATGATGGTGGTTCCCGAATCTTCCACCGTAAACCCGGGCAGCAGGAGCCCCAGTGTACGCGGGCGCGCCCCGAGCTGAATGGTGCCGTCGCTCATTCGCACCACACTGCGCCTCATGCTCATGGAGACAACTGTGCCATCAGCCGTCGCCATGCAGGGACGCCAGCGCGTATTGGGAGTGGAGATATCCGCCCCGAGACTGAAATCGAAAAAGGGGATCTGCCGCGGCGGTACGGCCTTGAGCAAGATGCGCCGCATATGGGCGCTCCCAACAATCTGCGATATGCAGGGGTCGATCATCTCACGTTCGTTCTTGATGAGGTACACCGGTGTCCGTGTCATGATAGGCCAGAGCACGGCGAGCACAGGTTCATGAGGTTCGCGGTGACCGACGGTGGTGAGCAGGGCATGGCGACCTTCCTTGAGCGCGTTCACGCGGTGCACCTGTGAGGCGTTCAGCCAGGCGCGGTGGAAGCTCTCCATGTCCGAAGTGATATCAATGAGCGCCCTCAACCAATCTGCTGCCACCTCCGGACACCCCGCCGGCACTTCCCGTGCTATGAGCGCTCCGGCTATCTGTATGCCGGACAGCGCACACCCCGCACAATGCACCAGCGGACGCGTCCCGATGATATCCAGCGTGTGAATAAGCGATTCACGTCCTCCGAAGTCCGAGGACTCTAAGCACTGCGCGGAGAGTTCACGCAAGGAATGCAGGGCGAGAGGGCTGTTCAGGCGGCGGTAGTGAAGAGGTTCGCCTATGGCAACCGTAAAGGTGTACGGGATGCGGCGCGGCCACTTCGTGAAAAAGCGGCTTCGGTAGTAGGAGAAGATGCTGCCCCAGAGTCCGTCCATGTAAATCGGGATGATCGGCGCCTTGGCACGACGAGCTATACTTTCCAGTCCCCGACGGATAGGAGTCAGACAGCCGGTACGCGTAAGCTGTCCCTCCGGGAAGATACAGATGAGATCTCCGTTAGCAATCCCGTGGGCCGCGCTGCGTATGGCTTCCCGCGGTTTTTTGCTGGAGATCGGTAACGAGTTGAATATTTCCAAGACCCACCCCAGCAGCCGAGTCACCATAAATTCCTCCGCCACAATGAACCGCACCGGACGTGGGCAAACCATCATGAGAAACAGGGCGTCCGCGTACGTCACGTGGTTACAGACAAGCAGGGCTCCTCCGCGTTCCGGGAGGCGTTCCGGATGAATGATGCGCGGACGGTAGATGAGGCGCATACACCAGATGCCCACCATACGGATGAACTCCTGCGGGATGAGGCGCAAGGAGGTCACCATGATGAACGCACTCATCAGGAAGAGCACAAAATACTGCCCCTGCGGTTTGGCTCCGTAGGCGTGCATCACCCACATGAGCCCAACGGCGCCTAACCCCATGAGGTTATCGAAGAGGTTGCCTGCGGCGATAATGTTGCCACGATTCGCGGGGTCGCAATTGTCCTGTAAGAAGGCGTTGAGCGGCACGAGGTACGCCGCGCCGAAGGCTCCCGTGAGCGTGAGGAACACATGACTCGTCGTACTCTCGACATCCAGAAGAGAAAGCATGAGCGTGCAGATCGTCACGCCGATGGCGCCGAAGGGTATGAGTCCCAGCTCATTCTTGCCCATACAGAGCCGGGATGCCACCACCCCGCCTACCACAACACCGCTCCCCAGCCATGCCATCAATATGCCGCACTGCAAACTGAAATCCACATTGGGATGGTTCATCTGCATGTCCTTGGCTATCTGGATGAGGATGAGGAACAAGCTACCGGCGAGGCACCAAAAATAACTGATCCCCAGCTCGCTGAGCCTCAACTGTCGATCCCTCCACAGGTACTTCATCTGCACGAAGTGCTCGTAAAAGAGACTCCAGGAAAATTTTCGCGTCTGCCGTGCCGGGTACCGAGGCAAGACAAATGATGCCAAGGCGACGAGTACCGCCAAGGAAATAAATATCCACGTCGGCAACTTGACGGCGCTCCAGCCCGCCTCCTGTTCGGCAAGCGTCGCTCCTTGCTGGATCGTGTAGTACTCCAGCAGGTAGCTGAAAAGGAAAAACACGCCTATCTGCGCCAGGAGCAACACAAAGACCATGCTCACCTCAATAATGCCGGAACCATAACTCAGGTAACGCGACCCCAAGAGATCCTTCACGATCCCCTTCTTGGCGGGACTCAGAATCGTTGCCTGCACGGCAAAGATCGAGAACCAAATGATGGCGGCATACATGTCATGCTGGTAAAAACAAAACAGCATACAACTCATCACGAAGAGCTGCACAAAACTCATCACCTGAATGATCCTCGTCTTGCAAAAACAGTCCGCCAACCATCCCACCAACGGAGCAAATAAGATGTAGGGCAACACATATATTGCCCCCAAACCGTACTCCAACATACTCCCGCTCGCACCCCACAGCCACACCCCCAACGGTATCAGCAAAAACTGTACCGCCTTCTCATTGAACGCATTCTGCGCCTGCACCGCCACGAGCGTCCAAAAGCTCGCCCATTCCCTCGCAGTGGGTTCTTTGTAGTACTCCGCTGTTTCTTCCTGCATAAGCGCCTACGTTCATTATCTCACACTATGACCAAATTGCAAGCGACATTTGCCAAGGATAAACGCATTGGAGAGAAGCTCATCAACGGAGAGAATGCTCTTATTGATTGAAATCATCGTTTATACGCATCAAAAATCGTGATAATCAGCGACCATCATGATGACGGATCTCAAGAAGCCTTCTCGTTTGACAAATTCGCGGCGTAGCCGCCGATATCCCCATATCGTAAATCGTAATTCGTAAATCGTAAATAGGCAAACGCCTCGCGTTTGCCCACACGTGTCCCAAGAAAAACGCGATCCCAACAGGCGTTTTTCCTGGGACGGGTGTGGACCGGAGCCCTCAATGCGGCACACGAGCTCGCTTGTTCTTGTATTCGAGCATGGCAAGCTGCTTGGCAATGATGGCTTCCAGACGCGTCTGCTCCTCGCGCGAGAGAACGGATTGCTCATTGCGCAAGCGGTTGCGGGCTTGCTCGATAGCGGCGTTGACGGAAGAGGGATCCACCTCATCCGCGTCCAGAGCAGTATCCGTGACGAGCAGGGCATTGTCGTCCTCCACCTGAAGGAATCCCCCGCCCACAAAAATGCTCTGAGAGCTATGTTCCGTGGTGGTATAGCTGAGTTCACCGGGTTCCACGGCAGTGATGAGAGCCGTGTGACCCGGCAGAATTTCGAGTTGCTCTGCCGTGGCAGGTAGACGGATGCTGAGTGCGTCCGCCTCTACGGCGGTACGCAACGGGGTGATGATTTTGAGATGCAGGGGCATGATGTGGCGCTGGGTACTGCTCGTTTAGTCTTTCTCCACCGTATCGATGCCGCCCTTCATGTAGAAATTGCCCTCCGGGACGCTGTCCCACTTGCCATCGAGGATTTCCGCAAAGCCCCGCACCGTCTCCGCCACGGGCACGTACTGCCCCTTGATGCCGGTGAACACCTCGGCCACACTGAACGGCTGCGAGAGGAAACGCTGAATCTTGCGCGCGCGACTCACCGTCAGCTTGTCTGCCTCCGAGAGTTCGTCCATCCCCAAGATCGCTATCATGTCCTGGAGATCCTTGTAACGCTGGAGGGTTTGTTGCACACCGCGAGCCACCCGGTAGTGCTCCTCACCCACGAGTTCCGGAGAGAGGGCCTTGGAGGTGGAAGCCAGCGGATCGACAGCCGGATAGATGCCCTGAGCCGCGAGCGAGCGCTCCAGCACCACGGTGGAATCCAGGTGCGAGAAGGTGGTTGCCGGCGCCGGATCCGTGAGGTCATCGGCGGGCACGTAAACGGCCTGCATGGAGGTGATGGACCCCTTGCGCGTCGAAGTAATGCGCTCCTGTAGACCCGCCATCTCTTCGGCGAGGTTCGGTTGATAGCCCACGGCGGACGGGGTGCGACCCAGCAGAGCCGATACCTCGGAGCCCGCCTGTGAGAAACGGAAGATGTTGTCCACGAAGAGCAACACGTCACGGTTCTCCTCATCACGGAAATACTCCGCCATCGAGAGAGCGGAGAGAGCCACGCGCAGACGAGCGCCCGGCGGCTCATTCATCTGCCCGTACACGAGCGCCACCTTGGAGTTCTCCGGGTTCTTTTGATCGATGACGCCGGACTCACTCATCTCGTTGTAGAAGTCGTTCCCCTCACGGGTGCGCTCGCCTACCCCGGCAAAGACGGAAAGACCGGAGTGCGCCTTGGCGATGTTGTTGATGAGCTCCATGATGAGCACGGTCTTGCCCACACCCGCACCCCCGAAAGAACCGGCCTTGCCCCCCTTCAAGAACGGACAGATCAAATCGATCACCTTGATGCCGGATTCCAGAACCTCAGACGATGTCGCTTGCTCCTCCAGGCTCGGAGCTTCACGATGGATGGGATAGCGCTTCTCCACCTCCGGCTCCCCTTTCTCGTCCACGGTCTCACCCAACACGTTGAAGATACGTCCCAGCACTTTCGGACCCACGGGCACGGAGATCGGCGCCCCGGTATCCACCACCTCCATGCCGCGCTTCAGGCCGTCCGTGCTGCTCATGGCAACGGTGCGCGCCCAGCCGTCCGGAAGGTGCTG
Source organism: uncultured Akkermansia sp. (assembly GCA_947628035.1). GTDB lineage: Bacteria > Verrucomicrobiota > Verrucomicrobiia > Verrucomicrobiales > Akkermansiaceae > Akkermansia. The sequence continues at coordinate 5,043 of CANQYL010000013.1, read as the reverse complement.
TTCCACCTCGAGAGTGAGTCGGGTAGGCTTGCCATCCACCTCAAAATCGACGGTGAGCGCATTGTAGAGCGCTGGCATTTGCGAGCCGCTGAAATCGACGTCCACGACGGCTCCGATGATTTGCACGATTTTACCTGAGTTCATAGGGAATGATGTAGTGAATGGGTTAGGGTATTTGAAGGGGGTTATTCCATAGCTTTCATAGCGGTGGTGATTTCCAGCAGCTCGTTCGTGATCTGCGACTGGCGCGCCTTGTTGTAGTCCAGTGTCAACGAATCGATGAGCGTCTTGGCATTCTCCGTGGCGGACTTCATGGCTACCATGCGTGCCGACTGCTCAGAGGCCTTGCCCTCCAACACGAGCTGCACCAGCATGCTGCTCACGTACAGCCGTTGCACAGACTCCAGCAGCGCCTCCGGCGAGGGCTCCAGCAAGAAGTCGGCATCATCGTCTGCATCGGGCATCCCCCCCTGCTCTGCCACGCTCAGCAATTCCTGGGGTTCCACGGGCACGAGCTTTACGATCTGCGGACGCTGCACCATGACGTTGACAAACTTTTGGTACGCCACGCGCACTCGGGCGTAGCGCCGTTCGTCGAACCCCTTGCGGATTATGTCGAAGATGGGCTTGAGTTCCGCTTCCGTAGGAGAGTCGCTCAGACTGAAGCTCCCCTCCACTTCACGCCCCAGCCGCTGCAACGAACCCGCCAGCTTGTTGCCGATGCACAAATAGTAAGCATCCGCCGGCGCATTTGCCACCACCTCGCGCAACAAATTTGCATTCAGCGCCCCGCAGAGCCCTTTGTCCGTATTGACCACGATGATCAGATCCCTCCCGGCCTCGCGCTCCTCCATGAGAGCTGTACCTCCTCGCATGATGAGACTCTCTCCGAGGTGGTGCAGCACGTTGGCCAGGGCGCTCATGTATGTCCGTCCGCGGAGAGCCAATTCTTGCGCACGGCGCATCTTGGCGGACGCGACCATCTGCATCGCCTTGGTGATCTGCGATGTGTTGCGTACCGACTTGATGCGGCGTTTGATGTCGCGTAGATTGGACATGAGCGAGGCGGCGGTTAAACGCTGAGGCGTGAGGTGAAGGATTCCATGAAGTTCTTGAGCTTGGAGTCAATCTCCGGAGTGAGCTCTCGCGTGCTCTCAATCTCGGACAGAAGATCCGGCGCTGTGGCCTGCACTTCCTCCTCCAGTTGGTCGCGCACCTTCTGCACAGAATCGACGGGCACCTTGTCCAGGTATCCCTTCTGCACGGCGTACAGATTAATCACTTCAATGCCGAGAGACTTGGGTACATACTGACCCTGCTTGAAGAGTTCCACGATGCGACGTCCACGCTCCAATTTGGATTTCGTCGCCGCATCCAGATCCGACCCAAATTGCGCAAAGGCCTGCAGCTCCTCAAACTGCGCGAGATCCAACTTCACGGAGCCCGCCAGCTTCTTGATGATTTTCGTCTGGGCGCTGGAACCCACGCGGCTCACGCTGATGCCCACGTTGATGGCCGGGCGAACGCCTTGGTAGAAGAGATCCGTGTCCAAGAAGATCTGTCCGTCGGTGATGGAGATGACATTGGTGGGAATGTAGGCGGAGACATCGCCGGCCTGGGTCTCGATGATCGGCAAAGCTGTGAGGGACCCTCCCTTACGCCCGCCCTCCGAGTTGATGCGCGCGGCGCGCTCCAACAGGCGGCTATGCAGGTAGAAGACGTCGCCCGGATACGCCTCACGACCGGACGGACGGCGCAAAATGAGCGACACCTGGCGATAGGCGACGGCGTGCTTGGAGAGATCGTCATACACGATGAGGGCGTCCTGCCCCTGATCCATGAAATACTCTCCCATGGCGCAACCGGCATAGGGGGCGAGGTACTGCATGGCGGCAGAGTCGCTGGAGGACGCCACCACGATGATGCTGTACGGCAGCGCTCCGCTCTCTTCCAGTTTTGCCACAAGACGTGACACGTTCGCCCTCTTCTGCCCGATGGCCACATAGATGCTCAGGAGCGGACGGTGTCCCGGCAGCTTTCCTTCCTCCGCCAGCTTGTTCTGCCGTGCCTGAGAGATAATGGTGTCCGTTGCGATGGCGGTCTTGCCCGTGGAGCGGTCGCCGATGATGAGCTCGCGCTGTCCGCGTCCGATGGGGATCATGGCGTCGATGGGCAAGATACCTGTCTGCACCGGTTGGTTCACCCCCTGACGGGAAATAATGCCGGAAGCGATTTTCTCCACCGGATAGTAGGCCGCCGCCGTGATGGGACCTTTGCCATCCAGCGGATTGCCTAGGGTGTCCACAACACGCCCCAGCAGTCCGGGCCCCACCGGCACACTCAGCAGGCGTCCCGTGGTCTTGCAGCTGTCACCCTCTTTCAGCCCGCTGCTCTGACCGATAAGCACAGCGCCTACTTCGTTTTCCTCGAGGTTCATGGCGAGCCCCATGACTCCGCCGGGAAACTCAATCATCTCATTGAGCATGGCGTTGCTGAGTCCCTCAATGTGGGCCACCCCATCACCGATCGATTTGATGGTGCCGACATTTTCACTGACCGCCTCGGTCGTGATGTTGCGGATCTGGGCTTCGAGTTCTTGGATGATGTTGCTCATGGGTGTAGGTTGGAAAATTCGTCGTGATGAAAGTTAATCTTGTGGGCGAGTTGCTTGATGCGCGCGAGGACACTGGCATCCGTTACCCGATCCCCGACGCAGACGCGGATCCCTGCGATGAGTTCCGGCTTCACTTGCCAGTCGTATCGCAGTCCCGGGTTTTTCGCGTCCAGTTTCGTGCGGATGGCTGTCTGCTCCTGTTCCGTGAGCGGCACGGCGCTCTGCACGGTCGCGGTATGCCGCTGTTGCTCGAGACGCACCAGTGAGGTAAATGCGCTAAGCAGCTCCGCCGCGTGCCGCGGTTTCTTTTCGACCACGGTGGCGGACACTATGCGCACACGATCCTCAAGAAGTCTCCCGGCCTCATCGAGGCAGAGACGGAGCATCTGCCTCGCTTGTGCCTGGATGTCTTTGATGATCTTCATGGGGACGCTGCCGTTGGGGGTGTCAGTAAAAAAGCTAAAAACCTTACGGGAGATGATTGATCGCCTCTGCGTTGATGGCACGGTGATCCGCCTCGGTGAGCACCTTGCCGGTCACCTGCTGGGTCGCTTGCGCCAGGAGACGAGCGAATTCCCCGCGCAGAGCTTCCTCCTGCCGTCGAGCATCAATTTGAGCCTGTTGATGAGCATTTTCAAGGATGCCCTTCGCCTCCGCCTCTGCCTTAGCGGCCGAATCCTCGCGCAAGGTCTCCGCCAACTTGCGGGCGTGCTCCAGCTCTCCCTTGGCTTGATCACGCGCCTCATTCACGATGCCTTGACTCCTCTCCTGCACATCGGCCAGTTCCTGTTCACTGCGTGCGTGCATGGCCTCCCCTTCGCGAATGCGTTCCCGCCGTTCCTCAAGCTGCCGCATCACCGGCTTGATGCCGAAGAAAACGACCACCGCCGCAAGAATGGCAAATGCAATGAAGTGGGCAATGAAAGCCTCGGTGTGCAGTCCGAAGTTGTCCACCATCTCACTGAAAGAAGCCGCAAGGAAGAGTGTGTTCATAGAGGAGGAGCGAGGCGAGTATGTTTGTTGCAGGTATCGAATCCGAGGAAGAGGAAAGGTATCAGATGGGGCGGGCGGGTGCGCAATCGTCTCTAGAGTTCAGCGCCCCCGACTCCGCTCATCTGTGGGCCGTCTCCGGGCATCAGCCCATGAAAATGGCCACGAACGCCACGCCTTCCACCAGTGCGGCGAGAAGGATGGAGATGGTGAGCACCTTACCGAAAGATCCGGGGTTGCGTCCCGTGGATTCAGCGGCTTTCATGCCGATAAGACCAATACCGAGACCTGCGCCGATGACGACGAGTCCGGCCTTCGCGATGGCAGCTTCTGCGATGATGGGTAACATGGTGTAGTATTGTTGGTTCGTTGTTGGTTTCCCCGCCCCGTCACGTTTTGCTTCATGATCCGGCGCGGGAGAAAGGGGTTATGTCTCTGCGTGGGCTTCCTCCTCGTCCTCCTCACCGCCCACCTGCGTCTTCAGGAAGATTGCCGTGAGCATGAGGAACACAAGCGCCTGCACAAATCCCACGATCAGCTCCAGTGCCACGAACGGAAGCATGGCCGCAAAGCTGATGCCGCCCATTTGCTCCAGGATGGCCTCACCGGCAAAAATGTTGCCGAAGAGTCGAGCCGCGAGCGCAACGGGACGTATGCAGATGGAGAGGATCTCGATGAGACCCACGAAGAAGAATATCGGTAGCAGTGCGTACTTCAAAAATCCTGTGAGACCTCCTTTCGGTCCGAAGGTGTGCGTCAGAAAATGGGTGAGCCCCTGCTCACGCAACACCCAAATGAACCAGAGAATCGCGTAAAAGAAACCGAGGAAGATGGTGACGTTGAGATCCGCGTTCGCCCCGCGCAAAAGGGGCTGTCCCTTGTACGTAATCTCTCCCACTCCCGGCAGCAACCCCATGTAGTTGCTCACCAATATCAGCAAAAACACCGTCGCAAAATACCAGAAATATCTCTTCGCCAGCCTCTTCCCCGTAAGTCCCTCCACAAAGTTGTACAGCAGCTCAAACACCCACTCCACAAAGTTCTGCAGCCCGTGCGGGATCGTCTGCATCTTCCGCGTCGCTAACCGCAACACAAGGGTAATCAAAAGAACTGCCGCCGCCATCATCAACAGCGAGTTGCTGATCGGCAAACTGTGCCCCTCCCAAAACGGTATCGGCACCTCCCAAAGCACCGGCGCCCCCGCACTCAATCCCTCATGCCCCTCCTCCGCGCCGCAAGCCATACAGCCCACGGCGGGTACCACCATCGCTAGCCTTTGCATCATGCGGCGCATCTTCGTACACTCCTCAAACTACCACCCCCCTCCTCCCCTGTCAAGAAAGAATTTGTAGCAACTAATCCATTGGGACCTCCGGCAAATTCGCTGAGACAGATACTGAAGGGATAAGATAAAAAATCGGCACTTCAGCCTTGCATTC
>CANQYL010000012.1 GCA_947628035.1 uncultured Akkermansia sp. | reverse complement strand
TTACTCTAGCATACTTTGAACTTCTTGGCACCCTTTTTTGTGCCAAGAACCTGTTGCATTTAATTTTGCGATCCACAAATTTTGAAGAACCGTTGATTTAGAGTTGGCAGGACGGAGATACTATGATAGAATAGAAAACAGGACAAGCGGATGTACCGACAAAAATTTATGCGTAAGATATTAGTCATGATAAGCCTTCTATCCTGTGTCTGCCTATTGGATAGTTGCGGTACTGCAGAGGGCATTTTGCGCTATTTTACGAGTTTGCCGGGGAACCTCTACAATGCTGTTGCTCCATGATGACTGCTAAGAGAAAGATTTTTTTGGTGGTTGTTGCGAGTATGGCATGCGCGGCTTGTCAGCAGACTCTTCCTTCGGGGGGGAGTGTCGGTGTACGCAATTACAATGACGCCGTGGTTCACATCGGGCAGGTCGATCCTGCCTACCGTGCTTATTTTCGCGATCAGAATGCGGCAAACTACTCTCTGAGCGACCAACGCAAGGCGTACATCGCTGCCGCTCAGACGGCTCGTACACCGGTGCGTGATTCAGATTACAGACCCAGCTCCTCTCGCAAGGTAGTTCAACGGACGAGGACATCCGGCAAACGTGCGCGTGTCGTGCGTAAGGTAAATGTCTCCAAGCGGCGCGTGGCAGCCCGCAAGAAAGCAACTCGTCGTCGGTAGAAGTAGCAACAGAGTCGCGTCATGGAAGAGAGAAAAGCAGAGGGCAAGGAAGCCGTTGATGCGGAACCCCTGCAGATCGATGAGTCGGAGAGCCTTGCGCCGGTGGTTGTCCCTCAATCGGATGGAGGAAAGAAGTCCGGGGAAGCAACGGTCGGAGGGGTTCCTCGCAGTTTGTTGCAGACCGTGATGGGGATGTCTGCGCTGCTGATTTTGCTCGGCGCGTTGTGTGAGCTGTATGCTCTGTGGGATAGCCGACAGGATGGCAGTAGCTGGGAACGCCTTCTCATCACTTTCCTCGCTGTCCCGCTCCTGTTTACGGCAGGGCATCTTTATTGGACACGCAGACGAGGACTTCAGACGTTCTCCACTCCTTTTATCGTCTTTCTTGCCGCCAACACATTGGTTCTGCCGGCGTTGGTCATCCTGCCTTCCATTTTACTGCTGCCATCGGGACCATTCATTGCCTTGGCGTATTCGTTAGCGTTTTTGTGGTACGGTGCTTTTTACGAGAGTCCCGTGGCGGTTTCTGCCTCCTGCGCTCTCGGGTTTACCTCTGTATTGAGTATCCCGTTGCTTTACAGCCTGAGTATGTTTTCCTCCGGTCTGGTTCTCATTGGCATCGGGTGCTGCATGCTCTACTTTGTGTACCGTCTCGCTAAGATTCGGGCTGATAAATTGGGACAGAGAGATATTGCCCTTAAGCGTCAAGAACTCAGCAGAATCAGAAAACAGGAGGAGAAGATGGAGTCTCATCCTTCTGAGACAGATACTCTTTCATGAGTATGCCTAACCGTGGAGGTGTCAGTCTCCGCAAAGATTCTATACCGAATGCACAACAGGTAACTCCCGCTACGACACTTCCGTACTCCATCCCGCGCCGCAGAGCATCTTCACTCGGCAGTTTCCCATCTTTGCAAAGGGGTAGAAGGTAGCCGCACAGTGCGCCCAGGTAGGAGTCCCCGGCGCCGGTCGGATCCACCGCTCGCGGTATTTTAAGTGCAGGACAGTGAAACGTGCGAAGGGAACCGTCAGGCGTCTGACAAAAGAGAGATGAGCCGTTGCTTCCGTGTTTGATGATGGCGTAGGTCGGACCGCTCTGCAGCAGGCGGCAGCCTGCTTCTTGCAGATTGTCGCACTGTGCGTATTCTCGTGCTTCCTCGTCATTCATGAGAGCTATGTCCACGACACTGAGCAATTTCTCGGTGTAGTTGCGTTCGCGGATGATCCAACTCTTCATGAAGTCTGCCAGACGCAAACAGTGACGTGGCTCATCCTGCTCCAGCAGGGCGTATTGCAGAGGAGGCGTCACATTCGCCGCCGCAATGATGCGGCAGTTCTCTCGAAGGTCTTCCGGTAACAAAGGATGCCACTCGGCTTGCACCCCTTCCTCTGTGCGCAGGCTGGTGCGCAGATTCATATCACTCTCATACTGCCCAACCCAGGAGAAGGTTTTGCCGGGGAGTTGGACGACGTGTTGGAAGCTAACTCCTTTCTCCTCGCTCTCTTTCCTCCACTCCTTGGGAAAATCTTCCCCTACTACGCCCAACATTGCCAAATCTTCCGTCAGAAGCCGCGCCGCCAGCGCAGCGTACAAACCGGAGCCTCCAGCCACCGAGTCTGCCCGACCCTCCGGGGTAATGAGCGTGTCGATGGCAATGGTGCCGTAGATCAGTATGCTCGGGTTCATGGGGTGGGGAAATCATTTTTCATCATGCTGCGCAGAGTCGCCTCGTCGATGATCGGAATTCCGAGAGAAAGGGCTTTTTCTCGTTTGCTCCCTCCTCCCTCTCCCGCTACGAGGTAATGGGTCTTTTTTGTCACGGAACCGGTGGCTTTGCCCCCCGCCGCTGTGATGAGCCGTTCCATCTCGTCGCGCGGTATACTCAAACTTCCTGTCAGCACAAATGTTTTCCCCTGCAACGGACCGTATTCCGCCGCTCCTCTGTCCTCCTCATAGCAGGACGATACCGGGTTGATATCAAGTTCTCGGAGAGTTTCCATCACCTGTTTCCCGGCGGAGGATTGCCAGTAGGCGAGCAACTTGCGACTTGAAAGAGAGCCGATGGGATTTACAAGGTGCAGCTTGTTGGGACCGTCCGCCTCGATCCTGATGTATCCGCGCTTGAGATAAGGGGAGGCAACAGCATCAATTTTGTCTCGGCGAAGTTCCTGTCGCCTATTCTCCAATTCGATTTTATCCTTTCCTCTGTTTTTTGCGGCTCCGGGGTTGAGGTTGTTGTACGTGTCGATGTCGTCTTCCAACTGCACCACGATCCGCAGGAAATCGGAGTTTGCTACCTGCCTTAGGTTTGCGTGGTAAATAGAGACGTCATGTGCCTTTACGGCTCCGATGGATGAGATGCCGAAGGCTGTGAGCCAGCGTTCCAGTGGAAGGGTGCGTGCACGTTGTAAGGCTTCAAGCGCCTTAGCCGCATTTTTCTCACCGAAGCGGCGAGGTTCCTCCGCCGTGCCCAGATTCAGAGCGCCGAGCTCCTCCTTCGTGAGACGAAAGAGATCTAACGGCGAGTGGATGAGCCCCTGTTTCGTGAGCGATTCTGCCACGATGCCTCCGAGGTTTTCAATGTCCAGCGCAGCACGGGAGCAGAAGTATGTCGTGCGCGTGACAATCTGCGCGGGGCAGGTAAAATTGGTGCAACGCCATGCAACTTGCCCCTCTTCCTGTGCGATGGGCGCCCCGCAACTCGGACAGGCGCTCCCCACGGCCTGAACGAGGTTGTACGGCAGGGCGTCTGCTGATCGCTTTTCCTTAATGACCTTTACCACGGAGGGGATAATCTCGCCCGCTTTTTCAATGAGAACGGTGTCGCCGATGCGAATGTCTTTACGCGCGATCTCATCCTGATTGTGCAGGGTGGCGCGTGAGACCGTGGAGCCGGAGACGAGCACGGGCGCCAGCTCGGCCACCGGTGTGAGCACGCCGGTACGTCCCACTTGGATAATGATGTTGAGCAGTTTCGTCTCTTTTTGTTCCGGTAGGTATTTGAATGCCGCCGCCCAGCGGGGAGCCCGTGCGGTGGCGCCCAGCTGTGCGCGTTGAGCGTAGGAATCCAGCTTGATCACTGCTCCGTCTGTGCCGAATCCGAGTTTGCGGCGCAGGGTATCCATGTCTTTCACAGCAAGGCGTAATTCTGTCAGACTCCGCGCGTGCAGGATCGGCTTGTTGTACGGAATTCCCATGCGGCTTAGCAGGCGCTCATAGTCATCCATGCAGCGAAGTTCTTCTCCCTCGTAAGCTCCGATTCCGTGCGCAAGGAAGCGAAGGGGACGGCGTGCCACCTCCGCGGGGTCCAGCAACTTGATGGTGCCGGCAGTGGCGTTGCGAGGGTTGGCGAAGGATGGCAATCCATCCGCATCCCGCTGCTCATTGAGGGCATCAAACTCTGCGGATGGCATATAGATTTCTCCGCGAACTTCCAGTACTTCCGGAGCACCCTCCGGCAATTGCTGAGGAACGCTGCTTATCGTGCGTACGTTCGCCGTGATGTCATCTCCCGCTTTCCCATCGCCGCGCGTTGCAGCGTACAGCAGCCGTCCTTTGCGGTAGTAGAGAGTCGCCGCGCAACCATCGATCTTTGGTTCAATGACAACGTGAGGTTTCTCCTCCCCCAGAGCTTCGCTGAGGCGTTCGTACAGCTCAATGAGTGCCTGATCCGACTCCGCTCCTGGGGTGGGTTCCTGCTCGAAGATATCATCGATGCTCAGCATCGGTTGAGGATGGGTCACTTTTGCAAAGCCTTCCGACAGGTCATTCCCCACGCGCTGTGTTGGTGATGCCGGCGTGATGTAGTCTGGATGCTCCGCCTCGATATCCTCCAGTTCTCGGTACAATCGGTCGTATTCTGCGTCCGTTATTTCCGGTTGAGCTTTCGCGTAGTAGAGCTCATTATTTTTCCGGATTATCTCACACAATTCCTTATACCGGGCTTTCTCGCTCGATTCCCCGTCCCCTTGCTCCCTTTCCACGTATGAAAACAAATCTTCCATATTCTAAGCTTCTCGCATTATAGCAAACTCCCTGCACCATTTCAAGCCACAGCAAACAGGTGAATCTCAGCCACTCCATTCGTTTCGAGTTATGTTGGAGTGATTGTTCAGCACACAAATTCCCGTTTGATAGTGTGGCGAGAGGGTAACGGTTTCCTGTTTGTTGTCGCCGGAGAGACGTGAAGTGATTTGCTTCATATATTCACTCGCCGATATGTTTATGCCATCTGGCAGCAAGTCGGGCGCAGACCATGAGTTGCACTTGGTGGAAAACCATGAGAGGAAGCAGCAGGTTATTGTCTGCATAATCGAAGATAGCGAGCATCATGGGAGCGCCCACGGCAAGACTTTTTTTCGAGCCGCAGAAAAGGATGGTGATGGAGTCTACTTGACCAAAATGGAGGAATCGACAGGTAACCCAGATGAGACTCTGAATAACTACAAGTAGGAGGAGAGAGGCGGCGATGAGACCCAGCAGGTGGCGGAAGTCGAGTTGCTGCCAGTAGTTCTGGACGGTGGCCGAGGAAAAGGAGGTATAGACTACGAGCCAGATGGTGAGGCGATCGTTGTTGTTGATGAGAGAGCGGTGACGAGAGGCCCAGGATCCGAGCCAGCCCTGAGCGAATTGTCCGAGAACAAAGGGGAGGAGAATCTGATAACTGATGGTGAGGACAGCGTTGAGACCGACAAGAGCGCCGTTCCCGCCGTTCGTAGAGAAGAGGATTCCTACGAGCAGGGGGGTGACAAAGACACCGACGAGGCTGGAGATGGATGCGGAGCAGACGGCGGCGGGTATGTTGCCCCCGGCGATGGAAGTGAATGCGATACTGCTCTGCACGGTGGATGGGAGACATGCCACGTAGAGGAGCCCGGCGAAAAGAGCGGGTCCCACGAGTTGCTCCAACAGGGGACGGCTGAGGCAGACCATGACAGGGAATAGCGCAAACGTTGAGAGCAAAACAAGAAGTTGCAAGCGCCAGTGGAGAATGCCGTCAATGACGGATTGGCGCGAGAGCTTTACTCCATACAGGAAAAAGAGCAACACGATGGCTATTTCCGTGAGCCAAGCAAAGAGGGTACCCACGGATCCACCGCACGGCAGAAAAAGTCCTAGCAAGATGCTCAAAACAATACCGCCGGTGAAAATATCCGGCAGGAATCTGCGCGCATGGCTCGTTTCCATCTTATTTTCTCGGCGGAAATTCGTAGGAAATGCGGCCGGAAGTGGAGTTGAACACGAGATAGGCCTCGAATTTTTTGCCACTCTTTCGGCTCACAAAATCCTTAATGAGCGGACTCTTGCCCTTGGTGAGGAGATGAATGACCAGCTCCGCTGTGAGTTCAACTTCACACATCATGCGTGGAATAACGAGAGGTTTGCGACCCTTGGCATAGGAGAGCCCCTGCACGTGCCAGCCATCGTCTGCAGAGAGAAGCCTGTGTTCCCCCTTGCCTTTTACATGGATTGAACCGTGGTCGGTTGCCTTGGAGATATCCAACGGGGCAACTTCTTCACCGTTACCAGTTTTAGGGGAACTTTTCCGAATCTTCTCACGAGGAGGAAATTCAAAGCTTACGCCGCCGCGGGCTACATCCAGCACAAGAAAGGCATCAAAGGGTCTCTGAGTGCGCTGGGAAATGAATCCGGAAATGAGTTCGCTCTTTCCCGTGGAGAGGATGGAGAGGAGTTGCTCCGAAGTGATTTCTTTCCCCAGGATGAAGCGCGCCACGCTGAATCCCCCGTTGCCGGACTTTTTAGGCAGGTCGGGGATGACCCAATTCTTTTCCGTCTCGAAGAGCTCCTTTTTGCCGAAGCCTTGTACTTCCACCTCACCGAGTGAGATGCGGGAATCCGTTTCGTCGGAGGCATCTTTTTTATCGTCCTTGTCAAAGTAGAATTCCGTTTTCCATGCGCGTTTTTCGGAGGAAGGTTTGATCAGTTTGATACCGGCGCGGAAGTTTTTGCCGAATTTGGAGCGGAAGCCATCCATCACCGGGAGCGAGCCCTCAGTAATGAGCTGCTCAATAAGTGTATCGGAAAGGTTCATCCCTGCCAAGTTGCGGCGTAATTTGAATTTGCAGTGGCGGCAAATGACGGAATCCACACGGCTGCTGAGACCCTTCTCACCGCAAGAGGGACAGACAATGGGCAGATCCGGATTCTTGCCGTTCTGCATATAGTTCTTCACGGAGGTAACGATGTCCTGCGTATAGGTGCGGATGTCTCGCATGAAGTCCTTGCGCTTCAGTTTGCCGTTTTCCATCTGCTTGAGGCGGTATTCCCACTCCCCTGTGAGCTCCGGACTGGAGAGCCCTTCAATGCCGATCTTGGCAAGCAGATCGATGAGTTCCATCCCCCGGCGCGTGGCAACCAGATCCTTGCCATCTCGAGCAATGTATTCTTGGGCGAGTAGCCCCTCAATGATAGATGCCCGCGTGGCGGGAGTGCCCAGTCCTCGCTCCTTCATGGCGGAAGCAAGTTCATCGTCCTCGACGAGTTTGCCAGCGTTTTCCATAGCTGTAAGCAATGTAGCTTCCGTGTAGGCTGCGGGAGGCTTCGTTTGATCTTCTACGACTTCAAGAGCATAGACGGCGGCTTTCTCGCCCGGTTCGACGGCGCAGAGTTCATCTTTTTTCTTGCGGTCGGAGGCAAAATAGAGGGTGCGCCAGCCCGCATTGAGCAACACGCGACCGTGCGTCACAAAGCAATCTTTCGTCTCCGGACCGGAGATGATGCTTAAGCGCTCCGTATCCTCATATTCGGCATTCGGCATAAAGACGCCGAGAAAGCGCTGCACGACGAGGTTGAAGATGCGCGCGGCATCTCCACTGAGATTGACAAAGCGTCCGGTGGGGATGATGGCAAAGTGGTCGCTCACTTTGGAGCTGTCAAATACGCGCTTGGAAGGACGGATGGACTTGTGCTCCAAAATGCTGTGGGCGAAGGGAGCGTACTCAGGAAGATGTTCTGCAATGGAGTGTACTGTTGCACCAGCGATGCGCAGATAATCGTTCGGCAGGAATTTGGAATCCGTACGCGGGTACGTGAGGACCTTGTGCTTCTCATAACATTCCTGGGCGAGTTGAAGGGTGCGACTGGCAGAAAAACCGAAGCGGTTACTTGCTTCTTTCTGCAGGGAGGTGAGATCAAAGAGCAGGGGAGCAGGCATGGAGACCGGTTTCTTGGTTTCCTGGACTTCGGCCTCTCTGCCTCTACAACGCTCTGCTATTTCTGCAGCTAGCTTGGCATTCCAGATGCGCTCACGAGTTTTTTGCGACTGTGTCTCATCGCGTTTGAAGTCAGGATCTACCCACTTGCCGTTGTAGGTCCCCCCCTTGACATGGAATTCGGCATGTACTTCGTAGTAGGTTTCCGGTTCAAAGGCGAGAGTTTCTTTCTGTCGTGCCGCCAATATGGCCAGGGTCGGGGTCTGCACTCGCCCCGTGGGGGTCACGTGGAATCCGCCGGCGGCTGATTGCAGGACAGTGAGGGCACGGGTGCTGTTCAACCCAACCAGCCAGTCGGCCTCTGATCGGCAAACCGCAGCATCCGCCAACGCCAACATATCTTCATTGTTTCTGAGACTTTTCCAGGCTTCGAGGATAGACTCATCCGTCATACTCTGCATCCATAGGCGGAAGAGAGGCTTTTTGATGCCGCCGAAACGCACGATGTTGCGAAAGATAAGCTCCCCCTCGCGACCGGCATCGCAGGCATTGACGAGGGAGGTCACTTCCTTGCTGCGCGCAAGTTTTAAAATTTTCCTCAGGCGGTCGGCAGATCGGGCTATGGGCTCCAGTTCCATTTCTTCCGGCATCACCGGAAGATATTCCATCTTCCATGGCAAGCTCTTCCCCTCCTTCGTCTGAGGCTTCTTTTGTTCCACGAGGTGACCCACGGCTGAGGTTACGATGAACTTGTCATTTGAGAAACCGCCCACAGTCTCGTCCTTCGTCATTTTCCCATACTTTTTCCCAAGCACTCGAGCCAGATCGGCTGCCACGCTCGGCTTCTCTGCAATGATGAGTTGTTTCGGCATGAGATTTGAGAAAGTCGTTTTATTAAAAGCATCACTCCTCCGATTTCGTCAAGTCGGAAGTGCGACATCATTTAATTTTGAGAGGAGGTAGATCGCAGCGACCCCGTCACGCTAATGTCTAAATCAAACCGTAAATTGTCATCGTCAGGTGCCTCCGGGGTAGCGTTTTTGTTGGGACGCGTGGACCCAACGAGCCGCAACGAAACAAGATCATCTTGCCATCATGACAGAAAAGTGATACAATACCACGCATGAGAGCTGCAAAAAAAAGGAGAGGGACTAATCTTCAAAGTTATACAAAATGAAGAAACCGGAACGAATTTCTATGCAGAGTGACGGGACACTCCGTGTGACAGATGTGCCGATCATTCCTTACGTTGTAGGCGATGGCTCTGGACCGGACATTTGGAATGCGGCTCAAGGGGTCATTGAAGAGGCCGTGAGAGTCGCCTATTCAGAGACCCGACGATTGGAGTGGATGGAAGTATACGCGGGGAAGAGGGCGTTCGACAAGTTCGGTACATGGTTACCGGATGGGACGGTGCAGACCTTTCGGGAGTGTCTAGTGGGCATCAAGGGACCTCTCACTACACCCGTGGGCGGGGGAATCCGCTCATTGAACGTGGCACTCCGCCAGAATTTAGATCTTTACTGTTGTGTGCGCCCTGTGAAGTATTTCGAGGGGGTAGAGACTCCGGTTAAGGAACCGGGCAAGGTCAATATGGTTGTCTTTCGCGAGAATACGGAGGATATATATGCCGGCATCGAGTTTGCCGCCGGCAGTGATGAGGCGGCTGCCCTTTGGGAGTGGCTTTCCTCTCATTACCCGCAGCAAGCCGCGAAGGTGCGTTTCCCTATGACTTCCGGTTTCGGTATCAAACCCGTCTCTAAAGAAGGGACGGAACGACTTGTGCGAGCCGCCATTCGATATGCACAACGGCATTCTCTCCCGTCTGTCACTCTCGTTCACAAAGGCAATATAATGAAGTTCACAGAAGGCGCCTTTCGCGATTGGGCCTATGAACTGGCAGAACGCGAGTTCGGAGCACAGCGGATGGATAATGGAGTTTGGCGCAAGTTGCCGGATGGCATGATCATGAAGGATTGCATTTGTGATGCTTTTTTGCAGGAGATTATACTGCACCCTGCGGAGCATTCGGTAGTAGCTACACTCAATTTGAATGGGGATTACTGTTCGGATGCTCTTGCAGCGCAGGTAGGTGGTATAGGCATTGCTCCGGGAGCTAATATTAATTATGATACAGGACACGCAATCTTTGAAGCTACCCATGGTACAGCACCTTCACTCGCCGGACTCAATAAGGTGAATCCATGCTCCTTCCTTCTTTCCGCGCAGATGCTGCTCCGTTACATCGGCTGGGAGGAGGCGGCCCACGTGCTTGAGAGTGCCATTCAGCGAACCATTGCGGATAAACAGGTCACTGCTGACCTGGCTTCAATGATGTGCGGCGCCACGGAACTCTCCACGAGTGCGTTTGCTGAAGCTCTCAAGGTGCGTATGGAACGGTAAGTAAGAGTCATGCCGGATTCTGGATACGTTCATTCTTTATTCAGCTCCATAGCGGAGCGTTACGTGCTGGCGAATCATGTGCTTTCACTGGGGATGGATATCCTCTGGCGCTTGAGAGTGCTGGAATGTATCTCTGAGTGGAAGCCTGTCCATTTGCTGGATGTAGCAACGGGAACGGGTGACTTGGCTCTTTCCATCAAACGAGAGTTTCCGGAGATTGATGTCGTCGGCACGGATTTTTGCGAATCCATGCTGCAAATAGCCCGTCGGAGAGGTTTGGAGCAAACTATCTGTGCGGATGCGATGCAGCTCCCTTTTAAAGACGGGAGTTTTGATGTTCTCACGGTGGCGTTCGGACTGCGCAACATGGAGAACTATGCGGCAGCTCTGAGGGAGTTTCGTCGTGTTTTGAGTCCGGGCGGTCACCTCCTCATTTTGGACTTTTCCATGCCCCAAGGCATTGTTTTAGAAGCGTACCGGTTGTATTTGCATCGCATATTGCCGCTGATGGCGGGTTGGCTCACGTCCCGGAAGGGAGCGTATGCGTACCTTGGACGGAGCATTGAACAATTCCCTCGCGAGGGGAAAATGTTTCAATTGCTTCGCAGTACCGGCTATTCAAACCCGATTTCACTATCTCTCTGTGGAGGTATTGCCGTTATCTATACGGCGGAACAATCGTGTAAGTCAACGCGACCATCATTGCGGGTTGGTTGATGGGGCATCACGGCTTTTATTCCCTTGACGATGCGTTTTGAAGGCGTTTTGTCGGCACAGGGTTAGCAGATTCAGCTTTCCTGTTTGTTTGCACATGTGGCGTCCGGGAATTGCTTGGCTCGAAACGGGAAGGGTAATGATGTGACTCAGGCGATGAATTCTTGAAACATATACTTTGGGAGCATATACGCAAATTCGATTGCTCGAACGGGGTGGCTTGCGTTGTGGTGGAAAATATGGTAGAGTGCAGGAGTGATAGGTAGGATTATCGCTGTTATATTGCTGCTCACAGGGATGTGTGCGGCCGAATATCGCGCCTTTACCCGGGATTCAAAGACACAAGGGGGAGGTATTTTGGGCTTGCTTGGAGCTGATCAGCAGCGAATCGAAATGCACCTTTTTCGGGATTCGGAGATGGGACTCTGTATCGTTGACGAAGGGAGGACCACTCCCCGTTACGGCTCGTTGGAAACGGCCATGCACCGCCATCGCTGTGTGGCTGGTATCAATGGGGGGTATTTCGGAACGGATCCGGCACGAACGCCCATTGGCCTAGTCTGTCATGAGGGCTTCTCAATTTCACCACCGGCCTATGGTTCTTTCACGGTAGCCGGCGTTGTGTACGATACAGGGAAGGGTATTCGTTTAGAGCGCAGCCGTAACATGAGTATGCCTGTGCGCAGTATGAGGGAAGCTATTCAGGGGGGACCCTTTCTCGTGGAGCAAGGCAAGGCAGTCTCCGGACTGGAGAGCACTCGCCGAGCTATGCGCACTTTTATTGCTACGAACGGAGCAGGGCTATGGTGCATAGCTGTTACTTCTCCACTCACGCTCCGGGAGTTGGCGACGTGGCTCACAACCGAGAAAGCTTTTGGAGATTTTCGTGTTGCTGCCGCCCTGAATTTGGACGGGGGCAGCTCATGTTCTTTTTGGGATAGAGCAGCGGGCGTCAGTCGCCCCGGCTTTAAGGCTGTGCGCAACTACATCGGAGTTCGTCCTCGTCATCCGGCTTCACATGGAGAGAAGAAATAATGGAAGTGAGGCGTGATTGATGCTCCTCATTTCAATGACACGATAGCGGTGAATTCGAGAAAGTGCAGTGTGAGATGCACCGGTCCTTCTCCTCCATGGGGATAGAAAATTTCCTCGGCTTGTTGCTGAGCTTCCAAAAAAAATCCTCCCTGAATGAATACAAAAGAGGAGAGCGTTAGCGAGATGCACTTCCCGTTGTCACTTGAGGAGAGGGTACCCCGTTCTGCGTCGCGTAGGGATCAAATTGATCAGGCTTGCGGACAATGGAAACCCTGGCACCATTGCGCAACAGCAGGGAGAGCTCATTCAGATCTTTGGGCTTCATCTGGACGTGGCTTCCACCTTGAATGCTCTGAGAGGGATTCATAAAGACGATCCCATTTGCAAGGCGCAAGATACGGTTACTGGAGGCGAAGATGGAGGAGCTGCGTGGGATGCGTGCACCATTCAGTTCCCCCTCCCGTTCCTTAACTTGTGTTTCTTCATTTTCACCTTGATTGAGGTTTTGTTCCGGGATTACGTCGTAGCAAGCCACAAGACGATTACCGTCCCATGTAGTAATTTCTCGCTCCTCTATGTCGAGCTCGGCTCTCAGGTTGAGGGGGGCCACGTAAATGTGTTGACCAACCCGGAGGTTGGAGGGATTAAGCATGCCGTTGATGAGTATAAGAAAATCACTGGAGCTTCCGTAAGAGGCCGCAATTTTTTCAATATTTTCTCCACGCCGTACGGTATGTCGTCGTACGTGCGGATGTCGGGCAGATAGATAGCGTCTCTTGAGGATCTCGCTGACGATGTGCCGGGCTTCATGACCGGCAAGACTTCGCTTGTTCACGAAAGGAGAGAGCAGGGAGAGAGCTTGGTCGTACTGATGATTGTTGATCAGGCGTTGAGCCTGCTCCAGCTCAGCCGGGCGACGTGGCCATAAGGAGTAATTGTCTTGGGCTGTGACCGAGAGGTTACAACAGACCGCGACGCTTAAAATCGAAAAGATTAATCTCATGGGATTGTTGAATCATTTCGAGCATAAAACAGAGTAGAGAAACTTCCCAAGCGTCGTCAACGCCCTCAATGACTGCTCTCAGCATATCGCCCGAACTCTCCGCCTCACGCACCAAACGCTCGGCTACATCTCTCACGTCCTCATGCAGGTATTCTTCGTGCACCTCCGACCTGCTGAATTGAAATCCATATTGCACCAAGGCTCTCAGTGGCATTCCCCGCTCATGCATCCACTCAAAGAGCTTGGCCGCCTCAGCGCTGAATCCCTCCGTCTCTATCCCTCGCAAGTGAGTTGGTTTGAGGATGCACGGTCTGCCCGCCTCAACATACCCACTGCGTACCCTGCATTCTCCGACAGCATCCATCGATTCGCTCACCATCAGAAAATGAAACCTCGTTTCCCCAAAGGATTCAATACGCCGATAGGGCGCGTAAAGCACGCGCGTGTGATTCACAGCGTATTCGAAGTTGGAGGAGGTCATTGCGGACGTGAGGACGTGGAGGGTTTGCGTACGGTTGAAAAGATGAAACGGGCGGTTCCGTCCAACAAGGAGGAAACCGCCCGGCTTCTGAACAAGATTCCTGAGGATCAGGCTTCCTCGTGAGCCTTCTTGATGTAAGCTACGACATCAGCCACAGACTTGAGCTTCTCAGCATCCTCATCAGGTACACTCACGGAAAATTTTTCCTCGAAAGTCATGACGAGTTCAACTGTGTCAAGAGAGTCTGCGCCGAGGTCATCAATGAACTTGGCATCAG
Source organism: uncultured Akkermansia sp. (assembly GCA_947628035.1). Taxonomy (GTDB): domain Bacteria; phylum Verrucomicrobiota; class Verrucomicrobiia; order Verrucomicrobiales; family Akkermansiaceae; genus Akkermansia. Next base: position 22,609 of record CANQYL010000012.1, on the reverse strand, counting down.
GGGTCACTTTTTCGCGGTCAACGCCGAGTTGTTCAACGATGACATCGATTACCTGGGATTCAATATTGTCGGACATAATATGTGACTGATTTGAAGTGGCTCCATTTTACAGAAGAGTTCGCTGAAAATCAACTCTAATTTGCACGGTCTTACAAAAAAACGTTTGTCCGTTTTCCGCGTAAAACAAGCATCCCTTTCATGGTGAGTAAGTTGTCAACTTTGTCAATCTTAATCTCATTCGATTCCACAAGCGAGGCATCGCCACCCGTGAGGACGACAAAAAGAGGACAGCCCATCCTTCGAGAGATATCATGGAGAATGTACTGTACGAGACCTTTGTAGCCATTGACGACACCGGAAAGCATCGCATCCTGAGTATTGCGGGCAACGGGATTCGGTTTCAGGTGCGCCGGACACGGGGAGGGAAGCTGTACCGGCGGGAGCATGGCCGCACGCTCGCAGAGGGCTTGACTCAGCGCAGTCATCCCGGGGGCAATGGTTCCCCCGAGAAAAGCCGGGGTTCCTTGATGCAGACCAACTACGTCGAAGGTGCAGGCCGTGCCCAGATCGACAGCGATGGCAGGCAGCGGTGCAAGTGCGGCCAAGGCAGCGGCGTTCGCAATGCGGTCAGATCCCACCTTTTCCGGTTCGTGAAAAAGACGCAGTAATTCGGGTGTGCTGGACGCGTTCACTTCGTGCAGTGGGCATGGGATGGAGGCTCGCAGAGCAAGCCTCTTTTCCGTATCTGCTACTGAACATAAAATAGCCTCATTAAAATTCCAATCCTCCAACAAACCCCTCACTCGATTTGTATCCAATTCTTTCGTGGGCAGGAGCCGAATTTCAGGACCGATGACTCCGTTCCTCGCGAGTGCAAACTTGGTGCGAGTGTTTGAATTGTCGATGAGCAGGATGGAGGGTGAGTCGGACATGGGGTCGAAGAGGTTAGGGGGTGCGAGAGGGAAAGAAACGAGCTTCGAGGGCATCAGCCGTGGAAGCCGCGCCCCCGTTTCGGGAAGCTCGGCGCATGGCGACTTGCATCCGCTTGAGACCGGCGGATCGGTTGCTCAAGAGTCGGTGTATCATACGCAGAAGCTCTCCGGTTCCCTCTACGCGTTTTCCGGCCCCATCTCGTAGGAGTAGCTGCATATTTCCTTCCTCCTGCCCCGGTAGAATGTAATTGACGAGTACAGGGGTCTCGGCACAATAGGCTTCAAATACGGTGGAGGCACCGGCTTTCCCTATGTAAAGATGAGCGTTGTTGAGCACGTCTGAGATATCTCCCCCTTCGGATCCGAAGAAGTGTAACTGTGAGGCTGTTTTTTCTCCGAGAACACGGCGTATTTGATCTTCCCTGTCTTCTGCCAGAAGGGTGAGATGGATCTCGGGGAAGAGGCGAAGCATTCCTTCCACGTCAGCCTTGATGCGGTGCATGGAGCCATGCGCTCCATACACGACGCGCAGACCCTCTCCTCGAGGACCCGGTACCGGATCCTTCTTTCCCGGGTGGAATTCCATGCGTACAGGGAACCCCGTAGCACGTAGCCTTTCTTCCGGTAGAGAAAAACGGGTGCGTGCTTCATGGCAGCTCTGCTCATCCGGCATACACACGAGCGGAGCGTGGGAGAGAACCCAGGCGCTGTTTACACGCAGAGCATCCGTTACAACGACGGCGTAGGGTGAGCGCAGCCAACCCTCGTCGGCAAATGCATCCAGCATATAGGCGTAGAGGGGGTAGGAGCAAACGATAAGATCAGGTTGTTGTTCTCGCAGTTGCGTGCGGAGCATACGCATCGTAGCGGCTATGCCAGGCGTAGCCAGCATCATATTCCAGTCTGTACCGTCTATCTGGTTGTAGGCAATTCCCCATACCCAAGGCATACGGCGTACGCATTCCCGGTAAAATAACTGGGTGAGATGGAAGAGACGCGGGCTTGCTTGAGCGCAGGGATCCTGTATGTGCACCTCGTACCCTCGATTTCTCAATTCCTGAGCCAGAGAGATGGCCGCAGAGTGATGCCCTCGTCCGTATCCTATGCTGAGCAGCAGAACCTTTCTTCGCGCTTTTTGCATGGCTGAGAAAGCAGGGCAGGCGTTGCCGTGAGCCTCGAACTCTCTTCCCTTGAAGTCACCTTCTCGGACTCAGCGGAGAGCGGGTAGCGGGAATCGAACCCGCATAATCAGCTTGGAAGGCTGGAGCTTTGCCATTAAGCTATACCCGCACAAGACGGGGGTATCATAGCATAAATTGTCTGCTTGACAAGTCAAATTTGGAAAACAAATGAAGATTTTAGGAGATGAAGCAGGGTTTGGACTTGATTTCGAGAAAGAAATGTGATACCATGCTTGACCGAGCTGCTCCGGGAAGCAGGAACTTTCCATCATGAAAACAGAACTTATCGAAAAAGCCAGCCGCCTCGTAGGGGACAATCAACTGCTCATTAACATCGTTTCGAAGCGCGTGCAGCAGCTCAATCACGGTTCGGATCCTTTCGTCCCCACGACGCCGGAGATGGGAGCCGGAGACATAGCACTCTTAGAAATCATTGAGGGAAAATTGGTTTGGCACGAGGTCGATGATGAAAAGACTCCTCAGGATCCCTTTGCCTCGTTGGCGGAAAATTCCGCCGTACTCCATGATTAAAGGAACCGGGGTAACTGATTTCCTGTCTCTCGGGTGCTGTTGAGGAAGGACCCGGGCATATTTTGTCACACACGATCATGTCCTCCGGGAAAATCAGCGAGCCTGTCCGTCTTATTGCGAGCAACAAAAAGGTCGGTCGCGATTATGAGATACTTGAGAAGTACGAATGCGGTATGGAACTGCGGGGTACCGAGGTAAAATCCATTCGTGCCGGTAAGGTCAATGTAGCAGACGCCTTTGCCCGCGTTGAAAAGGGGCAACTCTTCCTGTATGGTTGTGACATCCAGCCATGGGAGACGGCCGGCAGCTGGTTTCAACATGAATCACGCCGTCCTAGACGTCTCCTGGCTCACAAGAAAGAAATTCTCCGAATGGAGCTCCGTCAGGTTCAGCGAGGTTTTTCTTTGCCCCTCCTGAGACTGTACTGGAAGAATGGAAAAGTAAAAGCGGAACTTGGCTGCGGACGCGGCAAGACTCATCGGGATCGACGCTATGATCTCAAGGCGAGAGAGGAGATGCTTGAGGCACGGCGTGAGGTAGCTCGTTTCAATAAACGCTTCTCCTGATCTTTAATATTTTCCCCATACCCTTTTATGAATGCGAATGAATCACCCATAATGATGGTCTTAGCCGATGGCTTTGAGGAAATAGAGATGAGTGCGCCCCTGGATATTCTGCGACGTCTCGGGATTAAAGTGCTCACCGCCGCACTCAAACAACCTATGGTCACCGGCGCTCACGGTTTGTCTGTGCAGGCGGATAGCCTGCTGAGTGGAGTTGATTTTCGTCAGCTGAGTGGCGTGATCCTGCCCGGGGGACCGGCTTCGTGGGTTCTGAAGGAAACTGAGGAGGTATTGACATTGGCGCGAGAGATGGATGCCGCCGGGAAGCTTGTGGCGGCTATTTGTGCGGCGCCCATGGTGCTGGCGAAGGCCGGTATTCTACGTGGTCGCAAGGTGACTTGTTACCCGGCGCCTGACGTGCGGCAGGCAGTGCTCGATGCGGGAGCCGAGTTGCAAGAAGCACCCGCCGTGACGGATGGCATGCTTATCACGGGACGAGGACCTGCTGCGGCTCTTGAGTTTGGTTACACCATCGCAAATCTCTTAGTGGGGAAGCAAAGAACGTCCTCTCTTCAGGAGGGAATGTGCTACCCACCGTACAAGTTCTGACCTATCCATGATTCGTCCCGTCGTCCATACTTGTGCCAATGGGCTTCCTCTGCTGATCCTTCCGCAGTACCGCGCGGAAGTCGTTTCTGTAAGGGTGGGAGTGGAAACGGGTTCCGCTAGAGAAGGGGAGTACGGAGGCACCGGCATCTCTCATCTGCTGGAGCATTTTGTGTTCAAGGGGACAGAGGAATACAGCGCTGAGCAGCTCAATGAGCAAGTGGCTGCATGGGGCGGTATCTGGAATGCCTATACGGGCACGGACTCTACCATTTTTCACATTGAAGGTTGCTCTCAGCAATGGAAGAATTTTCTGCACCTTCTCATCCAACTCACTCTACACCCCGTTTTCCCGCGCGAGGAGTGGGATAAGGAGCGCAACGTGATCCGTCGAGAGATGGAAATGTGCAACGACGACCCAGAAGAATTTGCATACAGGATACTCGTCCAAACTCTTTACAAATCAAGTCCTCGCCGTTTCCCGGTGATAGGGGAACGCGCTCTCTTTGATGCGCTCACCTACGAGGACCTCCTGCGTTACCACAGGGAGCGCTACGTGCCCGGGAATATGTTCATCTGTATTGTCGGAGATGTCGAGGTGGATCAGGTGATTTCTGCGGCGGAGCATGAACTCGCTTCTGTCCCTCCGCGTATCCATCCTCAGCCCCCTGTGTCGATTGATATCAGACAATGGTCTTCCCGAGTGGTGCGGGAACATTTTGCACAACCTTCTTCTTCTCTCGTACTTGCGTGGCGGGTACCTGACAGAAACCATCGAGATATGCCGGCACTCGCCCTGTTGTCATCCGTGTTAGGTTCCGGACGCACGGCTTGGCTCTACCGCAGGTTCCACGAGGACACCCACGCAGCGCATGAGATAGGAGCGTGGCTCATGTCCGACTCCCAAGGAGAAGGGGCATTTGTCATTGAAGCCGAAGTGGAGCCCTCGGAGCGTGAAACACTTTGCTCTTCCATCCTCGACTTCGTGCGCATTTTGCCGAAACAGGACTTTTCTTCTGCCCTCCGACGTGCCCTCCGACGCACTCGTGTGCATCGCATGAAGGATATGCTGACTGTATCCTCGGCGGCGGAGGCGATATGTTCACTCTGGGTCATCTCTCACAACCCGGATGCTTATGATGAGTGGGGAGACGCACTTAACCGCGTCACTGCACGGGATCTCGCACGCGTCGCTCGTCGTTACCTCACTCCGGACTCCCTTGCTCAAATCAGCATTGACCCCCTCGGGGTGAATCCTGTTACCGATGACAGGATCAGGGTGATATCCACTTCGTCCGTTCCCCAAGAGCACCTTCTTGCCAATGGTTTGCGGTGCATCACCAGAGTGGATAAAAGCATACCCATGCTGCATACCACCCTCGCAATCGGTGCAGGGTGTCGTGCAGAATCGTCCTCTAGTGCTGGTATTTCAGCCATCTTGGCTGAGTGTTTGCCGAAGGGAACCGTAACCCGTACGGCGCAGAAAATTGCCGAACAGGTCGAAAATTGTGGTGCATCTCTCCAAGCCTCTTCAGGTAATAATTCGATATTGCTGTCTCTCCGTTGTTTGACTGAGGATAGCTTATCTCTCCTTGAAATGTTGGCGGACACGGCTCTGCATCCGGCTTTTCCAACTGGAGTGGTGGCGGCAGCTCTTACTGATCAGCTCGCCGTCGTTCAGGAGGAATTGCAGAATCCCGCCGCCCTCGCACAAAGAAAACTGCGTTCCCTCTGTTTCGGGGATGTCTCATACGGACTGCCCCCATCCGGTACACCGGAAAGCCTTACTTCCATTTCACGGGGGGAGGTGGTACGATTGCACGCGCGCCTCTTCTGTTCCTCCAACGCTGTCCTATCCCTCGTTGGTGATTTCGAACCGTCTGTTCTTCTTCCGCAGCTTGAAAAGTTCTTCGCTGACATGCCTGTTGGAAAATCCCTCCAAGGTGTTGCTACCCCTCCCATGCACGGCGGTGACCTCTGCGTACAAACTCCGAAACCAGTGCAGCAGGCTGCTATGGCTCTCGCTCTGCCCTCCCTCCCGGTGGCTCACCCGGATTATCCCATGCTGTTGCTGCTCACTGATTGGTGTTCAGATATGTCAGGTCCTCTTTACTCGGAGCTTCGAGAGCGTCAGGGTCTCGTGTATCACGTTTCCTCCTCCGTTTTGCAGGGGATGGATACAGGTTCGCTCATCTTTGAATTGGAAACCGCACCAGAGTTGCTCGATCGAGCCTCAACCGCCCTCGATAAACAGCTGCAGATGATAGCCAGTCAGGGGATGAGTCAAGATGAGCTCTCCCGTGTCCAAGCCACGGTCCTTTCTTCATGTCTTTTGTCGGATCAATCTCCCGGAAAGCTTTCGCTTTCGTACGCAGTCAATGAGTTGCTCGGGCTAGGAGTGGACTATAACCGACTCATTTGCGACTCTGTGCAGAGGATAACCCCAGAGCAGATGCGTCAGTTCATCAGCTCCTCCCTGGGGCAACCGCCAGCACGAGCTCGCGTACGCGCCACCTCACCCAAGGCTTGATCCGCCTTTTTCGTCAGTCCCCTGCACCGCAGGAAACGGTAGGACGTAGACCCTTACACCTCTCGGCGTGATATTTTTCTGATTTATCGGATTCGAATCTCTTCCACGAACACCCCTCCTTTATTCGAGGACGTCCACGGCAGAGTCACTTTCGTCCTTGAGTTTCTTTTTGGGTGCATATAGAGCGCGATACTCTTCCAGTACCTCTTTAGGAGAGCGCTTGGAACACGCCTCCAGTATTTCATCACGGAGTTGTATCGCTGCTTTTTTTGCTCCCTCCTCCCCACCGTAAGTGCGATCCGGCAGGTACTTCGTGAACATAGACCCCTCGCGGCTGATGCTAACTCGCCAGCCTAAAAATGAAGTCTTCTCACGGGTGTATCTCGTCAGGTTCTTGTCTGATCTTCTTCTCTTTGTTCTTTTTGGCATTTAGGTACGCTTAATATGTTATCTGGTAAGCGAATCTATCTAATCATAGCACAACCCGTATGTCAATTGAATTTTTTCTTCTCAAATTTAACCGTTTTTTTCAATATTCTTTCGTACAAATATATTCGATGCAATTTATGGGACTGAACTTTTTGCAATAGTTGTACACATTTACTCTTCCACCGAAGACGGGGCATAAAACTTGATTTTACGCATCAAATCTGCGTGAGTATCAACCAGCATCGCGTCTTCATTCAAGACGGAGCGGCGATGTGATGATACTCCTTTAGAGCAGTCATGTATTCTTTCTTTGTGGGAAAGGCAGAGGAGCTACTTCGTTTGTAACGGGTGCGGAATTTGCGAGCCAGTTCGTGGTCATCCCATCCAACTACGTGCAGAGGGAAAAACGCAGTAAGCTTTCTCCACAACTTCCTGCTGCCGCCAAACATGAAGAGGACGTCAAATGGACCGCGTTTGTAAACATCGTATGAGTCCAGAATCCGATAGGCATGTGCGGCAGAATCAGAGCAGATGACGCGAGCCACCCCATATTTCCCCTGCCAGAAGGGGAGTTGTTCCCCGGGGCATAACAGGGTAACCTCAGCATCCGGGCGACACGATGCCAGAATTTGCACGACCTCGGTCAATTCTTCGGCTGCCACCAAATCTTCTGGAGATACCACGATCATGCGGAAAGGCAGCCGTGCATAAGTGCGCACAGCCTCCTTCGTGTCGTCGTCCATCTCCGGGGCTATCAGGTCGGTCGTTTTCCAGCGGTGGTGCATCCATAGACCATCCAAAATATTTTCGTTTTGGCATTCTTCCAGAGCGAGATTCACCTGCATGGTAATGGAGGGGAGAGATTCGCAATTCTCCGGGAGGTAGATCTCGCGTCCCAGTACGGCATCCCAGTGCCCAAGTGCCGTGTTGCGGGTGAATACGGAGAAGAGATGTCCTTTGCCCTTACAGCGTTTGTAAATGAGGGCGGGCAGGGGAGTTACCCCCGTCACCTTTCCGAAGTAGGGCACATAGATGCCCTCTGCCGTAAATTGATCACTGAGTACGCCCAGCAATCCACCGTTATGCGCCAGTTTAAGTATCTCCTTCAGTCCATCTTCTTTGCTATACATCTCACACCCGTAGCGAGTACGAGATTGATACACAAACTCTTCCAGAAGCGGATTGGCGAGGCGTCGGTACATGGAGGCGTAACGAGGCACTCGGTGGAACAGGGGACGGATGCGGGCGAGTACCTCCCAGTTGCCGGCGTGAGGAATGCAGGAGACCACGGTATGGCCGTTCGATCCACAATGCTCAAAATGTTCTCCTCCTTCCACGTGGATGAACTTTTCCATTTCTCGTTGCTTCATGAGTCCCGTTTTGAGGGAACAAGCAAGGTTCATCGTGGTACGAACCATGTTGCGACGAATCATGGAAGATAGCTTGCGTCCGCGCAGGGTCGGATCAATCACGATGCGCAGGTTGCGAGCCACGATACGCCGTCGCCGAGACGCACAGACCCATACGATGTAGCCCAGGCATCTTCCGCTCAGAGCTACCAATCGAACGTCCGTGCATTTGAGGAAAATGCATAGCAGTTTGTAGAGGTAATAAGAAACGTAATGAAACAAGGATGCCTCTGTTTTTTTCGGTACGTTACTTGATTCATCCGTGGGAGGTTCCGTCATGGCGCTTGAGGGTAAAGCTTTCGGTGTGTCAAAAAGGGGAAGAAGAAAAGGGAATGAGGCGAACACGTCCTTCCTCGCCGTTACGACCTGCGGTGAATTCCGGGTAGTACCCGTACTGCTCAACAAGACGCAGGAAATCGGGGTAGCAGTCCAGCATGGTTTTGAAAGCGGGACGGAGCATCTCCATCAGTCTCTGAGGCATATTTGCCTTCCCGATGCTCCCGCCACACGGCAGAGAACCCAGTATGGGGGGGCCTCCACGAAAATCAACACGCAGTGCGGGTACCCCGTCGCGCATCGCGCGCGCAAAGCTCAGGTATACGGACGTCGTCTGGTGCAGGTGAGTACTCAGCAGACGATCGATTACTAATTCTGCGTATCCGTCTTGAATACGTATGGCTGTACCGTGTTCGTGGGCAATGAGAGAGAATATCCCCCCCTGGCGCATACTGCAGGAGTCTCTTAGGTAGCGGTTGATTTCACCTTCAGTGAAAGAAATTTCCGCCCCCCCCGCATTTTTGAGGGCTAGCGTGAGATCCTTTGGAGCTCCCTTGTCCGAGAAACCAGCTATATCGCTCGTGTCTTGCGGGTTCCACATCTGTATAACGAGAAAAACCACGCTCCCTGCGAACAGCAGAAAGATGGCGGTTGCAAAGATTGACCAGAAATTGAGGCGACTCCAAAGGTTCCTCGTGTATCCAGAGTCTCTCCCCCCCATATAACCGGTCTCGTTGTCATCTTCCGGAAGGAGATTGCGCGAAGGGGCTTCCCGCGAAGAGCGACGAAGCAGGCTCCCCCAGGGAGATGCTTTCTCCACGGGTTTGCGCTCCTTGGTGCGGCGTTTATTTTCTAACATGGCATAGCTCTTCGGCGCATGCATTATATCATTCTCCTCTCTGCCTTGAAAAGCAAATTTTGGTGCGAGAACACGGAAGAAGTCATGATGGAAGCTTGATGATGAGTGAATTTTGTGGTACCATCCAGCGGATAGTGCGTATGTTGCGAGCTTTAACATTCGATATGGACGGGACATTGGGGGATACCCATTCATTGTGCGTGGAGGCGTATCGCCGCTGCACACAGGAATTAACGGGGTGGCTGCCGAGTGCTCGGGAAGTGGAAGAGAAGTTTGGTGTGAGCGATAGGGGGGTGTTGGGACAACTTTTGGGGATGGATCCGGAGGATGAACGACTCCCGATTGCGACATTGGTGGAGGTCTATGAAAGGTTGCATAATCGCATGGCTCCCGGACCTGTAGAGGGTATGCGCGAGGCCTTGGCGGAATTTCGTAGCATGGGATTGCTCCTCGCTGTCATCACCGGGAAAGAACACTACACGGCGCTTCCTACCCTTTGTCGCTACGGTATGGAAAATTCCTTCCAACAAGTGCTCTACGGAACTCCGACCCACAACAACAAGGCTGAGCAGCTCACCTCACTCCTGGATACTTGGAAGCTCTCTGCCTCCGAGATCATTTACGTGGGAGATATGCCCAGTGATATCCGTATGGCGCACGAGGCGGGCGTTCGCATCATCAATGCTGCCTGGGCGACGGAGGCAAAGCGGTGGCGCGAGGAATGTCTCGCTCTCAAACCGGATTTCCGCCTCACTCATGTGAGTGAACTTTGTACCTTGGTGAAAAACCTGATGACACCGTGAGAGCTTTTCAAAACATAACCATGGTGACGATGATGCTGATGAGTTTTTTCATGAGCCGCGCGGCGGAGCCTTCTGTGGTCTATCCCGTCCCCCGGAAAATTGCTCTGAGTGGAGGGATGACTCATGTGAATTCGAGCGTGATTCACTTGCGCGATTCGTCTTGCGGCGGATGTATATGGAACAAGTTGCCGGCCGATGTCGTCGGAGCCTATGCTCTGCTCATCACTGCAGGGAAACTTGAGGTGTGGGCTAACGATGAGGATGGTCTCTACTATGCAAAACAAACCCTCAGTCAGTTGTTAAGTGATGAGGTGAGCAACGCCGGTACAGCACAGCGCGATCCATTCCCTGACATGGAAATTTTTGAGGTGGCCAAGCTGGGGCGGTTGCGCATGGGAGAGGTGATCGACTGGCCGGATGTGCCTCACCGTGGTGTCGTAGAAGGCTACTACGGTGCGCCATGGAGTGCGGCTGCGCGGCGTTCGCAAATTGAGTTCTGTGGGCGCAATAAGATGAATATCTATATTTACGCCCCTAAAGATGACCCTTTTCATCACGGTGAGGGCTGTTACAAACCCTATCCCTCGGAAAGGGCGCGAGAGCTGCGTGATCTCGTGGAGTGTGCTCGAAGCAATCACGTTCGTTTTGTCTGGGCCGTCCACCCCGCTAATACTGTACGTTGGCAGGAAAATGACGGCAAGGTTCAGTTGGATGCCCTCTGTCGCAAATTGAAGTGGATGTACGACCTTGGGGTGCGTGATTTTGCGGTGCTTTTTGATGATACGGGAGGAGAAATCGGCAAAGCTCAGCGTCAGGTTCAGGTTGCCAATCACGTCGTGGAGAATTTTATCCGTAGGCATCCAGACGTGACGCAGCAGCTCATCGTTTGCCCCACGGGCTATAACCGCTCGTGGGCTAAAGAGGAGGATCTCCGAATACTCGGTCAAGGACTCGCACCGGAAGTTCTTGTCCTTTGGACAGGTGACACGGTTGTGCACGATATTACGATGGAGGGGCAGCAGTGGGCAATGGAGCAGTTGGGACGTCCTACCTTCGTGTGGTGGAACTGGCCGTGCAACGACTTCAAATCCAATCGTCTTTCTATGGGACGTACCTACGGTCTGGATCAGGTGCCGGACATGAAACGACTACTTTCAGGCTTCGTTGCCAATCCTATGGAACAGGAGGAGGCTTCTAAAGTAGGACTCTTCAGTGTGGCGGATTATACATGGAATATCACACGATTTGATTCACAAACCTCATGGGAACAGGCCATCTGTCGCCTCTATCCGCAATACTCCAAAGAAATGCAGTGTTTTTGCGAACACAACTCTTACCTCCTGCCGAACACACATGGATATGACCGTGAGGAATCTGTTCGTTCAGCTCACGTGGCTGATTCTTTTAACAAAAGTTTGAAAGAGGGCAAACCGGATTCTGTCGCGGCAGAGCAACTCATCGGAGAATATGGCATGATGCGCGAGTGCGGGCTGCGATTGTTGAGCGCCGGGCTTGCGCTCAGCGAAGAAATCAAGCCATGGTTGGAAAGTTTTGCCCTTACTGGCGAGATCGGAGGCAAGGCTGTCCGTTTGTGCTTGGTAAAAAGTGACGATGAGTGCGTGCCTCCATTGGGAGGTTTGCTGGAGACTCTCGTGCGACTGCGTGGCATCAAGCGGGAACGCTGGAACGGCACAGGAAAGACGCCGGTGGCAGATGTCGAGGTGGCATCTTATGCGCTGACGCCAACGATGCAAGCGGCGCTTTATTATGTGGGCAAGCGGGCTTACGCCTCTCTTTGCGGTGAGAAGGTGGATGAGTTGTTCTCTCCCGCCATAAGGGAAATGGACGCTCCCTTTGTGAGGCATGACATACGTGATGCGCCTGCATTTCATGTCAAACAGAGAGACGACGGTGTGGAGATCAGCCGTGTCATGGAGGTGTATAGCATGCAACCGGGAAATTTCATAGAGACCGTGTTCCCTGATCCGGTGAGGCTTGATCTCGTGGAGGTCAATCTGGAAGATGATGAGATAGCGAAATGGGCTCGACTTGAACTCATCACACCGACCGGAGAAAGAATTCACCTTCAGCCTGTTGTTGCCGGTTCTCAGCTGACCCTCAAGAATCCTTCTTCGCAGCCTGTCTGCGCCGTACGGCTTGTCCAGGCAGATGATTCGCCCCACCAAGTCGCTCTCACCCAATTTCGGGTGGCACTCTCCGTAGACGAGGAAAAAGAGGTTCGCCGATTGCTGACGGATCGTGATTTGACAACATTTGTCGATTGTGGAGAGGCGGCGGTGGATGTCCATTTGCCGTGCCCCGCCGGGACAGAGGAGGTTCTCGTCGTGGGTTCTGCAAAGAGCAACATCGAGGGAGCCTCCCTTCAACGGCAAGAGAAAGGTAAGAATCTTCACCGTTTCATTTTGTCAAAACCGGTAAAATACATCCATCTCACCGCTCCTCAGGCGGCAGGTCAATGGATGGGCGAGGTTATTTTCAAATGAGCAATTTATCGATGACAGTCCCTTTTTCAAAAATCATTTCGTTGTTAGCTCTCGTGGGCTGGCTTCTCGGCTGCGTCACTCAGGCAGTTCCGACCAACCACGTGTACATCCTGACCGGACAATCCAATTCTTTGGGCGCTGTGAAGGGATCGCCGGCCTCGCCTGAACAACTTGAAAAGTACTCCAGCAAAGGGATGCTCTGGAATGGTAACATGGTGCGCGACACCGGCGAGTGCTTTGATCATAATCCCTCATGGAGCCAGGTCGCTCCTCAGGAACCCTGTTATCCTGCCGCCTCCGGCAACTTCTGCATGGGCCCGGAGTACGGCTTTTGCTCCATGATGGAACGCCGCGGTTGGCATACGGGCGATGGCAAGAATCTCTGCGTCATCAAGGCCTCTCTGGACGGAGGGGGCAACAGCTGTTGGCTGAGTGACTCCCCGGGCTACTCTTCCCTCATCAACACGGTGAAGGTTGCTCTTGCCGCTCTCAAGGGAAAAACTCAGGTGCACGCGTTGCTCTACCTGCAAGGTGAATCAAATCGAGGCATAGAAATCACGGAGACCCAGTCGCGTTTCCTCGACCTGCTCAGTCGCGTCTCCAAGGATGCCAAAAAAGGATTCAAGCTGGCAGTGGTCGGACAATGCGCCACGTGGAACGGGAAGGACAATGAAGATGCTCAGGGCAACACCAGCGCAATGCTCATGGAAGAACTCGCCAAAAAAAAGAAAAATATCGGGTTTGTGCGCACGCGTGACCTCACCAAAATTACCTCAGGTGATGCCCTAGGAGTGCACTACGATGGTGCATCTCAGCTCACCATTGGAGCGCGCTTCGCGTACGCCGTAGCAGTGTTGCAGAAAATGCCCATGGGTGTTGTCCGTAATGATGATCCGGATACTCCGCTGAACAGTCCGTCGGCATGGTGGGGAAATAAACTACCCGGAGAGGAGACTGTGGTCTCGTGGGATTTGTCCTCATTGCGCGGAAACAATGTGCTGACGAAAGATCTGGCTTTCGCGGGCATCATGGTAGAAGATGCTCCTGGGGGCGTCGTAAAAATTGTTTCCAAGGAGGAGAAGGCTAATCCGATGGTAGCCGTAGGTTCCAAGGGGATCCGTGTGAAGGGAGCCGATCTCGAGCTGCTTTGCGATGTGAAGATCACAGCTCCTCAGTCGTGGGAACTTTCCCGCGGTAGGAGGCTCTTCATTGGGTCTCCCGATCACCCGGTGTCACTCGTCGGTTCAGGTGAGGTTTCCATCAAGGGAGCCGATGATGCTCTCGTTACCGTTTTCCTCAAGGAAGGTTCGTCAGCGGATTTCATTAAAACAGGGGAAAAAGGTCCTAAACTTGTGGTGCAGTCAACACCCGCCCGATGAAAAAAAACACGCCTCATGCTCACTGCTTTCACAATGACAATCCGCTGCCTGCTTTCAGTAGTGGGGGCATTGGGCTTGCTTTACTTTCTCTCGTATCCGGACAGTATCCTGCCTCCGAACCCTAACATAGCCTACGTGCGGGGATTTACTCTGTATGAGCTCAAACCGATCATATGGGTGTTGCCGATGCTCTTCATGGAATTGGTAAGCATTTGCGGCAGACGACGAAATTTTGTGTGGTTCTCTGGGATGCTCTTCGTGTTGCTCAGTGGCGTGATCGTGTACCCTGTGCTCAAGGCATGGGCGCCGGAGTGGGTCTCTCCCACCTTTGGGTATGAGGACGGCAAACTGACGATGGGTCTGTTCTATTTCGCCATCATCCTTTTCGTCAGCTACATTTTCCGATGTGGTCTCTTTGTCTATCTTTTCCGTGAAAAAAAACAACAAGAGGATGAAAGCGGCACGGTGGAAGCAGATGTGTTGGATCCCTCGGCGGCTCTCACGGTTCAGGAGATCATTGCCCTTCCTCAACGTGAGGCTCCGCGTTTTCTTTTTGCGGCTCCGGATGGTTCGGCTATGGCTCGTTTCCTGGAGCTCATGCATCGACTTGGTATCTCCAGATTGCGCCGCTGGGCTTTCTTCCTCTCTCTCGCTCTCATGTTGGTCGCTTGGTTCTTTTTCTATCCCCAGCCTTCCGAAGAACAGGCCCTCAACAGGGATAGGGCCCGTATGTATGAGCACGTGCAGAAACCGAACGGAAGGCTCATGGCGACCCGTGGAGCCGTGCACGCTGCTTGCAGAGTTTTGCGCAAGGTGGCAGATGGGGATTTATTCACAGGAAAGAGCGTGCAAGAGGCTGAGGAATGGCTGCAGCTCGATCGAGCTCCGGCGAATTATCGCGCCATCCTCAGAGATGATGCGGATCTCCCACTTGCATCCACGGACGCGATTTTTGAGAGCCGGACGCGATTCTTCACCGTACAGGATGGCAAGCGCTCCGTGGTTCTATTCGTGCGGATGAAAGCTGACGGAGTACACATCAACGTGGCAGAGATGGTGGATGCAGGGTGGAATGCCGTCGTGGACGACAAACGCCGCCGCTTCGGCAGTGATATATCCTCTCGCTTTTTTTCTCGCTGAGTTTACAAACGGTACGCCACCGCCCCACAATACCCGTTCGCAGGGGTGAAGAGCTCGACGTTGATCCCGTCGTCCTGAAGAAGGCGTACGTGTCCATCTTCCAAGAAAAAGAGATGATCGGACGCTTGCAAGATACTGCCGCCATCCAACTTTACTAAGGCCTCCGCCACGCACCAACTGTCATAAAACTCTTTCTCCAAACAGCCGTGCATATTCCAGATTTTCCATTGCTCGGGAGACAGGAACCGCCGAGCTATTTTACGCATGGAAGCTCGCGGTCGTACCCGCTCAATATCAATGCCAACAGCCTTGTCGTGGAAGGCCATGCTCAAAAGGTCTCCGGAATGACTTTGATTGAAGGGTTGAAGAGTGCACTCCGGTTTCCCGAGCTCGGAATAAGTTAACTCGATTTTCCATGGTTCTTGTCCGGTGAGACGGGATAATTCCGTCCGCAGCAGAGCTCTTTGACGAAGAAAAATTTCTCCCCGCGTCGCGAAGAAAACACGCTCAACGGCGTCCAGTTGTTGCGGATCCGGCAGGGGAATCTGCACGGTGTGCATATCATAGACGAGGTAGTGCATGATGAAAAATCAGTCAGAGAGAGAAAAAAATCTCAGGGAGTTATCAGCGGTGTTGTAGATGGCAAAAGAAGGATTGCCGAACCTGCCCTGAATATCCCCGGGATTAGCGATGATGGTGTGTCCGATATGTTGGACATCCGCTCGGTGGGTATGCCCGTAAAAGATGGCATCGTAGAGTCCGTCGGTTGCAGCTTTTCGCAGGGAATAACCCGGCACGTGCGCCATGTATAACCTTCTTCCATCCAATTCAAGTTCTGCGCTTTCGTCGCTGAATCGCGTGACGGGGTACTCCCTCACGAGGTTGTGAAAGGCATAGCGTGGATAGTCATTGTTTCCCGCGACGATGTCCATAGGGTGTCTCCACGTTGCCCGCATACAGCGCAGGGTGTCCGTGCCCACAAAATCTCCCAGGTACAAAAGGTGTGTGCAACCGACCTCTTCTGCCAGATTCAGGGCTCGCTTCAGGGTCTCTTCCTCATCGTGGACATCTGATAAGACAGCTACCAGCATAATCTTTTAATCACGGAAGATGGGTGAAAAAGGATCCGGAGATTGGAGAGGTTCCCCGGCGGGGGAGGCGACAAGCTGACCCTTGGAGAAGTAACGCAAGGTGTCGGATTTAGGAGAATAAAATGCTTTGAAATTGGGCTTGGAGTTGATATCGATGAAGCCGATGTAGTGGGAACGTCCTTTCAGGACAATCTCGAAGTTACGCTTCATTTCGGCTGAGTAGTCACGCCGTGCGTGATCACGAAACCATTCATTGAACGCTAGTTCGGCGGCGGTTGCTGCCGTGGAGCGACTCAGCCAGCAGTTCGGAGTAAGGGGGTAATTCAGACTCTTTTCTAGCTCCAAGAAGGAACGGATGTCTCTCTCCATGGTAGGAGCAAAACGGAGTCCGAGGACTTTCTGCTTGGGATGCGTGTGTATAATTTTCAGCAATGTGTTGAAGGTGTATGCTTTCGCCAGGGCTGGGCAGTTCTCATCTTGAATGCAGGTGAGGCGTCCGAGCAGATCCGGCAGGTTCGCCGTGAGGAAAAACGTGGCGCGTTCCAGGCGCACGGCTTTGAGAAGCGGACGGGGGTCGATACAACGCACTCTCATGCCGGCTGCTATCGGCAGAAAGATTTGAGCGTTCTCTCCGGGCTTGTATTGAGGATCGATGTCTGAGCGTACCAGGTGTGCGCCTCCTTTTTCTGTCAATTTCGGCGCCTCATTGGAGTAGATGACGCGACCATCGAGAGCCACGATCTCGTAAAGAACTTGCCGCAAGGAGGCCGAGGTGAAGAGTTCCTCCATGATATGCAGGTGCTCCACAGAGGCCGGGGCGTGTTGACCAAAACTGGGTCCTCTGTGCAGGATGGCCTTCAGAACGTGGTCCGGGAGGTGTCGGGGGATGTTATGCCGCATGGAACGCAGCATGGCCTGCATCTCCTCTTCCGTCGCCGGGAGTTCCCGGCTGCTGGTGTACGCTTGCCGAGCCGGCGCGTACAGGGCAGGTTTGAATCCCTTCAGCGAGTGGAGATGTTCTCCATAAGTGCGGGCAGTGCCAAGAAGAACCTGAGCGCGCTTCAGTTGCTCAGCATCAGATAGGCATTGCGCTACGCTGTCAGCAATGTCTTTGTTCGAGGCGATGATGGACGAATCGAGATCGAAGAGGGTCTGGGCGTTACAAAAGTCTTTCAGTAGGGCGGAGAGTTCCTTGTCAGCGGTACGTAACACGGGGAGGTCCTCATCCAGATTCCCGCTGAGTTTTGGCTGAGGGTAGGGGAGTGTAAGGCGGGCGACAGTTTCCTGTTTTTGCCGTTCAAGCACTTCGCGCTCCGGACGACACAGCTCATCCCAATCGGCCAATAATTTCTTGGAAAAGGGTTCCGGCAAGGCACGTATTTCTCTCAGGAGTTCACTCCGCTCCTCCATGCTGATGGAAGAGACGGCATGGTGTTTTTTGTAGAGGCTGATTTTCTGGGCGAATTCGGCAGCTCGACGTGGCACGCTCTGTTGCCAACGCTTCACATTTCCCGCCAGGGTCTCTATTCTTTTGGCAAGTAGTCGATTAATGCCTGTATCCGTTGCCTGCAGAAGTTGTTCTGTTTTTCCCCATTCGTTCGCTCTGAGGGAGGCTTCCAGCTGGTCGCAGAGGGAGAGAGCCCGTCGGTGCAGTAGCCACAAGGCGCCCCCTGCCGCAAGAAGAACGAAAAAGCAGCCGCCGAGCCATCGGAACAAGACGCGCGAGCCTTTCTTTCGTCGCCGACTCAGTTCCCTTTCAAGCATTTGACAAAAATCCGCCGTGCCTTGAGGTGCCGGTGTCTTGTTTTCTTTGAGAAGGCTGAGTTGATTTTTTAACTGCTTACGGAGAGCATGGAGGTCGTCGGAGGAAGAGCAAGAGAGGATATGAGGTTCCCCGTAACGTTGGATGACTTTGTCGATGGATTCCCGTACTTCCTGGGAAACCCGCTTTTTGCGTTCTTTTTTGCTTTCCGTGCAGAGCAAACTCTGCCCTGCTTGGAGACGGGTCAGTTCGGCTCTGGCCTCTCTGTCGTCCGGGTTGTCCTTGAGCATGCGCAACAAGAATGCTTCCGCCTCATCCTTTTTTCCGGATAAAGCAAGACGGCGAAGCGTTCGCCAGGGTGATTGATGGGAGGCGCGTGACATTAGGCGGACGATAAAACACTCAGTTCAAAAAACCAGATCAACTCACCTTTCTTGTTGAACTGTACTCTTGTGAGTTTGATGTTGAACGACGGGAGAGAAGATTCTGTGAATTTTTTGCGCTCATCATCATAGACACTCTGAATGATATCTGCAAATGATTTTTTGACGGCTTTAAGGAGCAATTCATCGTTTTCACGCACCATAAGCTTGTTTCGCAGTGTTGGAGAAGCTGCATGCACGGAGTCCATGTTTTCGCGGATGTCCCTGCGGGTCGGCATGAGTTCTTCATACCCCTTGAGAACATTTTCACGCAGGAAATCACCAAATTGGGTGGCACGAAAGAGGGAGGCGTAATAATCGATGATCCGCTCGCGTCGCTCTTTCCCGCGAGCCTCATTCAGCTCGGTGAGTACGTAGTAGAGGTGCGCCACAGTGTTCTCCGCTGCATGACCTTGTCGTACCGAGTGAGCGTAGGAACGCAGTGCCGCGCGTACGGCTGCACGGCAGTCAAACACCTGCTTCACCCGACAGCTCACCGTTTGTACGCCTGATTCATCTGTCGGGTAGGGACGAAGATCGCAGGTATAGGCTCCTTTTGTTGGTGCCACCACAATGCGGTTTGGCGCGTCGAAGAGAGGCAGGTAGAGCGTCATCTCCGGTTCGAACTCGCAGGTCTGCTGGGAGAGCATGGATATCCATGGATAATTTTTACCGCGCAGAATGGGTTTGAGCTCGTATTTGGAGACAGTGAGGCAAGAGTCGAGGTGGGAGACGTGTAAGGGGGTATCTGCTTGTGGCAGGTCGTTCCGCTGAGTGGGGTAGATGCGCGTCTTCACCTCCGGGATGAGCAGAAAACAATTCAGAGAGCTCCCCTGAGCATCGAGGACGGGGATTTGGACAGCTGCGGGCATATTCTTGACGCTGCATTCTTTCAGCTTGCCGTGGGAAACGCTTACCAGGATCTCCGGATATTCGGTGTCGCGTTCTTTCCCCCGCATAACCGTGAATTGATAGAAGCCCCCTCCTGATTTTTTGATTCTGAGAGAGTTTTCTCCTTCCCTGAGAGTGACGATCTGTTGTTTCGGAATTTCGGAACCGGAGGCATCCGTGTGGTACCACAGGATCAATCGCCCGCTTGTGAACTCCGCGGTGTCCCCCGGCAGGAGCTCGCTCGGCAAAGTGTCCCCGGGAAAATAGGCTTTCATCTTTCCCGGAAGGGGGGACGGGGATGGATTCGGAGAGGATACCTGTTCCGTGCTTGTGTCGTCTGGGGGTTGGACAGAACCCAGTTGCGTGGAGGCAGTCGCTGTCTCTGGGGTAGGCACTTCGGGAGGGACAGAGGGGTGAGCGGATGGCGCTTCCTGCCGACTCGTTTCGATATTGTCCTCAAGGGTTACTTCCTCAGTTTGTTCCTCGGTTTGGAGTTCGGAAGCTGCTTGGTGATGAAGAAAAGGGATGTTGCTCCATTCTTCCTCCTCTCCATCGTTCCCTCCGCCTAAGAAAAACCATAGCGCCGTGCCGATGATGATGGAGGCAACAGCCGTCGTCACAACGGTGCTGAACAGCCAACTTCGTGAGGAGGCGAGTTGATCGGGCGAGGACAACTCAATGAGATTCTCGTTCGTGTATTCGGTGTAACGACAGAAGGGTTGAGGAAGAGACTCCAAACGGCTTGTTGAAGGAGGTGAGACGTGTCCCGTTGATCCCTCGAGCGGTTTTGCCATTGGTGTCGATTCCCTCGGTACAGTTTGTAAAGGCTTCGCGCTGACCGTTTCCTGCCCACGGATCCCGCGCTTTATCTCCAGCACGGGCAGGTGTGTGGCTTGTTCAAGCTCACGTAAGGGAACTTGCACAGCGCAGAAAAGCCGTTGCTTGACGCAGGTGGCATCAGTTTTGTTCGCATTGGTGCAGAAGGGTGTTCCCCAGCCCCATTGTCCGTCAAGAGAATCACTCTCGTGCACGAGACGCAGTAGATCTCGTGTCCACGTTCCTGGGGGAACGAGCAGAAGGCAGCCTTCCGAGTAAGGCGGATTCGTCAAAATGTGTGCGTTCGCGTTGTCTCCGGTAAAGATGAACCACGCGGGCTGATTGTCCGAATCAGGACAGGAGGCCGCAAGCCTCAGAACGGAGGTATCCGACTCCCTCTGCATCAGATCATGTTCTCTATGTATCCATATTCCTTGCCGTTCCAAGAGGAGGGCGATTCCTGCCGGTGTAACGGGTCTTTTTGCAGCTCTTAACGTCAAGATCTCCGCTTCTGTGAGAACGATATGATGCACGAGAGTTGTCGCGGCTTCTCCTCCCCCCTTGCAAGTCGAGCAGGTGAGTATATGCAGCCGCTCTGAGGCCTCACCTACGCAATGATAGCTGTAACAAGGTCCGCACAGCCCCATCTCATCCGAAACAGCTCGTCCTGCTTTCTTGAGGAGTTTCTCCTCCAATTGGACGGGGAAACGGACGCTGCGAGCCAGTACCTCGGCATCGGTTGCGATCTCCCCTTGCCGGTGATACACGTTGGTGTGGATAATCTGGTAGGACATGGGTCTCAGGCGTTAAGCGTTTGTTTTTACTGCAGATTTGTCATGTCATACGATGTGCCTGCGTCCGGCATTTTGATTCCAACGCTTTCGCCGTCATCCTGCACCCGAACACGTTCGTGTCTGTTCGTTCCATCATCGTGAACGCGCTGCTCCGGTATGCGCAACCTCTCGTTAGGACGGGCGGATAGGTAGCAGCTTGTTATCCCTGAACGGAACTGTCGCATTCTACCACGTCGCTCTCCACCAGTCAAGCTCATCAGGCTTGTGTTCAGGGCAAACGCGTTACCTCATAATTCAGGACGCCGAAAAGAAGGAATGGTACAATGAGTTAGGATCGGTTACCTCAAAAATAGAGGACGCCGAAAAAAGAACAAAAAAAAGCCGTGAAAAAAGAAACCATACAAGAACTCACCGAGCAGTATCGCAACAAGTACGCAAGGCTCAGATACAAGAAAGCCCGAGGCGAAATACTCACACAATACTGCGAAATAACAGAATATACGCGCAAATATGCACAAAAACTTCTTACCGGGAAAAGAGATGGGAGTGGAGAGGGAAGGAGAAAAAATAAGGGCAGACCACGCAAATACACAGATAAAGACAAGAGAGTCATACGAACGGTATGGAATATGACAGGTTATTGGAGCGGGAGGAGATTAAAAGGAGCGTTAAGAGTGTGGTTAAAGTCATGGAATAACGATAAAAGGCGCGAGTATTTAGAGGAGGAAGAAAAGGAGCGCATATGCAACATAAGCGCAGCGCAGATAGACAGATATATCAGAGAGTATCACAAGAGAGAACCACGGGAGAAGAACTGGCGCATAGGGCATAGCGTGAATGCAGTGAAGGGACTCATAGAACAACGCAGTGAGAAGTGGGACGTGCATGAGCCGGGATGGTTGGAGGCGGATTGCGTAGCGTTATGCGGAGGGGATATGAGTGGGTCATTTGTGTGGTTGTTAACGGTGACGGACGTATGGAGTGGATGGACAGAGGTGAGAGCGATGTGGAATCGCTCAGCGCGCAAGGTGATAGATCATTATGGAGGGGCAGAAGAGAGCTGCCCATTCAAGTGGCTAGGAATAGATACAGACAATGGGGGGAGAGTTTATGAACTGGGAGATAATAAGGTGGTCATTGATGAGAGAAACAATGGGCGAGCGATTGCATTTGACGCGCTCACGAGCAGGAGTGAAGAATGACCAGGCGTACGTCGAGGAGAAGAATTTGACGCATTGTCGCGACTTTTTCGGGTATGATAGGTACGGTTACCAGCAGGTCATGGAAATGATGCAAGAATTGTGCGAATGCTGGTCACTCTACAACAACTTGTATCGCCCGCAGCTTAAACAAATCTCACGGGAGAGAATAGGAAGCAAAGAGAAGAGGAGACATGAAGACTGTCCGCTAACGCCGGCGGAAAGGATCATGCGATGGGAAGGCACGGGAGAGCAGACAAAGCAAGCAATTGAAAGGGCATTACAGACCAATGATCCATTTAAGATGGTTAAAATGAACCAGAATGGGCTACGAAGGGTATGGCAGATGATACGAGAGATGGATAAGGAGGCACCGGATTGCGAAATAGAGCGGGACGAAATAGCGAAACGATATGGCGTAATGCCTCAAAAGAAAAAGTCACCGAAGGCCGATGCCTCAAAATAAACGGTCACCCAAGAGCATAGCATTTT
>CANQYL010000011.1 GCA_947628035.1 uncultured Akkermansia sp. | reverse complement strand
CCGGCAGAGAACAGCGTGATCCACAACCTGCGCAGCGGAGCCGAGGATGAAACCGGTGACCTGCTCGTCAAGAAATCCGGTGAGTACGCGCTGACCTTGGAACTGAACAACATCACGGACAGCGCGTTGAATCCGTACCGCAACATCGGCGGCAATCTGAAGGTGACGGTGGAGCCGGGTGCGGGAGAGCTGACTCTGATCAAGACAGGGACGGAAAAATTGACAGTGGGAGGCAACCTGACAACTCCCGGCTCGATGGAGGTGCAGGAAGGCACATTGGAGTTAGGGGGAGCGGACAGCAGCGTGGGGTCGCTGGAGGTGAAGGAAGGTGCGGGACTTGTCTTGTCGGGAGGTGCGAGATTGCACATGGGGAACGACGCGTTGGCGACGGGAAGCATCAGCGGACCGGGTGAACTGGATTGGGACGGAGAGCTCTCGTTGTCCGGCACGGTTGAACTGGACGGGGTGAAACTGGATATGGAGGAGGGTGAGAGACTGAAGATAACCGGCGTGACCGTGAGCATGGGAGACGGACAGATCGGCGGCGGGGAGTCGCCTGTGAGCATCGCGGTGGAAAAGGTGGGCGAAACCAAGGGCAGCTTCACCCTAGAGGGTGGATCCCTGGGCAGCGGGGAGGACGGAGCCGTCGCTAAGTTGGATGTGAAAGGCTCGAAATTCGTGCAGGAAGGCGGCGCGATTCAGCAGGGGGCGGAGGTCACCCTTTCCGAAGGAGCGACGATGGAGCAAAGCGGGGGAAGGATCAAGGGAGGAACGATCAGTTTGGAAGGGGATACCACCAGTCTCACGCAAGGCGAACAAGGGCGCATCTGTGGAGGTTCCTTCACCTTGAGCAACGGCGCTTCCCTCCGAAACAGCGGCAAGATTTCCGGCGGCAGTTTCTCCCTGAGTGAAAGCGGCACAGAGATGGAGGGTGCGGGGGCAATCAGAGGCGGCGACTTTGCGTTGAACGGGGGAGCCACGATGAGCCAGAGCGGCATCATCACGGGAGGCACCTACGGATTGAGTGGGGAGGGAACGAGCTTCACGCAGACGGACGGCAGCATCTCGGGGGTGGAGTTCACCATGAGTGAGGGAGCGACGTTGACGCAGAGCACTGGGAGCATCACAGATGGTTCCTTCACGCTGAGTGGAACGGCTTCCCTCCGGAACGACGGTAAGATTTCCGGCGGCTCCTTCTCCCTGAAGGGAAGCGGCGCGGAGATGGAGGGTTCCGGAGAAATTAACGGAGGCGACTTCACGCTGAGCGAGGGAGCCACGATGAGCCAGAGCGGCGTCATCACGGGTGGCACGTACGGGCTGAGCGGAGAGGGGACGAGCTTCACGCAGGCGGATGGCAGCATCTCGGGGGTGGAGTTCACCTTGGATGAAGGGGCAACCTTGACGCAGAGCGGCGGCGAGGTTGCGGGCGGAACCTTCACGTTGAGCGGGGCTGCCTCTCTTCGGAACGACGGTAAGATTTCCGACGGCAATTTCTCCCTGAGCGGGAGCGGCACGAAGATGGAGGGCGCGGGAGCCATCAGCAACGGCGTTTTCACGTTGAGCGAGGGAGCCGCGATGAACCAGAGCGGCAGCATCACGGGCGGCACCTACGGATTGAGCGGGGAGGGGACGGGCTTCACGCAGACGGACGGCAGCATCTCGGGGGTGGAGTTTACCTTGGATGAAGGGGCGGAGTTGACGCAAAACGGGGGAGAAATCCAAAGCGGAACCTTCTCCCTCAACGGCGCCGGATTCACGCAGGGAACGGAAGGCAGCATCTCCGGCGGCGAATTCACCCTGAACAACGGCGCCACGATGGAAACGAGTGGCAACGTCACCGGCGGAACCTTTACCCTGAGCGGGACGGGGACAGGTCTCACGCAGAGCGCGGGAAGTATCGGTGAAGATGTGGAGCTCCTGCTCAAGGACGGCGCGAGGCTCGCACTGAGCGGAGGGAGCATGGCGGGAAGCGTCACCCTAGAGGGCACGGCGAGTAGCTACGACATGGGGAACCAGGCGGCGGGAGGCAGCGTGCTGATGCAGGGCGGGAGACTGGAGAACGCCGGGGAATTCAGGGGCGAATTGAGCCTTGAAACGGCGAAGGAATACACGGCTGCGTTGGAGCTGGGCGGGGTGGATGCAGCACGCATCACCAAGGTCGTAACGGGTTCCTCTCAGACCGAGCTGCACGATTTGAAGAGCGGCAGCACGCTCACCTTCCGCGACGGGGAGAGCAAAATGGTGGTGGGAGCCGAACACGTGTACCGGGAAGGACAGGAGGCGCGCTCGATGGTGCAATTCCGGGAGGGTAATGGGCAGATCGCCTTTGAAGGGGACGGGGCGTTGCAACTGCATTTGAGCCTGGAGGTGCTGAAGGGTATCGATGGGAACGGCATTGAGGGACAGATGGAGATTCTCTTCACCAACGGCAGCTTCAGCGGGATGCCCGAGGGACAGGAGGATTTGGAAGCGTGGCTGGAAGAGCGTTTTGTGTTGGATGCCGGGATGCAGGGAATCAGCGTGCTGCTGCTGGACGACGTGCACGGCGGACGGTTGGTGCTCACGGGCAGTACGAGCGGGATATGGATCACGTCACGCAACGGTCAGAGCGTGGATGTGGCGGATCTGTTGAACCGATACAGCGCGGTGATTGTGGATGAAGGTTTGACCCTCAAGCTGCCAACCACGCCGGAGGAGACGCCCACCATCATCCACCAGCTGCAGAATGAGAGTGATGAGCACGGCGACTTGCTCGTGCAAACGGAGGCGGGAGCCACAGCCAATCACACCGTGCAGTTGGACAACGCCCCCACCAACGAACACCGGAACAACGGGGACACGGACTTCTACGGGAACATCAGCGTGGAAGGCGAGGGATTGGAAGCCGCCACCCTCGAGAAAACGGGCGATGCCCGGTTGACTGTTCATGGGGACGTAACCACTGATGGCACGGTGCGGCTGAGCGAGGGTGTACTTGAGCTGGAAGGGGAGGGGAATGGCATCGGCGCCCTGGATATGAACGGCGGCGAGCTGGACGTGGCAGGCAAGCTCCGGTTGACCGGAACCACGACGCTGACCGAGACGAGTGCGGGAAGCATCACCGGCGAGGGTACAGTGGAGCTGGGGAGCGGCGCGAGTTTCACCCTGGTGGGGACGGTGAGCTACACGGTGCAGAGCACGGAACTCGCCGACGGCGCACAGATGGAGCAGCAAGGGGAGAGTTCGATCACAGGAGGGAGCTTCCGACTGAGAGGGCCGGGGACGGCGTTCGTGCAGGAGGGTGGCAGCATCAGCGATGCGGATTTCTCCCTGACGGAAGGAGCCGCCATGGAAGCGGGCGGGAGCGTGACGGGCGGGAGCATTGTCTTGAGCGGTGAGGGAGTCAAGTTCACGCAGACGGGAGGAAGTCTTTCCGGGGTGGAGCTCACGCTCAGCGAGGGAGCGACGATGGAGACGAGTGGCAGCATTACGGGCGGGAGCATGGAGCTGAGCGGGACGGGGACGAGCCTCACGCAGAGCGCAGGAAATATCGGTGAAGATGTGGAGCTCCTGCTCAAGGACGGCGCAGGGCTTGTCCTGAGCGGAGGCAGCATGGCGGGCGGCGTCACCCTGGAGGGGGAGGAGAGCGCCTACGACATGGGAGGTCAGGCGGCGGGAGGCAGCGTGGTGATGAAGGGCGGGAGGCTGGAGAATGCGGGGAACTACACGGGAACCCTGACCATCCAAACGGATGATGCGTACACGGGCGACCTGGAGCTGGGCGGGGTGGACGCCGCGCTCATCACCGACGTGCAGACCAAGGGAGAAGTGAGACTCACCCGGTTGAAGGAGGGAAGCACGCTGACCTTGCACAGCGACCACGGCATGCGCGTGGCTGTAAACAACACGAATTACGGGGAGCAGGAAGCGCAGGCGCTCATCGAATTCAACGGGACAGGCGGGCGTGTGGCGCTCGAGGACAACATGACGCTGCTGCTGGATTTGAACGCAGATGTGTTGGCCGGATTGCGCAGGCAGAAAAAATTTGAACTGCTCTTCACCAACGGCAACTTTGTGATACCGGGAGGGAAGGATGCCCTGATTTGGGTGCAGGAGCACTTCACGTTCCGCGAGGTGTTGGAGAAGCTGGGATTCGCCGTGGAGTCCGTGAAGGGAGGCGCGCTCATCATCAGCGGCAGCACGGAGGACGTGTATATTGTCGGAGAGGATGGGAGCGAGGTGGACAGTGCGTTGCAGCTGGGCCGCTACAAGGGAGTTATCGTGGATGAGGATTTGACGCTCGATTTGGATGTGCAGGAAAATGCGGCGGAGAACAGTGTGCTCAGGAACGTGGATAGTCTGGGTAAGCAGACCGACCTCAACATTGAGAAGAGCGGCGAGGGCTCCATCACCGTGGAGTTGCACAACGATGAGGACACCGACACCGAATTGGGCGGCGACCTCATGGTGAACAAGGATGAGAGGGAGGGGACGGGGAGAGCCGATCTGCTCAAGAGCGGCAGCGGGAAATTGACTGTGGGTGGCAAGCTGCAGACGGAAGATAAGCTGACCGTTGCCGACGGAACGCTGGCTCTGGAGGGGCAAGGCAGCAGTGTGGGTTCGCTGAATCTGGGAGGTGCGGATGAGGCGGGAAATGAAACGAGCGGAGAATTGCAGGTGGACGGGACGCTCACCCTCACCGGCGACTCCGACATGAGCGATGACCGGGGCAGCATCACCGGCGGCGGGAGACTGGTGGTGGACGGGGAGGTGCAGCTCGGCGAGGGAGTGCAGATGGATGGTCCCGCGCTGGAGCTGGGGAGCGAGGGGAGTGTGAGCGCATCCGGTGAACTCCGTTTGCAGGGCGTGAACGGGCAGGGAAGCCTCTCCGGAAGGGACGTCACCGTGGAGGGGAGCGGAGGAAGCTTCGGCGGTACGCTTGCCGGGAGTCTGACCGTGGAGGGACGTGGGGCGCAGCAGACGCTCACGGGCGAAGTTCAGGGCAGAGAAGCCGCCTTGCACGTGCAGGATGGTGGTACGTTGAAACTGCTGGGAGCGAGAACGGCTCGCTCGGGAGAGAAGCCGCTTCCGTCCGTGGAAACCCCGAGCTACGGAAGCGTGGAAAACGGGCAGGGAGGAACCTTGCGCATCGAGGCCGCCAGTGAGGAGGCGAACGGAAGCGGCGGAGCGGGAGTCCACGTGGAGAACGACATCGTGTTCCGCGATGACTCGACCACGGAGCTCGTGTTTAACATGAATTCGGACCGGCTGTGGGATGAACACGACGCCACCATGCTGGAAACGGGCAGAACCATCTACATTGAGGACAACGCGCACTTTGTGCTGGAGAGTCTGGGAGAAGGCATCCCCCCGAAGCTTGGAGACTTGGTAAATGTCAAGGTGATGCAGGGCAGCAAGGTCGTGCTGGGAGACTACGCGGCGGACGAAGAAGGGTCCGCTGCCGCAGGGGAGGAAGCGGGTGAGGCGGAGCTGTACAGCGAGGGCGCTCCCGAGGAGAACGGTTTGACGGGAGACGGTGAAGCGGACGGCGAGGTGGAATTGGCGGAAGATGCTTCACCCGAAATCTCGCGCAACCTCGACGTGGTGGAGCTGCGCGGTCTCTTCCACGTGTACTTCACAGGGGCGTGGCTCGGGGTGGATGAAAGCACCGGAACCGTGTATCTGAACGGCAAGTACCGCACGGCGAGCCTCTTCAACGGAGTCGCCAACTCGCGCAACTCGCACGCCGGCGCAAATCTGCTCTGGGAAACCTCGCAGGTGCTCAACCTCTTTGCCGATCAGGGCATCCTGAGCGTCATGTCGGCGCGTGTGGCCGATACCTTGGACAGCGACCCGGCAGAATCGCGACGCATCATGGCAGCCGTGGCGGGCAGCACGGTGACCTCGCTGAGCGCGGCGCAGAGGGATGTGATGCGCGGCCGGATGCAGAGCGTGCGCAACCACGCGCAGGCGGTGTCCGCCCCTTACGAGAGCATCGAGCAAAAGACGCGTCCCTACCGTGTGATCCCGGTGAAGGGATGGAAGGACGGCGTGAGGGAAGAACCGACGCTCACGCGCCGGGACGTGCGTGGTCTGCATGCCTGGGTGGAGGGGGTCGGACATTTTCACGAACAGCACACGCGCGGAGATGAGAGCGGATACCGTCTGAACGCCTGGGGCGGAGCAGCAGGAGCCGACCTGCGCCTCAGCGAGGAGACCGTGGTCGGCCTTTCGCTCTCCGCGCTCTACGGCGACCTCACCGCCAACGCCTCCGACACCGCCAAGGGGGACTGGGACAGCTACACAGTGAGCCTGTGGGGACGCACGCGCGACGACCGCTGGGCGCACACCTTTGTCGTATCCGCCGGATTGAATGACGCCAAATTGAACCGCACGGTGAACTACGGCGCGGGCAGCTACACCGCTCATGGCAAGACGGATGGCTATTCGCTGGGCGCGCTCTACGAACTCAGCTACGATGTGCCGCTGAACCGCGATTCCACGCACGTGCTGCAACCCTTCGTCACGACATCCGTGATGCACGGCGTGGTGAACGGCTACGCGGAGAGCAGCCCGGATCGAACCGGATTGAATGTGGGAGAGCAGGACCTGACGATTGCCACCCTCGCATTCGGCGCCCGCTGGTTGATGATGACGAATGCAAGCAAGACGCTTAACCGCACCATTCGCACGGAGTTACGCGCCGCCGTGGCGCAGGACTTCGGGGAGAGGCGAGCCAAGGCCGATGTGGCTCTGCAGGCCAACCCCGGCTATGCCACGGGAGTGTACGGCTCCCGTGCGGGCAGCACGGCCCTGCAATTCGGAGGCAACGTGCTCATCCCGGTGACGGGGAGCATGGACATGACTCTGGATGCCAATGCCGACCTCCGCGCTCACAGCGCGGGTTGGAACGCTTCCGTGGGTGTGCGCCTCGGCTTCTGAAGACGGAAACGAGCGCCGAGTCGCAGCCTCAGTTGGTCAGAAGAGTTTTTTTTGGTGTTTTTTTTAACTCATTGTCTCCAAGACAATGAGTTGCGTGTAGTTATCTCTTTTTGAAAGAGGTGGACGAATGCGGAATGTTCGAATTTTTACAGTGAGCTCGTTACGATTGTGTGACGCGATTTTTTCCCGTCTCATCTGCTCATTTTTCTAATTGATTCTTTCCTTAACCGCTTTTTTTTTAGTCTTTCTGAAAATTTAAGCTGGTCATCTCTTTCAAAAAGAGATAAACTAACTTTGTATGGAAGCGCCGTGGAGGGTAGCTTTCAACGCAAAACGTAGCACCAACCAACAACAGATATGTCTGGAAGCAGTCAAAAATTCATCGGGCGGAACAGGGCACCGCGCGTACAGATCGAGTACGATGTTGAGTTATACGGGGCAGAGAAGAAAGTGGACTTACCCTTCGTCATGGGGGTTATTTCCGATCTGTCGGGAAAGTCCAATGAGGAATTGCCGCCGCTTGCGGAACGGAATTTTATGGAGATTGACGGGGATAACTTCAATGAACGTATGGAGAGCATGAAGCCCCGGGTAGCTTTCTCGGTGCCGAACGTGATCGGCGAGGAGGGCAGTATCGGGGTGGATCTGACATTCAAGAGCATGGAGGACTTCAATCCGGATGCTGTCGCTGCGAAGATTCCGGGAGTATCGGATCTGCTGGAGGCACGTAAGCAGCTCGCAGCGTTGGTATCCTATATGGACGGCAAGGCTGGAGCTGAGGAGCTGATAGGAAAGATTTTGAAAGATCCGAGTTTGCTGAAAGCTCTTTCCGAGCAGAAAGCCGCCAAGAAAGAAGAACCCCAAGAAAACGCATAAAAGCCATGGCGGAAACACAGACTCAGACCCAGGCGGCAGCCACCGAAGTGGTGGAACTCAACGATTTTGAGGCATTGCTTGATCGTGAATTCCGACCCAAGAGCGAGAAAGCTAAGAGCGCCGTGCAGCAAGCTGTCGGAACGCTTGCCACGCAGGCTCTCGGCAAGGCCAATATCATCTCAGACGATGTGATATCCACCGTGGAGGGGATGATAGCGGAATTGGACAAGAAGCTGAGCGCTCAGGTCAATGCGGTGATTCATCATCCGGACTTTCAGAAGTTGGAGAGTGCGTGGCGAGGGCTGCACTACCTCGTGAGCAACACCGAAACGGATTCACACCTCAAAATTCGCGTGCTCAATGTCTCCAAGGACGAACTTGCCAAGAGCATCAAGAAGTACAAAGGTGCGGCGTGGGACCAGGATCCGATCTTCAAAAAACTCTATGAAAACGAGTTTGGTTCTCCCGGTGGAGAGCCGTACGGAGCCCTGATTGCCGACTATTACTTCAGCCATCAGCCCAAGGATGTGGAAATACTCAAGGGAATGGGACGCATCTGCGCAGCGGCGCATTGCCCCATGATATCCGCCGCCGATCCTGCTCTCATGAATATGGACAGCTGGCAGGAGCTTTCCAATCCGCGTGACTTGAGCAAGATCTTCCAGACGCCGGAATACGCGGCTTGGAGAAGCCTGCGCGAATCGGATGATAGCCGCTACATCGCGCTGACCATGCCGCGTGTGTTGGCTCGCTTGCCATACGGGGCCAAGACAACCCCCGTCGAAGGATTTGCATTTGAGGAAGAAACCGGAGCCGGAGACAACTCGGCATACACGTGGATGAACGCCGCCTATGCCATGGGAGCTAACATCAATCGCTCCTTCAAGAAGTACGGCTGGTGCGCGTCCATACGCGGGGTGGAATCGGGCGGCATGGTGGAAGCGTTACCGTGCCATACGTTCCCCACGGACGACGGAGGCGTGGCCATGAAGTGTCCCACCGAGATAGCCATTACGGATCGCCGGGAGGCAGAACTCTCCAAAAACGGATTCCTGCCTATCTGCCATTGGAAGAATACGGACTATGCCGTATTTATGGGGGGGCAGACCTTGAATAATCCGACGGTGTACGATGACCCGGATGCAACGTCCAACTCCCGCCTCTCGGCATGCTTGCCGTACATTTTTGCGACGAGCCGTTTCTCGCACTACCTCAAGTGCATCGTGAGAGACAAGGTCGGCTCCTTCAAGAGCAAGGATGACATGCAGAAGTGGCTTTCTAATTGGATAGCCGGTTATGTGACGGCTGACCCGAACGCGGATGAATCCGTGAAGGCTCGCTATCCGTTAGCGGCTGCGGATGTGGTGATGGATGACGTAGAAGGCAACCCCGGTTACTATTCTGCCAAGTTCTACCTGCGTCCGCACTTCCAGTTGGAAGGACTAACAGCTTCCCTGCGCTTGGTGACTAAGTTGCCGAGCGAGAGAAAATAACAATATTCAATTCTCACCCTAATTATCACTGAAATTATGGCATTCAATTCCTACGTACAGATAGACGGTATCGAGGGACAATCCACCGATACGGCGCACTCCAATTGGATCGACGTGATCTCGTTCTCTCACGGTTCGAGTCAGGAGACCCAGTTTGCCAACCAAACGAACGCGGCCGGACGTGGCGTATTGGCGCCGCTGGTTTTTGTTCATTTGCTGGACAAAGCGACCCCCAATCTGCAGAAAGCCTGCATGAGCGGGCAAAACATCGCGAGCGTGAAGCTTGAGGTTTGCGCGCAGATCGGCGGAGCAAAACAGAAGCTTTATGAGGTAGAACTCACCAATGCTCGCGTCGTCGAGGCGAAGGTTGTAACGGTGGACGCCCCTATGAGCACCGATACTCAACTGTCGGGAGTGGGACGCGACGCCGCTGCTCTGCGCCTTGTCGAGCAAGTGAGCATTGTTGCCGAGGAGTACAAGTGGACTACTCACACCTTTAAGACAACTGGTGAACTCGGTGGTGATGTGGCTGCCGGCTGGAACGTTGCAACGGATCAAGCCGTCTGATCAAATAGATAAAAATCCGAAAGGGCTGACGGTATCCGCTGTGGCGGGTTCTGTCGGCCTTTTCCGCTTCTAAGGAGTAAAAGATGGACCTCGATCAACTATACAGCGCCGGAGATTTACAGGGGTTGCACCGGGCAGCTGCGGCTCAAGTGGCTGCGGCTCCCACTGATGCGGCAGCTCGTGCTCTGTTCGTACAAGTGCTTTGCATGGAGTGTGAGTGGGAGCGTGCCGCTCAGCAGGCAGATGCTCTCTTGAAACTCAACCCGGCCTCCGCTATGTTCTGTACCACACTCACGGGGCTCATTGCTGCGGAGAAGCAGCGTGAATCCTACTTCGCCGGGCAATCTCGTCCGGATTGGGTGGGTACGCCGCCGACCTATGCCGAAAAGTTGGCTCAGGCTGCCGCGGCTTTCGCTGCCGGCGATGCCGCCTCCGCAGCGGCCTCCTGCATGGAGGTGCTGGATGAACTACCGAGTATCGGGGTTACGCTGACTGATGGAACCCATCGGGAATGGTTGTTAGATGGTGATGCACGTTTGAGCGGGGCGCTGGAGTGCATCTGCGACGGACAGTACAAGCTCGTGGATCAGGCATCGGTGCAAAGTATAGAGATAGCGCCGCCTACACACCCCGTGGAGGTGGTGTGGCCGCACGTAAGACTGCGTTTCCGTGGGGGAGAGATTTTGGTCGGACGGGTGCCCGGTCGCTACCCTCACGGTGGTGAAAGTGATGGTCGACTTCTCATGGCGAAGGAGACGGAGTGGCAGGAGTGTGCGGATGGTCTCTACGTGGGGAAGGGGCAACGGTGTTGGAATTCGGATGATGGACTGCACCCCCTATTTACGGAGAAGAGTCTTAAGTTTGATTCGTAAGCGATAAGGGACAGAAATGCCGGTTGCAGCCAATCAGCCAAGTTCGCG
Source organism: uncultured Akkermansia sp. (assembly GCA_947628035.1). Lineage (GTDB taxonomy): Bacteria > Verrucomicrobiota > Verrucomicrobiia > Verrucomicrobiales > Akkermansiaceae > Akkermansia. The sequence goes on along the minus strand of CANQYL010000011.1, from coordinate 26,365 downwards.
GAAGTATTTGCCTTGCCTTCTCACGAGGCTCACGGATGAGCAGCCTTTTTCCGAGGTGGATGAAGGGTATGATCACGTGTATTCTCCTGAGCGACTCAAAAGCGACATCCTGTTGAACATGGAGATGCTGCTTAATTCGCACACGGCGCCCGCAGAAACCGAGTATCTCACAAGGAAATACCCGGAGGTTGCAGCATCCGGCTACCATTATGGCATTGATTCCTGCTCCGGAAATGTGATGACGGCAGAGCGCTCCGAAACCATAGCGAGAGGGGTGAGACGAGCCATCGAGCTTTTTGAACCTCGCCTGGATGCAGCCGAGACTCGCGTGGTCGTGCGGAATGACTATTCAAAACATGATAAAACGGCAATACATTTAGATATCTTCAGCAGGTTGGCCGTGCGACCATTGGACCAGGAGGTGTTCTTCCGACTGCGTGTCGATATGGAAACCGGTAAAACAACGATGAATCCGTAGGGATGCAGGTGAACGATGGATGATGAGTTTCTCAGGTATTACGAGAATGAGCTCGACGAGCTTCGCCGTGCGTCCAAGCGGTTTGCCGCGGAGTATCCCAAGGTAGCTCGACGTTTGCAGTTGGGCGAGGGGGAGAGTCCCGACCCGTACGTTGAACGCTTGTTGGAAGGGGTGGCCTTTCTGACGGCGCGCATTGCTCGTAAAATGGACGACGGGTTGGAGGAGTTTCCGGAAGAGGTGCTCAACCGCATTGCTCCCGAATACAACGCGCCGGTGGCTTCCCGCGCCGTCATTCAGATCACCCCGGATTCGGGAACTTCTCATTTGCCGACCGGTTTCGTCTTTGAGGTGCCGACCTCATTGCCGGAAAAGACGGCATGCTGTTACGCCTTGCGCGAGGACGTGACGTTCAGTGGTCTCCAAGTCCTGAGGACACGCTACACAGAGACCGAACTGCTGCCTGTCGCGCGCAGGCATGGGGTCGAGGCTGTCGGAGGCGTGGAACTGGTTCTGCAGTGCACGCCCGGGAGCGGTGAAGATGTCCGGTTTTTCGTGAATCTTCCGGAATCGGCCGCGGGCGTTTTGATGCATGCTTTGCTGACGGATTGTACCGGTGTTCTCCTTCGGTGCGGGTATGAGGAACGCATTTTGCCGGCCTCCGTGCTCACGGAGGATTTGATGGAATCGCCGGACGGAGGATTGTCGCCGATTGCTGAATACTTTCTTCTGCCTGAACAACAGGCCTTCTTATCCGTTCGCGGATTGCGGAGTTTGTTGCCGGCTGACGGGGAGTGTTCGGTGGTGTTGATGCTCCGCAAGGCTCTGCCGGAACGCTTGCGCCTGCTGCTCCGGGAAGCCCCGGCCCTGCAGACGAATTGTGCACGGGTCATCAATGCTTTCAAGCGGCGTATGGATCGCGTGATCCCGTCATGGCGGGACGCGGAACACCTGGTGGCAGACGCCACAGCTGCATCGGACTACGAAGTTTTGCAGGTGTACAAGGGAGCTGCGTACACGGAGGAAAATGAGAAGCTCTTTGACATCTATCCTTTTTACACGGCCAGTGATGAAGCAATGCCCACCGGGAAAGAGAGGCTCGACTACATGAGCCTGCATCGCGCGCGTCCCATCGCTCCGCCCCGCGGCCGCTTGAGCTCCTACGTCGGCAGTGAAGCATACCTGCGCTTTTCCGGTCCGGGGTACACCCAGTACCGGGATCAAATCGGCAGCATCAGCGTGAGCGGTCTCTGCTCCAATCGCGACCTTCCGCTCTTCGTGCGAAAAGACAGCACGTTGTCGGCTCCCGGCGCCACAGCCAGGTTTTTAGCCGGTCCCACATTCCCCCAGGGTTCACTGCTCGAAAATGCGGCTCGCTGGGTCGGGCTGACCTTGGCGAGGCTGAATCCCGGTACGCTGGCCGCCTACGGCAGTGAGGCACTCCCGGGTGTTTTGCGGATGTTGCTGGAGCATCAGCATAGTGGTTTGCAGGCTGCACAGCAACTCATTCAAGGCATCGAAACGGTAAAAATAGACACGACGACGCGCACGCTTGCGGTTCAGGGCGATTTGTGCGTTGTGCGCGGATGGCGCATCCACGTTGGGCTCAACGATAAGGTGTACGGCGATGGTATCTATATGTTTGCCCGGGGTTTGGCAGCATGGTTGCTGGAACTTTGCGAGCTGAATAGTTTTATCGAAGTGTGTATCAGTGCATCGACTCAACCCCTCCACTCATGGTTCCGACAAGCAGCAAGAGCGTGAAGGGTGACTTCACGCGGGCACTGGCAGCACGACCGGGCGCCTATTCATTCTACGCCGCAGTGCGTAGAATGGAGCAGCTGCTCTCCGACAGGCCGCGCATTGGCGAGCCTGTGACCGGTCAGGAGCCGGTGATGCGCTTTGCGCAGATTCCCCATCTTCAATTCCCTCCTTCAGAGATCTATGATGTTGTGCTTGGAGGAGGGCAAGTGAGCACGATGCAGGTGTATTTCTTCGGTCTGTTCGGACCCAACGGAGCCTTGCCGCTGGCTCTCACGGAGTACGCTTATGAGCGGAGTCGGCATTTTTACGACTTGTCCATGCAGCGTTTTTTGGACATATTCCACGATCGCCTGATTGCTCTTTTCTACCGCGGGGGCACCCGGGCTCAGCCGGCAGTGAGCTACGACGACGCGCAGCGAGATTCTCTGAGCCGTGCGGCGGAAGCGCTCTGTGGCATGCCCCGGTCTCAGGCTTTTGCCCCACTGCCGTCCCCGGCTCCTGTGGCGTATGCGCGGGAATTGGCACGCAGGGGGGAGGCACGCAGCGTTTGCAAACTGCTGGAAAAGTTTTTCAACGTACCCGTGAGGTTGCGTCAATTTGTGCCGGGCTTCATGCGCATTGGCGAGAGAATGCATTGCCGATTAGGGAGACCGGGAGTTTGTGAGCTCGGTCGCACCGCCGTACTCGGCAGCAAGAAGCGCAGCATCACGGATCGGGTGGATGTGGTAGTCGGTCCCCTCAATTATACGCAGTTCCGGCGACTGGTGCCCGGCGGCAAGAGTTATGCAAGGCTGGTTGCGTGGCTTAAGATGATGGGACAGCGTCCTCTGCATTGGGAGCTGGTGTTCCAGGTGAAAACAGAGGGAATGCCGCCATTGAGTCTGGGACAGAATACCAGATTGGGCTGTGATACGCTCATGCCGACCGAATCTTCTCACGTGATGGAATGTCGCATCAAATGTGCTTTTTTATAAACCTGCAACACAATCAAAACCATGGCTGAAATCAAACGCAGCGAACTGTTCGGGAAACTTGATGATGTCGCCTACAAGGCCATCGAAAGTGCCACTGTATTCTGCAAGATGAGGGGGAACCCCTACGTAGAACTCTTGCACTGGATCAACCAAATCCTCGCAACGGATGAGACGGATATCCACCTCATTCTTCGACACTTCGAGGTGGACAATTCGCGCCTGGCCGCGGATCTGACGAAAGCAATGGATGCTCTTCCGCGCGGCGCAACGAGCATCCGCGATTTTTCTCCGCAAATTGAGCTGGCCATCAAGGAAGCTTGGATGCTCGCCACACTCATGTTCAAGCGGGGCGCCATCCGCACGGGAGACTTGCTGCTCGCCTGCATGCGTACCGGGGAATTGAAGCGCGCGTTGCTCGATATCTCGACGCAGTTTTCCAAGGTGAAGGCCGAGGAACTCTCCGATCACTTCTATTCCGTGACATCCGGCAGTCGCGAGGAGAGCTCGATCCCCGCGGATGGTTCGGGGCTGGCGACTTCTGAGGTGGGTACGGAAAACGGAGCCATGGCGCCCGCTGAAATGGGTAAACAGCAAGCGCTCAAACAATACTGCACCGATCTCACGGAAGAAGCTCGCCAGGGCAGAATCGACCCCGTTGTGGGCAGGGATGCGGAGGTGCGGCGCATCATCGACATCTTGCTGCGACGCCGACAGAATAATCCGATCCTCACCGGTGAAGCGGGCGTAGGGAAAACGGCCGTGGTGGAGGGGCTTGCGCTGCGGATTGCCTCCGGCGATATTCCGGATATGCTCAAAAATGTGCGCCTACTTTCGCTGGATTTGCAAGGGCTCCAAGCCGGCGCTTCCATGCGCGGGGAGTTTGAAAATCGCTTGAAGCAGGTGATCGACGAGGTGAAGGCTTCAGACGTGCCCATCATCATGTTCATTGATGAGGCGCACAATTTGGTGGGAGCCGGCGGCACAGCGGGACAGGGAGATGCAGCGAACCTGCTCAAACCCGCGCTGGCTCGCGGCTCGTTCCGTTGCATCGCTGCCACCACATGGAGCGAGTACAAAAAATACTTCGAGAAGGATCCGGCCCTCACACGACGCTTCCAAAATATTCTCATTGAGGAGCCGGATGACGAGAAGGCTCACCTCATGATGATTGCGGTGGAACGCGTGATGGCGAAGCATCACCATATCCTGATTTTAGATGAGGCGTTGCGGGCGGCTGTGTCGCTTTCCCGACGCTACTTGCCCACGCGACAGTTGCCGGATAAAGCCGTCAGCTTACTGGATACCGCAGCCGCACGCGTTGCCTTCACGCAGAGCAGTGAACCCGCGGAGGTGGAGGATCTGCGCCGGCAGTTGGAAGGGATCGATTCCCAGATTGCCGTGCTGGAAAAGGAGTCCAAGGTAGGCATGAATCGTCAGGAGGCGCTCTCTGCCCTGCAACAGAAAAAGAAGGAACTCACTGAGCAACACGATGCTCGTCTCGCGGATTGGAAGAAGGAGAAGGAGCTGGTAGCCCGTGTGGTGGAGTTGCGAAACAAGCTGCAGGACGAGGAACTTCCGAAGAAGAATGCAACGTCTCTCCGTAAGGAACTCAAGGGGGCGGAGGAGCAATTGGCTGCCCTTCAGGGAGAGACTCCGCTGGTGTTGCCCCAGGTGGATGCTCAGGCGATCGCTGCTATCATCAGCGAGTGGACAGGTATCCCGGCCGGGCGCATGGTGAGCAATGAGTTGGAAAATGTCCTGCACCTCTCCGAACACCTCGCCGGGCGCGTCGTCGGACAGGATCACGGGCTGCGCATTATTGCGGACAGAATTCTGAGCGCGCGCGCTTCTCTGGCCGATCCGGAGAAGCCGATAGCCGTCCTGATGTTGGCAGGGCCCAGCGGTGTGGGTAAGACGGAAACGGCTCTCGCTCTCGCTGAAGCTCTCTACGGCGGCGAGCAAAACCTCATAACCATCAACATGAGTGAATTTCAGGAGGCGCACACGGTGTCCACCCTGAAGGGGGCGCCTCCGGGGTATGTGGGCTATGGCGAAGGCGGTGTGCTTACCGAAGCCGTGCGCCGCAAACCGTACTCCGTGGTCCTTCTCGATGAGGTGGAAAAGGCTCATAAGGACGTGCATGAGATCTTCTTCCAGGTGTTTGACAAGGGGCGTATGGAGGATGGAGAAGGACGCTTGATTGATTTCCGCAACACGATTATCCTGCTGACCACCAATGTCGGTACCGATGAGATGATGAGCCTGTGTGCGGATCCGGAGCTGATGCCGAGTGGGGAAGCTGTGGAGCAGGCCATGCACGAGGCCATGCTCAAGGTGTTCCCGCCGGCTTTGCTCGGACGTATCGTCACCATTCCGTACTACCCGCTCTCTCAGGAGGTGATGAGCAAGATCATCGGTCTGAAACTCGGCAAGGTGGCTCGTCGGTTGAAATCCGGCTACGGGACGGAGCTCGTGTGGGGAGAGGACCTCACGCGCTACGTCATGGAGCAGGCGAAACGGGCGGATGCCGGTGCGCGTATCATCGACAACATTATCACGCATTCGATTCTTCCCCGCCTCAGCTCGCTCATGCTCCGTTCCGTTCTGGAACAGAACAATTACGCGAAAGTTACCCTCACGATCAAAGACAACGCGATAGAGATGCAGCCGTCTTAATCCTCCGTACCGTGGGGAAACCATCTCCAAACCGGTTCAGGATCCCGGCGTGACCGAAATACGAAGCGAGAACCATGATATACACGATAGAGATCAGAGAGATTGATGGGAAAGCCCCGGAGACAACCCTTGCAGCCTTGCGCATCATTGAGGGCTGCGAGGAGATGTCTTCGCTGTATCGTTATGAGGTGCTCATTCGGGATACCTCGATGGGAGACGACAGTGAGGCTAAGATGCGGGAATACTTGGGCAAGAGAGTCTTGCTGGTCGTGTCGTCTGCCAAGGACAAAATAGACAAGACTTCAGCTCAGGAAATTCAACGCGTGGCCGGCGTTGTGATGTCGATCGAATCGACGACAGAAGCCACGACATTGTCCGAGAACGCCGCTTGGTATAAGTGGACGATACGTCCCGCGCTGGCATGTGCGTGCTACTCAAAGAACCGCCTCGTGTACACGAGGGAGTCCCTCGAATTAGATTCAAACAATAAGGACCAATCTCCCATCCTTGCATTTTTCCGGCGCCTCGGAGAATGCTGGGATACGGATGTACAGGTATCGGACAACGCCCGGAAGCGGCTTGCGTCGGATGCACGAATTCAATGGGTGCAAAATGATGAAAGCGACTACGATTTCATGAGTCGGTTGGCCTCCGCGTGGGGGCTGGCTTATGTGTGGGAAGTTCCGAAAGATGCCAAGAAGGAGCGGATGATTGTCTTTGAGGTCCTCAGCGAATCCGACTCGCGATTGCAAGAAGGGAATCCTGTTCAAATTGGCATCAGTGCAGCGAAAACGCGATTCTGGAGCAAGCATTACGGGACGCAGGACTTTGCGAAAGACGAGCTCAAACTGCAACTGTACAGCGATGGAAATGAAGTGACAAATTCCGTGAAGTTCAGTTCCTATGAGCTGGGGAACATCCTGATGAAAAAACTCACGGACGATGACTTGGCTCATCGCGAGGCTGTTTTGCGAGCGACTCATGATAACCGCGGCGGTTGCTTTGGTCTCTATTACCATGGAAACAGTAATTCCGCCCTCCCCGTGATCGGCAGAGAAGTGCATTTTAAGGTGGCCGCGAGGAAGGATGGCGGATTGCAGTGCAGCCCATCCACCCGCTATATGCTCACCAAGATGAAAATTCAGGTGACGCAGAACACATGGCAGGCGGAGGTGGAGGGAGCGCATATCGATGAAGCCCGACAGCCCAAGTGCCTCTGCCTGCTGCCGCGTCCGGTGATTGTCAATAATCACGCACTCGGAACAGCGGATATGCTGACAGCCGGGGAAAATGGACCGATGCCTAAGATGCGTCTGTTCGTGGCGCAGGTGGTGGATACTGCTCCCTTTTCGTACGAGGAGGATAAAAAACGCGTCACTGAGAACACTTGTAAGGTGCGGGAAATAGCTCCGTTGAAGTACACGGGTGCAGGACAAAAGTCCATCTCGTTTGCCAATGAAATTGTGGTGGAACTCGGTTCCCCCTTCGCGGATAAAAACAGCGGGTTGCTCGCGCGCCCGAGGGTCGGGAATGTGCTGGTGTGTCTCGACCGAGGTGATTTCAGTCTGCCCGTTGCCATCAGCTCCCTGTATCGCGACCAAAATGAGTCCCCCTTTGTCGAGCTCAAGACCATGAATCGTCATACGCTCAAGGAACAGGATGATGTCGCTGATTACTCGGCCGTCACCCTGCGCAACCGAGTGCAGCTCCCGCCGCGCAAGTACCAGGGAGACACCAAGGAATCCCCGGCGAGGGACGCGGACATCGTCGACACCAAAACGAATTCCGAACCCGCCGGAGTGACCCGTCCGCTCTCCGTGGATGAATTGGCCGAGGGTAAATATCCCTTCCACCAGATTCAGATGGTCACGCGCGACAACGGCGTGCGTCCCGTGCAGCAAAACAAGGACATCACCAACACCTACATCTCCAGCGATGTCATCGAAACGGCTGCCGGAGTTTTCTCTGAGGCCAATATGTCTTCCGGCTACACCATGGAAGCGGTGGCTAACGACATCCAGCAGAATCTCAACGCCCCCGTCACGCGTCCCCATTTTGAAGGGGTGAACGTGTACTCCGCCAAGGACGTGCTGATACAGTCCGCCGATCACCAGATCGTGAACGCGGGCGGCGAAATTGTCCTCACGTCGGCTCAGGCGATCACGTTCCGTGTGGGGCGCTCCTCCGTCAAGATCACGGAGAGCGGCATTGAAATGACAAGCGCGTGCGGCAAGGTTCTCAACTCCGGAGCCTATGCGGCGTACAATCCTGAAGGGAAACAGCAGACCGAGCACCTCATGGGCATTAAAACGGGGGGACTCCTGGGCGGCAGGATTCGCATCGACGGTAGCGGGGTGAACGTTAAAGGTCCCTATATCAGCAACCTTGCCACCAATGTCTTCATGGCGCAGACCTTCCTCGGTTCTACGCTCACGATCACGGATCTCAGTGCGAGTCTCCTGGCGCCGAAAACGACGATAGTCGGCGGAGCGGCCGTTCATGACACTGCCTTCAATTTTGTCGTCAATTTAGCGTGTTCGGGGGTTGATGCGAAAAGTCTCCTCGGCACCCCCCTCATCTACAGCGATGAATTGCAGGATGGAAACCGCGTGTATGGCTTATCCAGCATAGATTTGCTGGGCAGCGCCGCCAGCGGCATCATCAAAACCGTCACAACCGTCACCGGATGGGTCGGCAATATCGGCAACATATCCAACCTCGTGCAACCGACAGGAAGCATGGTGAAGATGGAACCTTTCACCCTCACCTTCTCATCTCCAACCTACGTGAACTACGCGAATGAACATATCACCGTCAATACTCCCATAGCCGGCTTTATTGCCATGGGCGAACGAAGCAGCGTTTCCGACGGAGTCCGCACGTTAGGAAGTCTCACCTCAAATGCGGATAAGGTAGCAAGTGGAATAGTGGGGGTAGGTGCAACAGCGATTGCCGGAGGCGCAGGCACGATGATCGGTGCGACGCTCCAGGATAAATTCGGCAAAGGGAATGAACCGACAGACACCTATACAGAGCCGTTCGGCAACAAGAAGCCGAAACTGAAATGCCGAGACTCGAAGGTGGCTACAGCACCGATGACCATTATAGGTGGGGTGGGTTTAGCGGTAGCAGGCGGCGTTCTAGCGGGGGTTTTGTTAGGACTCAAGGGAATCACAAAAGTACTCTCAGGATTATCCAACCTCTTGTTCCTGGGCAAAGAGCACACCATCGTCGGTAACACAACAGTGCAACAACTGAACGAGCAAGTAACTGCCATAGGGTCTATCGTGACAACTTGCTCCTCAAACAACGAGACTCTAAGTAACAACAATACAGCGGCAGCACAGGGTAACACCGCCATGAATACCTCAGATCAATCTCTGTTGGAGCAAACCCAAATTATTCACAGTCAAGGCTCAATCGTCAGTGTCACCAATTCGACAATTGCCCTCGACAATACAAACGTTTGTGAAACCACCGTAGGTGCACAAATGAATAGCTCAAGGGCCATGAATATGGAGACCGGCGTGCGTATACAAAACTAAACAACCGAAAAACAACGATGTCCTGGGACGGTAAGCAATTTGGACGACCGCTTGTCATGCTCCTGAGGGATGACATGGAGGAGCTGTGCAAAGAGCGTGGCTACAAGATGGGGGCAGAGCTGGATGAATTGCTGCCGAAGGAGCGGCGAGTGAGCGCTTCCCTGGCATTGGCCTTGCTGATGCACAACGGAAAATCGGAGGCGGCGGCCAACCTGTTGAGCTATGCCATTGTGCCGAGGGTGGGGGTATGGTGGTGCTACTTATGCTACCGGCTGGTGGCAGAGGACATTGAGAAGGATAAGGCGAAGGATGGATTGACCCCCAAGGAAAGATTCGAGAAAGAGCAAAAGGAATTGCTCAACAGCCTCACGGACACATCGGACGTGGAGGCCATGGTGGAGGCGCGGAAAAAGGAATTGGAGGCACAGGTGAAGGAGCTGGAGGCAGCTGCGCGTGAACAAAAATACCTCAACCCGGTGCAACGCATCAAGCTCAAGCTGGCGGTTTTGCAGCGGGAGTACGCTGAGTTCGAACAGTCGCTGCCGCCCGGAAGCATGGGAAAACCCGACGGTCCCATGGCCATGGAATCGACCGTCAACAGTATTTTGGAGCAGGCGAAAAACAGCATGAATGTGTACCTCGACACGCTGCAACACGACCGCCAAATGGTGGCAAATGCGGTCAAGGACGACGATCCCATCTTCCGGACCATCAAGCAGAAGGTCGGCGCGGTGAAACCGCAGATCGACCAAGCCATGAACAAGTACTTCCCGCTCAAAATGCCCGGATTGCCGGCGCGACCGACGGCTGCGGAAAAGGGGAAAGCGGTGGAAGCCGCACTGCGCTGGATACTCGTTCCGAGCGATGACAACGGGAAACTGGCCTGTGAGGCGGCCATGGCGGCGCAGGATGGTCCCGAAGCCATGCTTGCTTACTCCGCCTTCTGGAGCTCTACCAATCTCAAAACGGAGACCGGCATTGCCCCGACAAACATAGGGCTTCCTCCTCTGGGCATCAGCAAAACGCTCATGCAGATCGCCTTGATGGAAGGGGGAACTATGGACTACGACAAGCGCTACGAAGAGTTCTTGCGTCTGGGCATTGAGTGCGCGGACGGCACGTGCACGTGGGATGAATACGGTAACCCGGTTCGTGCTGTCGAAAAGGGAAAAAAGAAGGACGCACCCGACGACAGCGTCTTTAAGTCGCGTTTTGGGTTCGGCAGGGAAGAACATTCGCAACCATGAAGACAATCGTACACAGACGGAGCCTGTTTGCCCCGGCAGTATTCCTGCTGGCGGGGTGCTCGTGGTTTGTCAGTAAGCCGCTGCCGATCTGTGTAACCGATGAACGCAACAAACCCGTACGCGGTGATGTGGTCGATGTATTCGCCGTGCGAGGTGAAAATGAACTGCTCCGTCAAACCGTAACCCCGGTGGATGAATACTTCAGCACTCTGGGACGCGCCTCCCGTCCGTCCGTGATATGGCGTTGCTATCTGGATGACGGCTCCCGGCAAATTTTATGGAATGACTCGTGGGAGATGCGCACGTGGCATCGCTCCGGGGCTGACAGGGCCATCGCCGTGACCATGCGTCCGCCGCGTGCCACGACCGATAGCGCAGACTCTCGTCGCACCACGTTCTCTCTGGCTAAAAAGGATTACCCGCGAGGCATGAAGAGTCTCATCTTGCACGTGACAGATGCCGGCCCGGTGGTTGAAGCCTCACGCACCAAACTCATCAAACCGAAGAAAAAATAAGACCATGCCGACACCCATCATGATCACCACAGGAGTTTCTGCCACGGGAGACATCGTGACAGGCACAGCCGTCAACTTTTTGGTGCACGGGCTCCCGGTTGCAACCCTGACCTCTCCCGTTGCCGGACCCATGTGCGCGGGTGTCCTCTCGGTCTCGACGGCTGTCAACAAACTGATGCATGGACTTCCCTTGGCCAATATCACCTCGGTAGCGACGGGGGCGAACCCCATCACGGGGGTGCCGGTAACAACAGCGGCTGTTGTCACAACAGGAATCAACTATATCTGCTAATCATGAAAAAAGCTATTCAAAGAGTGGGAGTTATCATGGGGGTGTTGCTCGCGTTAACCGGGTGCAGCTCAACGGCTCCGAAGAAGTTGGAAATCAACATAGCGTATGATCCGGTGACCATTGAGAGGTTGCGAGTGTTCCCCACTGTGGAAGTGGATATCGTGGAAGCGAATGAAACGATGCTCAAGCAATTGGAAACCACGTCGATTGATGATTACTTCGACCCCGACAACATGCTGCGCGATTCCTTGCGTCGTAAAACTTTTTATTTTGGCGAGGAAGATCATGAGGCGAAAAAACTTAACAAAAGAGACAGGATTTGGAACACCTGGATTGATAAACACGGAGCAAGTCACGTGGTCCTGTTTGCCAATCTGGCGCGCGATGGAGCCAAGGGACCGGATATGCGACGGCTCACTCTCCCTCTGGCTAAAAATCGATGGAATTCCGATAAAATTAACGTGAGCATCATACCGGCCGGTTTGATGCTGCAAACCCCTATGAATCCTGAGGATTAATAATTCACCACATTTAGACGACCATGTATCAGAATTTACCGAGCCTGAGTTGGACGGAAGGATTGTTTTTGCGCCCGCACCATTTCCAGCAAGCGCAACACCAACATGCTGTAGCCCGGCAGAGCGATCGTACTCTTGCACTGCCGTACACCTACGGGCTGATCAGCCTGGAGTCGGACAGGGTCGCCTTGGAGAACGGATGCTTCCGCCTCAAGAAGCTCCAGGCCATTTTGCCGGGCGGCGTGGAGGTGGATATGCCGGGAAACAGTCGGGCTGGTGATTTGGATCTGACCGCTGAGATAAGCCAGAGTTCTCACATTACGATCTACGCCGCACTTCCTCCATTGCGCGAGGGTGAAAGAAACGAGGATGAGCACGAGACTGAGGGAGTGTGCCGTTTCGAGCCCTATCCCCGGGAATGCTATGACGAGAATGCCGGCGGCAATGAACAGCCTGTTATGTTCCGACGCATGCGATTGCTGCTTTCCAGCAAGAGCGAGGAACTTCCCGGCTACGAAAAAATGCCCATACTCCGTTTGGAGTGCCGTCGAACCAGGGACGGTAAACCCGTTTTGACTCCGGATGCCCAGTACGTCCCGCCTGCGCTTTGCCTATCGGCTGTGCCCATGCTGCACAGTCGATTGGAGGCTCTATGCACTCATCTTGACCAAGTGGCTCAGAGCATCGTGGCGGCTTTGCGTCAGCGTGAATTGCAGGAGCAGCCTGCCCTTCGTCTTGAGAAGATGACCAAGTGCGCGTTCGTGCAAGCAGCTGTCGCAGGACTGCGCGGGATGATGGCGTGCGCGCATGTGACACCCGTGGCTCTCTACGTTGAGCTGGGGCGCTTGTTGATGCAGTTGTCGGCTTTTTCTCCGCAAGAGGATTGCATGACCCCTCCGCTGTACCATCATGATGATTGTCTGCCTCAATTTGAGGCGGTGATCGATGGCATATACCGCTTGACGCGGACGGAAGCGACGGAGTGGTGCGTGCGCGTGGATCTCACCTATCAGGAAGCTGATGCAGCATGGCATGGAAGCATGCAGTCGGAGTGGCTCAACAGCGTCCGAGCGGCGTATGTGGGTGTGCGGAGTGAAGAGTCCCCCCGGCATGTCGCCGATTTGGTGGAGGTCGGCGATGTGTTTAAGCTCACAGCCGGCTCGCAAGCCACCAAGCGCGTGAGAGGAGTCCGCCTGGTGGAGGAACGTCTTCCTTCCCCGCTTCTCCCACCCGGTGGGGATCGCCTGTGGTTCCGCACGGATAAATTGGGGAGTGACGCCACGTGGCAGGATATCTGTGAGGAGAAGCAGTGCGCCCTTACATGGAGTGAAAAAGCGCTGCCTCATACGCAAGCTGAACTTTATCTCATCCTTTCCAAGCCTCAATAACGACAGATGACGCTCTACGAATTATTCCACCCTTTGGTCACATACATGGTGGCGAGCCGTTATGAGGCAGCCTCCGGTAAGGGTCCTGAAATGGATGTGCTGCTCGGGCACATCATGCGCGAGTTCTCAGCGATTCGTAAGACGGGTTCGGTCTCGGCTGATTTGGCAGAAGGAATGGAGGACGCGTGCCGGTACACGGCATTCTACATCGACTACATGGTGCATGAGGGGAATTTCCCGTACGCGCGGGAGTGGCAGGATCTCGGACGCAGTCTCTACAATGAACTGGCCGGGGATGAAAAGTTCTTTGATTACATGAGACAGTGGTTGGCGGAGGATACGCCCCTTGCGCGAGATCACCTGCGGTTGATGCATGCGATGATCGCCAGCGGCTTCTCCGGAGCGCTGGAGCGGCGCAGTGTACAACTCGAGGAACTCTTACGAAGTGCGGCTGAGAAGATCAACTTGCCCGGTGAAGAGCAGGCCAAGCATTCTTTGCTGGACCCTCAGGAGGAAAGGTCGTTGATGGAGATGAAGCCTCGCAGACCTGTCTTGGTAGCAGGGTTGGTAACCTGCGCCTGTGCGGTGGTGCTCGTTGCGTCTGTCCTCTTTTATATCCATGCGTACAGGGGAGCGACCATGGCGCTTTGGCAGGTACTCGATAAAACGGGAGAGCACATAAGAATGGAGGCTGTTCTTCATGCCCAGAACTCTGACAGCATGGTCGCGAAGGGAGTGAATCTGGACAGGAAGCATACAGGGCCTGCCGATGCTGCGTCGGAAAAGGAGACGGAGCCGTCTCCTTCGCCTGTGGAGCGTACGAATCCTGCCGATGTCCCCGGAGAGGAAACGTCGATCGTTCCTGAATCGGGTGATGCATCGGAACATGCATCGTACACGCCTGAGGAAGAACCTCGCCCACTTCCTGAGTTGCCGCAAGAAGACACGGAACAGTTTGGAAAGGAGGGAAAAGAGTGATGAATATGCCGTTTGAACCCTATTGTGCCGTAGCCAACGTCGTCCCGCCGACCCTGAATGATTCATCAGTTGTGTCCGGCTCTCGACTGAATCCGGCTCAGGACTCCATGATGCCGGGATGGCTGAGTGAAATGACGGTGATGGATTGGGTGGTCGTGGCATTGGTGGTGCTTGCCGCGCTCATCTTGATCTACGTGCTGGTCCGTGTGCTGCGCAGGAGGGCTCAATTGCGCAGCATGGTGAACACTATGCGCGAGGATCTGTTGCTGCGCCGGGAGCTGGCAGCCATGGCGGCCGGCAAGGATTTGAAGGCGCAACAGCGCGAGCAATACCTGCGTACGGAAAATATCCGCATGGATCTAGCTTCCGCCAAACATACCATGGAGGAGCGGGGGTTATCCCCAAGCAATACAGGGTCATGGTTTTTGCTCGGTGAACCGGGCTCCGGCAAGAGCCGTCTCATGGAGTACGGCGGTATTCGCTATCCGGCCGGCATCAATGATTTCTCCCTCGCGAGTGAACCCACGTCAACGTTTAACATGTGGCTGGCGGATAAGGGGATGGTTTGGGATATCGGCGGACGTCTCTTCCTGAGCCGCTGGGGAGGGCGTCAGGACCACGAATGGCAGACTTTTCTCGATGGGTACAAGAAAATTTTTAAGAACAACTTGGTCAGAGGAGTGATCCTGACGATCCCGGCGGATGCAATTCTGCTTGATTCCGCGGAGTTGCGTGATCGCAAGGTATCGCTCATCGCTGAGGAGATGAGAGCTTTCAATCGCACGTGCGGGGTGTATTGTCCGGTATGGGTTGTGATCACGAAATGCGATCAGTTGGATGGTTTTTCGGAGTTCTTCTCCCTCCTCCGCGAGAAGGATTGTGAAAAGCCCCTCGGTTGGCAAAATCCGGAGCCGGATCAACCTTTTGACCCCGCTGTTGCCGACAGAGGGTTTGACGAGTTGATGGAACATCTCAAGACGCTTCGCGCCTCTTTGGCTCTCAACGAGAGTGTGTGGGAAAAATGTGCCGCATCCGGCGGACGACGTGACGATACGGCCATCCCCGTGTACCTGTTGCCGGAGGCTTTTGCGCACATGAAAGAAAACCTGAAGCGGTACCTGGCAGGCATTTTCACTCACGTGGAGAGTAAGAGGAGCGTTCGGGGGCTCTTCCAGTTCATGGGAGTTTGGTTCACGGCAACCTTGGATAAGCCGGTGACGACCATGGAGCGGGTGATGTTCCACAAGGATGGCGATCG
Organism: uncultured Akkermansia sp.; assembly: GCA_947628035.1. GTDB lineage: Bacteria > Verrucomicrobiota > Verrucomicrobiia > Verrucomicrobiales > Akkermansiaceae > Akkermansia. The sequence continues at coordinate 10,735 of CANQYL010000011.1, read as the reverse complement.
TCTCAGTCCCGTCGTTCTCCCGGACGGCGCCGCAGAGACCCCAGTCGCATCCGCTGAGCAACCCGGGGGTGATGCCGTTGCGGATCTCGTTTCCGTGCGCGAGAAGATACTCTCCCTTGCTTCCCCTCGTCATTATTTTACAGAGCATCTCCTGCAGAACCTCGTGTTGGGAGTAGGCAATCGGAGCGATTACACGTATGCTGCGGCGCGCAGGATGCGTCGTCCGTACTGGATCGGCGCCGCTTCCTTGCTCGCTATGGCGCTGCCGCTGGCAATATGGTCGGCTGTCCATCGCGAGGAGCTCAAGCGCCTCGCTGATCGTCACGTGGAATTTTGGTCGAAGACGCACCAACTGTTCGTCGAGGGCGCGATTAATAACGCCCCCTTGATTGCGGCGGAGAAGGGAAAACAAATTTCGTTCACGGATGTTCCGGTTCCCGGCACACAGGTTTCCCGACGTGAGTATCTGTACAATCTGGATAACATGGCTACGCTTTCCACGGATCTGCTGGTGTTTTGGCGCGCGGCGTCCTGGGTGACAGACGGTGAGGCATCAGGTATTCTGCTGGAAAAGCACAAGAAGTTCATCGATAAAGCCGCTGTAGTTTGCATGCTTGTACAACCTGTTGTTGATTCCGCCAGAGCTGTGTTTACCTATCGGGCGGAACATTATCAGGCAGGACAAAATCCGTGGAGTTCGGATGATACAAAATCTCTGGCAGCACTCATGCGCATCACCAACTACGGGATTCATCTGATGGATGGCAAGCGCATGTTGGATGATATCGTGTATGCCGATATGGTGAACCTGGAAAGTTCCCCCAGCCATGAAGCCGCCATAAAATCCCTCTGGAGCGCCAGCACCGCCGGCAATAAGACCATCATGGAGATGAGCATACTCAATGGCTATCTCAAGCCGGTGTCCATGGAGGCTGCCCAAGCTATTAGCTCCGGCGCCGCTCTCTACACTGCGGCTCTTGATACCATGGAGATATATCCGCAGTACAATTATCTGACCATGCGGCGCTTTTTGGAGAGATTGAGCCGTATGCAGAAGCTGCAGACCGATATGAAGCAACGCGAGGAAATGTTCTGCGATGCCGTGCGCAGAGAGGATTCGGAGCGTATGCATGCGTGCCGTGACGAGTGGAAGAGAATCTATGAAGAGGCTTTGAAACTCCAGCAAAGTCTTTTGGAGGATGAACGCTACTTGGGAATCGGTCCACAAAATTCGTTGCGTGACTGTGTGGAGAATTTGCACGCCCGCATTCATGCCGAAATGGAAAAGGATATCCATCGTTTTGACGATTTGGGCAAATATCTGGGTGATTCAGAAAATGCCGCGTTCCTCCGCAACCAGGTGATCGCCCTTCACAAGGCGATTAGTAATAAAATCCCTCTGATAGCTCGGGAGTGTGATTCTCTGCCCGAGGATGTATGCGACCTGTGGGATCGACATAAGGAAGACGCCGTCGGGCCTCGCCCGTGGCAGCGCTTTATGGCGTACGCCAAATCTCTCTACGACGTCTTGTACTACCCGCTGCCGACCGGGGAACGGGGAGAGTCCTTCCATCGCCGCATCTCGCGGGTGAAAGAAATCAAGAAGCGCTACGATGAGGCGGTGTCTGCGCTCGCTCAACAAGGCGGCTCTGATTTGGACGCCTCCTGTTGGGAGCAAAACTGGATTATTCTAGCCAACCGCGTGATTTTGGATTGGCTCAGTACCGTGCCTCTGAGCAATACCGACATCATCCCCGAGGAAATGCTGACCAAAACGCAGCGGAAGCTCCCGGTCATCCCGTACACGCGCGCCGGCAAATATACGCTCAATCCCTGCTATGATCCGAACACGGTCAATATGCGTATCACGGATCTCAACGAACTTTCCGCCTTCGTTCACGAACACCTGACCACGAGTAAATCTCACGATGATGAGCACATAACCCACATGGTCGAGTTGTTGGATGATGCGTGTCGCCATTTTCTCCTCGACTATGTGATGTATTGGACGGACGAGATACCTGCACACTACAAAATTCAGGGCATACGCAGTTGGGCGCAGTTTGTTGAGAGTGGAGATGTCTTCTTCACAGCTGATGTGTCCGGCATGCTCTACGAGATCAATGAGTTGATGTATAAGGCTCTTTCCATCCCCTGTCTGCAGGATAAAGAGCTGTTCCCGGAGGTGGCTTCCCGGCTTGAAGAGATTATCCGCGCTCAAAAAGGACTCAATTCAGAAGCACGGCGTAGTTTTCTGCATTCAGCGGATTTCATCAGCCGCCTGGATACGTCCCCTTCCAAGGCTTGGCAGACACTCGTGAAGATGCCGGTTGAGGATCTTTTCAAGCAGTTCTGGGGCTCGTGGTACGCCGATGAGTCCGACGCGACCTTCCTCTGGTGGAATGACTACCTGAGTAATGGAATGCGCTTGCTTAAAAAAGAAGCTGCCGATGAGTTAAGCGAGAGTGTGCGTGGATGCCTGCCGCTTGCATCCATGTTCCCGCTGTGTAACACCCCGCTGCGCCGACCAGAGGAAATTCTTACTTCCTATGACCTGGAGAATCTGCAGGAACGGTTGGAAGCCTCTCCGGTTTGTCGGATGAAAAACAGGAGGAAGAAATCGCCAAACAGGCAGGCTTGCGCAACATCCCCGAGGAGAGCGCGGCTCTCCGACTTCCTATGCCCAGACAGCGCGAAAAAGCATGGGCTAAGGTGTCGGATGTCGTGCAGTTGCTGGCCGATCCGGAGCTGCCGCTCACGGCTGCGATTGTCCTTCCCCCGGCCGAAGCGAGAGCAGCCTCAGTCAGCGGGGAAGACGGGAAGACCCGCCTGCTGCCGGTGGGGAGGCGCTATCCGTATTTCCGTGTGGCACGTGATGGTGAGGCGCTCTCCTCCCTTGTGAACCTAAATCGCGAAAACAAGGAGGATATACCGCTCACATCCGGTCCGATACCGGCGGAAGCCGGAAATCTCCAATTCCAATTCTTCCGCCGAGCGGATGATCCGTCGCCCGACTGCACTGTGAGCATCTCCGGCGGCTGGAGTACGATTAACCTTTATCTCCGCTCAGGGGCTGTATTGGGGGATGACAAGAAGACGGCGTACGTGCCGCTTATTTTCCGCGATAAGGAGGGATATAATTGCTTGTTCTGGGTGGGAGTGCGCTTTAATCGTGACATGATTCCTCCCGGTGATTGGCTCGGTACAACCGCGTTTGATGAGAGTCCGGCCGCTCAGGGAGATGCAACAACTTCTACAGAGAAGGAACTGCGTAAAGTATTCCGCAAGGCTTTCCTCGACGAGCGCAGTTTGCCGCGTGCCGTCTCGTCGGCTGATCGTGAAGAGCTGCAGAGCTCCGTCCGGACGTTGATGGGTAAGACGTACTCAATCGCCTTTGAGGTCGTGCTTCCCAGCGCTGTGACGGAACCTCAGGAGGAGCGCCTGCGTACCGCTGCTCTCTATCCCTATTTCGCCGTCGGGTCTGCCAACGGCAGTTCGGGCAAGCTGCGTGCCGTTCCGGATGCCACACAGACCGCGCCATTGCCTATCCCCGGCAAGGAAAAGCTGCTCCTGCGCCTGTATCGCCATGCGCAAGATGAGTTTTCTGCGATGTATGTCCAGCAGCAGGAACCTCTCTTGGATTACGTTATCTCTCATGCCACCGAGTACGCCCCCATTCCCGGTTACCTGACGGTGCCCGTACCCGTTTCGTCCGGCGGAGCCTCGATGGTGTACACGCTTTACCTGCGCCCCGTGATCAAGGTATATGCCGACGATGGTCTGTTGCCGGAAGACGGCTCGGATGGTGTGCACGTTGACTTTCCCGATGAAGAACTTCCTCTTTAACTTCCCCCTCAAAAAATTCTCACCCCTGAAACTTAGCACTCACACGACGATGAACGACCAACAATTTCTCGAATGGACAACGCCGATTGCCGGAGCCATGCCTGCCGGTGAAAATCTGGAATACGATCCACGCATGGCGGAACTGGAGGAAAAGATGGCGGGACAGCCGGAGCGGGCCATGGGCGACTCTGTGATCCCCGCTGAACCTCCCGACTACAGGAAGATTGAAAAAGCTGCTGTCGCGTTGATGCAGGAGAGCCGGGATTTACGTATTGTTGTCATCTGGACGATCTCTCGTCTGGCCAATTCGGGGGTGAACGGCTTGCTGGAAGGATTGAAGGTTATAGCCGCCCTCAGTGAAAATATGTGGGATGATTTGCTGCCGGTTCCGGACGATGGCGATGTGCAGGAACGCATCAGCGCACTCACCCGCCTGTCGCCGGCTCCGGGAAGTTTTGATGCGGATCGTTCTGTGCCCCGGCTGTTGCTCGAAGTGCCGTTGACGGATTCTCCTCAGTTAGGGATGTACGGACTGAGAGAGGTGAACGAGGCGCCGGAAGGGAGCGATGCTGCGCGTACGATCCATGCGGCTTTGCGCGATACCCCTGAGGAGAAGAAAACACTCCTGCTGCACAATCTCGAAGAGAGTCTGAATCTCCTGAAGCAGATCCGCGATGTGTACGCTTCCCATAATCAGGGCACGCCGGATTTTAGCATATTGAGCGATATGCTGAAGCAAATGCAGATTTTTCTCACCGTGCAGAGCGCTGTGTCTACGGCTTCGCTACAGGAGACGGTGCGCACAGGTTCCGACGATGTTGAAAAGTACGGTTCAGCGATACAGAACGCACTCGCACCGCAGAATATCCCGGTGTTTTCCTCTGCCGGACCGGATGCTCAAGTCGGACGATCCCAGATGGTGCAGCTCATGCACCAGGTGAGTGACTGGTTCAGAAAAAATGAGCCCTCCAGTCCGGTCCCGTACTTCCTCCAGCGGGCCATTCGCTCGGTCGGCGTGAGCTATATTGACCTGGTGGCGGATATCGACCCAAGTTCCATGGAGAGAGTTCTCAATGTTCTCAAACCTGACGCAAAGCGTGAGAAAACGCCCATAAAGGCTGAATCCTCTCCGATCGCCGCTCCCAATCCTTCTCCGTCCTCCCAGGCAGAGGATGGATATTTCTCCCCCTTCGGCGGATAAACCTGAACACTCCCTCCCCGAAGTCCGTCTCGTTGCCGGTGACGATGACCATGACGTCGCCTCAGTGAGTTTGAAGAGATCGTTCAGTAGGCAGGGATGGGATTGGGGGCAGAAAAACTAGGGGAAGGACACAGAAAAACCCGCCGAGGCTGAGGAGCCGGGGCGGGTTTGAAGTCGTTTTGTGGTGAAAAGACTCTCTTATTTGAGGAGCATCTTGAAGTCCACGACGACGGCGCGGTCGGCGGTGACGAGGACCGGATTACCATCGATGGCGGTGATTTCCGGGATCTCGAGGACGAGCTGCTGCACCTTCTTGAGGGTGTCGGCCAGGGGACCGACAGCTTTGGGAGCTTCGCCGCGGACGCCGTTGATGATGGTGCCCACCTTAGTTTCCTTGATCATGGCATCAAAGTCATCGGCTGGCAGGATGCGCATGGTCGTATCGCGCATGACCTCCGTGTAAATGCCACCGGTGCCGAAGACCATAACGCGTCCGAAGTTTTTATCACTGTTGACGCCAATGATGGTCTCCGTGGCCTTGGTGATCATTTCTTGGATGAGCACGGATGCGCCCTTGAGGGAGAATTTCTCAATGGAAGCCCACAGACCATTCCAGGCTTCCATGAAGGTAGCGTCATCGTGGATGTTCAGATAGATGCCCTTCATCTCGGTCTTATGCAGCGCATCCGGAGCGGAGAGTTTGAGTACGACGGGACGCGGGAAGAGATTGCGGCAGAAATCGAGAGCCTCTTGCTTGTCGGTGAAGTTGCCGCTCTTCGGGTAGTCGATGCCGTAGTGATCCATGAGCTTGTTGACCACTACCTGCGGCAGGGAGGCGAGACCGGCTTCCTTTGCGTCGGTGACAGCTTTCTTCAGGTCGGCAGGGAGTTCGTGCGTCTCCACGGTGGGAAGTTTCTTGCCACGGTAGTTCATCTGAGCTTTGAGCATGCCGAGCAGGCGTACCACGTCTGCCGGGTACTCATAGATGAGGATATTCGCATCGGTGAGGAGTTTGCGACCGGGCTCTACGTGCTTCCCTCCCACAAAAGAACAGAAGATGTTGACATTCTTGTAGAGAGGAGCCGTACGAATGATAGCCTCGGCAGTCCCGGTGGGATCGGTGACGCGCTGCGGGGTGAGGAGGACGAGGATGTTTTTGTACTCACCGGATTCACAGAGAACCTTGAGTGCGTTTTCGTAGCGATCGGCTTTTGCATCGCCCACCACATCGATTGGGTTGCCGAGGGCTGCCTCCGGGGTGAGTACGGCTTTGAGCGCCTCAATGGTCTTTTCACTTGGACGGGCGAGATCCAGTCCGGCGTCCTCACAGAGGTCGGAGGTGAGAACTCCCACTCCGCCGGCATTCGTGAGCACCGCTACCTTGCCGTCGAATTCCGTGTGGTTGCAGTGCTGAAGAATCTCCAGAAGACCGAAGAGCTCGCGGTCGTTATAAGCTTGGATCGCGCCGGCACCTTGCAGTGCGATTTCCAGGACGCGGTAGTTCGGAGCCAGAGAACCGGTGTGTGAGAGGGAAGCCGCCTGAGCTTTGGAGCTCTTGCCGGGTTCCATGATGACGCAGGGCTTGGTGTCTGAAACGTGTTTGAGCACCTTGAGGAACTCTTTGCCGTTCTTGAGAGACTCCAGATAGAAGACGAAGGCAGAGGTGTTGGGATCGTCCTTGAGGGCGTCCAGCAGGGTGTCTTCACCCATGACGGCTTTGTTGCCGATGGAGATGAAGTGGGAGAAGCCGATGCCCTTGCCGGCAGCCCAATCCATGATGGCGGAGCAGTAGGCGCCGGATTGGGAGATGAACGCTACGCTGCCGCGACCGGGGAAGCCATCGGCAAAGGAAGCGTTGAGGTGATCGAAGGTGGAGATGTGCCCCAGGCAATTGGGTCCAAGGAGGTTGATGCCGTTGTCCAGACACTTCTGAGCGATGCGTTTCTCAAGTTCTTTCTCTCCGACCTCTGCAAACCCGGCTGTGATGATGGAGATGTTTTTTGTCTTGTTGACGACGCAGGCGTCAATGACAGGCTCCGTGAATCGGGCGGGCACGAGGATGACGACGAGATCCATGGGCTTAGGCAGCTTATCAACGGACGCATAACAAGGCTTGCCGTACACTTCCTTGCCGTCCAGCTTAGGATTCACACCGTAGAGTTCGCCTTCATATTGAGCCGCCAGAATGTTGTTGAAGACGACGGCGCCGAGCTTGGAAGGGTTATCCGATACGCCCACTACCGCGATGCTTTTCGGACGAAAAAATGATTCGAGAGACATGGTTAGAGTTGGGTTGATGAAAAAAACAGAGTCCATGCGGACTCATGCGTTCATATTAGCACTTAGAGCCTGAAGTGGCAAGCCCCATCCAATAATTTTTTTACAAAAATGCGTTATCGGCAGGGCAAACGCATTTGAGAGAAGTTCATCAACAGAGAGAATGTCCTTGTTGATTGGTCTCATTGTTGATGCATATCAAAAATCATGACAACAAACGGTCATCATGATGACGATTCTCAAGAAGTCTTCTCGTTTGCCAAATTCGCGGCGTAGCCGCCGAACTCCCCATATCGTAAATCGTAAATAGGCAAACGTATTTCCCAAATGCGTTTGCCCTGTTCGTCGGGGTTGACGAGGGGGGAGAAAGCTGGTTTAATAAGGGAACTATGAACACGATCTATGAAAAGCTCACGGCGGAAATGAAGCGTGCTATGCTCGGGAAGGATGCTCTCGCACTCGGTGCGCTGCGCGGTCTCAAGACTGCACTGCAGAATGCACAGGTGGCCAAAGGAAATGTGCATGAGGAGCTTCCGGAGAATGAAGCTCAGAATGTCGTGCGTAAGCAAATCAAACAACGGGAGGATTCGGTCCGAATGTACACGGAAGCGGGACGTTCGGAGCTTGCAGAGAAGGAGCGAGCCGAGATTGAGGTGTTGACTGCCTTTTTGCCGGCGGAGATGAGTGAGGCTGAGATATTGCCCATCTTGGAGACGGTGATGGCGGAGTTGGGTGCAAGCACGAAGAAGGACATGGGGAGGGTGATGAAAGAGATGCAGGCGCGCACGGAGGGACGGGCTCCCGGAAAAATCCTTTCCGCCATGGTAGCAAAGAGACTTTCCTGATGATGTACAGCGCCGTCATCGTGGCTGCCGGCAGCTCTCGGAGAGCCGGCTTCGATAAATTGGCTGCCCCATTGTGTGGGGCGCCGGTGATGTGTCACAGCGTTCGCGCTTTTGCCCAAGCCGGTGCGAGGGACATCATCTTGGTGTGTCCGAAGGAGCGTTGGGAGGCACTGAAGCCGTGGGAGTACGCAGAGGCTGTCCCATTGGTCCGTGTGGAGGGAGGGGAGCGCAGACAGGATTCTGTGTGGGCGGGTTTGTGTGCGATCCCGGAGGGAAGTGAGTGGGTGGCGGTGCATGATGCCGCGCGTCCGCTCATCACCGCAGAGGGAATAAAAAGGTGTCTGGAGGCGGCTCGAGTCAGTGGGGCGGCGGCCTGTGCCCACCCGATTGTGGACACCTTGAAGAGAGCGGATGAGAAGGGACGTGTGATAAGCGGTGAGGTCAGTCGGGACGGATTGTGGGGAATGGAAACACCGCAGATATTTCGCCTGGATTTGCTGAGAAAGGCGTATGAAAGAGCGAGGGCAGACGGGAGGATGCTTACAGACGAGGTCTCAGCCATGGAGGGGCTGGGTGTGGTCACACAGCTGGTGCGGGTGCAGGAGAATGACAAGATAACCCTGCCCGGTGATTTAGAAAGAGCTGAGAGATTGTACCGCGCCGCGAGGGTATCTTCATGAGAACGAACCGACAGCGCAGTGCATGGATCATCGGTGCCGGATATTTGGGAAAGGAATTGGCGAAGCAGTGTCGCGCGGAGGGCTGGAGTGTTTTGACGATTGACAAGCGTGCGGCGGACTTGGAGGGAGATGCCGCGGATCCGGAAACTCTCCGCCGGGCCATGGAATTGTTGCCGGATCCGGACGGAATCTTTTGTTGTACGGCGACGCATGGTGGGAGTGTTCAGGACTATCGTTGTGCGTACGGAGATGTGGTGAGCAACGTCACTCGATTTTGTCGTGGGGAACGAATCGTATTTTGCTCATCCACGGGGGTGTACGAGGGAAAGGGAGGCGAGAGTGTGACTGAGCAGAATCGGTGTCCGGGCAGCAGCGAGAGAAGGCGCATTCTTTTGGAGGCCGAGCGGAAGGTTATCAATTGCGGCGGGAGGGTGGTGCGGTTGACTGCTTTGTACGGGGCGGGAAGGTGTGAACTTGTGCGTAGGTATTTGACCGGGGAACCGAGATTGGGAGGTGGTGAGCAGAGAGTGGTTAACTACCTGCATGTGTCGGATGCAGCCTCTGCCCTCCGTGTGATTTGCGATCGTGGTTGTGAGGGGATATACAATGCGAGTGGAGAGAGCTTGACTTTGCAGGAGGCGTACGCCATGTTGGCTGAGGTTCTGGGTGAGAGAAAATGTGAAGAACCGGAAGTTGCGTCCGGAGGTTGCCGTGGTAGGACCGACCAGCGAGTGAATTGCGATAAACTGCGGGGACTGGGCTGGAGCCCACGACGGACTCTGCGTTCGGAGGCGCAGGAAAGGAGGGAGGGAACATGAGGGATGACTACTATCATTTGTTGGGGGTAGAACCGACGGCGGATGAGCGTGAACTCAAAACGGCCTACCGCAAGTTGGTCAAGGAAATTCATCCGGATCACAATGCAGATGACCCTCGAGCTGAAGAAAAATTCATGCTTGTTCAGGAGGCATGGCACACTCTTAGCGATTCGAAATTACGGGAGGAATACGATCATTGGCTGCTTCTGCACAGCCGCTATGGAAATTTGCCGGAGTTGGCTGAGATGCCCCGTCATCATTCACGCGTCTCCACGCGCAACTCGTATCGGCGTCGGAGCGAGAGACGCCCCCATGGTACGAGGGCGACGCGGGTGCGACCATTTCTTATCCGCAAGGTTACTCGAGTTTCAGGGTGGGGATATGTGGCGGTGTGCTTGATGAGTTTGTTTGTTATTTTGCCTCCGATGTTGAGACATATGCACCGGACGGTGAAGAGGGAGGAAACTGTCGGCGCGAAGTTAGCGCCCGGCGAATCTCCCCTACCGGTAGAGCAACAACGGCGCAACTTGGAGGAATACGTGCGGAGGTTGCGGGAGGCGGCAGAGAGCGGAGATGCCCAGGCTCAGTTTAAGTACGGGTGCTTGCTGGACATCGGAGTAGCTCTGCTCAAGATGGAGCATGACCGCGAAGGAGCGTGCTACTGGTGGAGCCGAGCGGCGGAGCAGGGGAACGCTGCCGCCAAACGTGCCCTCGATTCCGCTCACCGCGCTACGAGTCGGCAGACACGGTGAGAAGGACCGGGGCAAACGCATTAGAAATGCGTTTGCCTATTTACGACATGCGATTTACGATTTGAATGTTAACGCGCCGTCGTCGCGGGGAAGCGGAGCGAATGTGCAGCGGAATTTTTGAAACGAAGGGATGTGTGGTGAGAAAGATTCGTGGTTACGCTAAGTCGTCTTACCGCTTGAACTTCCCTCACCTGGGAAACGCATGTGGAATGGGAGGGTGAATGAGACCGGAGAAAATTGCGTAATGCCTCAAAAGAAAAAGTCACCGAAGGCCGATGCCTCAAAATAAACGGTCACCCAAGAGCATAGCATTTTC
>CANQYL010000010.1 GCA_947628035.1 uncultured Akkermansia sp. | reverse complement strand
TTTTAGAAATCCCCCCGCCAAACCCCGTTACTATGCGCATGACGTCGTCATATTGACCACGTTATGGGATGCTAATGTTCGTAAATCGTCAATCGTAAATAGGCAAACGCTCTGCGTTTGCCCTGGCGTTTGCTCCGCGATGGCTTGACAGCGAGTGAAGAGGCGGGTAGAATGGCGGCGCATGGTAGAAATCGTGGACAAAGTACTGGCGGCGACGAGTGAGTGGCTGTGGAGTTACGTCCTGTTATTTTGTCTTCTCGGGACGCATCTGTATCTGACCGTCATCCTGAAATTTCCCCAGAGGCACCTGTTCAAAGCGATGAGTTACTATTTCGGCGGGGGGAAGCATGGGAAAGGGAGCATCTCCCATTTTCCCTCGCTGATGGTATCTCTCGCTGCAAATGTGGGAACCGGGAACATCGTAGGGGTGGCGACGGCTGTGGCGATGGGCGGACCGGGAGCCGTGTTCTGGTGCATGATCACAGGACTTTTGGGGATATCCACGAGATACGCGGAGAGTTTGCTGGCCATCCGTTACCGTGTGCGCGACGGCAAGGGACATATCTGCGGAGGGCCCATGTATGCATTGGAACGGGGGATGAAATGCAGGTGGCTTGCTGTCATTTTCGCCGTGTTCACGGCATTGGCAGCATTCGGCATCGGCAACATCACGCAGGCCAATGCGGTGGCGGGAGTGCTCTCGGAGTGTCCGCTGGCCGTCCCCCCCTGGGAAAGCGGTCTGGTGTTAGCCTTGCTGGTGGCAATGGTGCTGCTCTTCGGACTAAAAGGGGTCGCCCATGTGTGCACGGCTTGTGTGCCGGGTATGGCCGGAATATACATCATCGGTTGCTGCATCCTCATCGGTGAACACTTCGACCTCGTCCTGCCTGCCCTGCAGCTGATCGGGCGAGCCGCTTTCACCGATCATGCCGCGACAGGGGGCTTCATTGGCTCAGGAATCATGCTCGCCATGCAGACCGGGGTGCGGCGGGGACTCTTCTCCAATGAGGCGGGTATGGGGTCATCGCCCATCGTGTCGGCTCCGGTGCGCACGCCCAATGCCGTCCAGCAAGCCCTCGTTTCCTCCACGGGACCGTTCTGGGACACGGTCATCATCTGCACGCTCACGGGGCTCACCTTGACGATATGTCTTATGGCGCACCCTGAGATCGCGAGTGGTGAGGGGAGCATGCTGACCTATCGTGCGTTTGCTACGGCCGGAAGTCTGAGCTCATGGTTGCTCACGGTGAGCCTAGCCACGTTTGTTATCTCCACTCTGCTGGGGTGGTCGTACTTTGGGGAGCAGGCTCTGACGTATCTGGGAGGAGCACGTCTCACGATTCCCTATCGCATCGTATGGGTGGCAGCCGTCTATCTCGGCTGTGTGGTGCCGAAGAGCGCGATCGTGTGGAACTTCGCCGATCTGGCCAACGGTCTCATGGCTCTACCCAATCTCATCTGCCTCATCGCACTCTCCGGTGTGGTGGTGTACCAGACTCGCAAGTACCTCTGGCACGGAGATCCCGATGAAGTGGATCCGGAGGTGCAGCTGGCGGAAAAAGAGGACGCCTAGGCCTTATCGTCATCCTCTGGCGGGGGAGCCCGAACGGAGCTCTTCGTTCGGAAGCAGGGGCAACAACTTCACGCCGTCGCTCCCCCTTGAACTCCGATTTTCTACTTTGTCCGTGAATCGAAAAGAGACAAAAACTCTCCCCAAAGGAACGGATTTTTTGTCTTCAAAAAAGAAAAAAAGTCTTTTCATGCGGTGCGGGAGGAGTATAATTCGGAGCGTCTGACAGCGCACCGGCAGTGAGCCGGAGCGAGAAAACCCCAGACCGGCCTATAATTATGACAGAATACACGACACGCGTACTGAATGCAGTACGCACCAAGAACGCTAACGAGCCTGAATTTTTGCAGGCGGTGCAGGAAGTAATTTCGACGATTGAACCGGTGCTGACAGCGCACAAGAAATACGAAGATCATTGCATTTTAGAGCGCATCACAGAGCCGGAGAGAACGATTATCTTTCGCGTACCGTGGACGGACGATGAGGGACACATTCGCATCAACCGCGGGTTCCGTGTGGAATTCAACAGCGCCATCGGACCGTACAAGGGAGGCTTGCGTTTCCATCCGTCCGTGAATCTGGGCATCCTCAAATTCCTCGGTTTTGAGCAGGTGTTCAAAAACTCGCTTACTACGCTCGCCATGGGCGGCGGAAAGGGAGGCTCGGATTTCGATCCAAAAGGAAAGAGCGATGCAGAGGTCATGCGCTTTTGCCAGAGCTTCATGACGGAACTACAGCGTCACATCGGAGCGGACACAGACGTCCCTGCCGGTGATATCGGCGTGGGTGGACGCGAAATTGGCTACCTGTTCGGTCAGTACAAGAGACTGCGCAACGAATTCACCGGGGTACTCACCGGCAAGGCTCTCAACTGGGGCGGCTCACTCATACGTCCGGAAGCGACCGGCTACGGCTGCGTCTATTTTGCGCAAAATATGCTCTCCACGCGCGGTGATGACGTCTCCGGCAAGGTGTGCACGGTCTCAGGCTCCGGCAACGTGGCTCAATACCTGGTAGAGAAGCTGAACCAGCTCGGCGCCAAGGTGGTCACCATGTCGGATTCCAACGGCACGATCTACGATCCGGCGGGCATCGACGCCGAGAAACTGGCCTGGGTCATGGAACTCAAGAATGTGCGCCGCGGGCGAATCAAGGAGTACGCCGAGCAATTTACCGGTTCTCAGTACATGGAAGGGCAACGTCCCTGGAGCATTCCCTGTGATTGCGCTTTCCCATGCGCCACACAGAATGAGATCAACGGACGGGAGGCCGAAACCCTTGTGAGAAATGGCTGTAAGCTCGTGGCAGAGGGAGCCAATATGCCTACCGACCTAGATGGCATCAATGTCTATCTCCAATCCAAGATCCTCTACGGGCCTGCCAAGGCAGCCAATGCAGGCGGAGTCGCCGTCTCCGGTCTCGAGATGGCCCAGAACAGCCAACGTCTCAATTGGACGCGCGAAGAGGTGGACACCAAGCTCTTCGACATCATGAAGAACATCCATGAGAACGCATACAAGCATGCTCATGAATACTCCGAGGATTGCACGGCTGACTTCACCAACTATGTTGCCGGCGCCAACATAGCCGGATTCGTTAAAGTGGCCGATGCAATGATTGACCAGGGATTGGTGTGATAGACTCCTTTCGAAAAGCAGAGTCAAACACTTCAATTTCAAGGGGGAGGCACCGGGTGGTGGCTCCCCCTTTCCTTTTGTCTTCGTAGACTTCCGGAACTCTCTCTGCTGCCCCGCCGTTTTAGACGCGCGAAGTTGTCTCATCGTCAATAGCAAGTATATATCCTCATGAGTTCGCGCGGATATTTGGCAGATTGGACAGGGCAAACGCATTTGAGGGAGGTCAATCAACAGAGAGAAAGCTCTTATTGACTGATATCACAGTTGATGCGCATCAAAAATCGTGACCACCAGCGGTCATCATGATGATGGATCTAGCGAACTTACCCGCACACGTTGATGATTCGAATAATTTGCGCAACGCGCACATTATTAATAAATCGTAAATAGGCAAACGCATTTTTAATGCGTTTGCCCTGGCAGATTGAGCTTGCCATTTTAGGGAGGAGTGCTAGGATAGGTGTCGGACACCTCTCTCTCATGAAACTCATAAGCGGCACGGCACACCCCAAATTGGCACAGGATATTGCAGATGTAATGGGTTTACCCCTTTGTGATGCATCAGTCAACGCCTTCCCGGACGGAGAAAGCTTCGTACAAATTAAAGAGAGCATCCGCGGGGCGGACGTCTTCATCATCCAACCGACGTGTCCTCCGACGAATCACAACATGATGGAGTTGCTGGTGATGGTCGATGCGGTAAGGCGCGCCAGTGCGAGCCGAATCACGGCGGTAATGCCGTTTTACGGGTATGCGCGACAGGATCGCAAAGATAAACCGAGAGTGCCCATCACCTCCAAGCTTGTGGCAAATCTTCTGACGGCTGCAGGCGTGAACCGCGTGCTGACCATGGATCTGCACGCTGCACAAATTCAGGGCTTCTTTGAAATCCCCGTGGACCATCTCTATTCCCTGCCCGTGCTCATCAAGCACCTCAAGGAACACTATGTGAACGACCTCAAGAACCTTGTCGTGGTCTCCCCCGATATAGGGGGTGTCAAGACGGCCAAAAACTACGCAAATATCCTGGGAACGGAGCTTGCCATCGTGGCCAAGCAACGCATCTCTGCAACAGAAGTGGACGCGCATGCCGTGATCGGCGAGGTGGAAGGAAAGGATGTGCTGTTAGTGGACGACATGACGGAATCCGGCGGCACCCTCTGTGCTGCGGCAGATATTCTGAAGAGACACGGGGCAGCGCGCATCTTTGCCGGAGTGTCGCACGCCGTCCTCAATGAGAAGGCTCGTGCGCGCCTGCTCGAGAGTCCGATTGAGCACCTGCTCACTTCGGATTCCGTCCCGATGGCTTATGGGGATCATGTGGATACGGTGAGCATAGCGCCACTTTTTGCACAGGCTATAGCCAACATTCACAACGACGATTCCGTGACCCACCTGTTTGAGGTGTGAGAATCTTTGGAAGGGCCATCGTTTTTGCCCCGGTACAGGCACCATGCCAGCGGGTGGTCACTCGGTCGAGTTCTTTTTGAGCACACGCGCGGGTGTCTTCTGCTCCGAACGGAGTAACCGGCGCATACAGACAATGAGCAGGATCCAGACGAATCCTATGGAGAGGAGCATGGTGATGATGCCGGGAAGAGTCATGATGCCGTAGGAGAATCAACCGTTTTTTTCTTGTGGAATCGCTTGGAAGTACGCACAACGAATACCATGAAGATGTAGATCATCACCATCCATGCCATGGGCAGCACCGCTCCCGGCTCGCCTTCCTTCAGATGAGTGATGTGCTCGCAGGTAGAAACAAACATACTCTTGTAAAGCCACGAGCAGAAGATGATGAGCAGAATGGCCGGAGTGATCCAGTTGATGACAAACCCCAACCCACGCGGCAGAGCAATGCGTGAGCCTCGTCCCAATTCACGCAGTCCGTTCTTCGTTCCCCACACCCCGCGAAAAATGGAAAGATAGAGCGTGGAAATGAGGTAGAGACACATCGTTCCCATCCAAAAATCCAGTGTGTTGAGCGCCATCATCTCTCCCGTAAACCACGACACGGCAAACGAACCCAACAACATCAACATCCCCACCACGACGACACTCTGAGAACGCCCTAATCGCCAAAACTCCTCCAAGAACGCCACCGTGGGCTGCAGGATGGATATCGAACTCGTGACGGATGCCAAAAAGAGCAATCCGAAAAAGAGAGTCCCGAAAAATCGTCCGCCCGGCATCGCCGCAAATACCTCCGGCAGCACCGTAAATCCCAGCCCGAATGTGCTCGCCCCGGCCGCCGCCGCCACCCCCAGCAGAGACACCGCCGCCGGCACGATCATCATCCCCGCGATCCCCACCTCCACCACCTCATTCGCCGCATTCGCCGCGAGCGATACGAGGGCGATATCCTTCCGTCGAGCTACATAACTGGCATACGTCAGCACCGTGCCGAACCCGATGGAGAGAGAAAAGAAAATCTGCCCTGCGGCGGCGATCCAGAGCTCCGGGTTCATAAGCCCCTGCATCAGGGAGATGTGTTCCCTCCGTACCGTCTGACCGGGGTGTTCCGCCTGCACTCGGGAAACGAGCATCTCCGCCTGTTCAGGGGAGGCTTCGGCTGGCACCATGTCCACCGTTTTTCCTTCCACCACCAACACGGTCTTGGACGGATTCCACATATACCCCAGTCCCTGATCGACACTCCGGTTGGGGTGCGCAGCATCCGGCGTCCCCAAGGTGAGCACGCGCACCAGCACGATGAGCGCCGTGATGAGCAACACCGGCATACTCCACTTGCAGAACCACTCAATCCCCCTCGTCACCCCGCGATACAGCAAATACAGGTTTGCCCCGATGGCGATGAAGAAAAAGAGGGGAAGATTACTCTGACCGCTGTAAGCAGCCCCATCCCCGCCACTACCGGTGAATTGTTCAAAAAAAGCGGCAAACTCAGCGGAAGAATGCAAACTGAGCGCGCCTGTGGCCGTGTTGATGCAGTACCCCAGCGTCCACCCCTCCAGGTACATGTAGTACATCCCGATGCCCAACGGCGCCAGCACACCCGCTATCCCCAGATATTTCCACACGGATGAGTGACTGATGAGCATGAATGCCGAAGCGCAACTGTGTCCGCCCAGAATGCCTCCGCGTCTCCCTATGGCCCACTCTACCCAGCACAACGGTACGCCTAGCAGCAAGAACGCGCAAAAATACGCTATCATAAATGCCCCGCCGCCATACTGCGCCGCCAATCCGGGAAACCTCAAAAAATTCCCGAACCCAACCGCACTCCCCGCCACTGCCAGCATCGTACCCAGCTGGGTGTTCCACGTCACGGATGCGACCGACTGTCTCGGCGTACTCATACATATTCATTCTAACCAATTCTCGACGCATTGCAAGCGCTATTGTGTCGGAACGGAGCAAACACGGAGCGTTTACCCATTTACGATTTAAGCAAAACCGGAAGGACGGCATGGCATAAACACAAACCTTTCTATCCAACAACCTACCTACGATTTTCCCCACCACCGATGCTGAAGCATCGCATCTTCGCGAGCAAGCTCGCCGAATTTCCAAATCGTAAATCGTAAATGGGCGAGCCCCGCTCGCCTCCGTCCGTGGCAGACGCATTTTCTAATGCGTTTGTTTTGGTTTAGACTTGAATGGCTGGTCTCTTTCAGATACCATGGATTCGAATGACAGGACGCGCAGGCAAGGCAAGTATTTACCGCAAGTTGTTTTACGTGCTTGCGGGGGTGGGTGTGTTGGGATTGGTGTGGCTGGGGAGCAGGAAGGCGGGAGAGAGGAAAGAGGGGATCACTGCATCCTTTTACCGCGAGGCGGAGACATCGAGCGTCATGCCCGCGCAGATCCTGGGAGGGCTGATTTTATTGCGTCCTGAAGAGTTGGTTGCCGCGCCGGAAATAGATGGGTTTCAGTGGCCGTGCGGTTCGCCAAACGGAGCCATGATGTACGACGCTCAAGGCTTCGGCACCCTGAATGCCACCCGCCACGGACACCACACCGGAAAGGATATCAACGGCATCGGTGGAGAAAACACCGATCTCGGAGAACCCGTGTGTGCAGCCGGGCGGGGACTTGTCGTGTACTCCGGTTGCCCCACACCCGAATGGGGGAATGTGGTGGTGCTGCTGCATCGCCTGCCCGGAGAAGACGGCTATGTGCAGACCCTCTACGCACACCTCCGGCAGCGTGACGTGCGGGTCGGACAGTATGTGGCGCGTGGGCAGCGACTGGGTCGCATCGGCACGGCGGACGGACGCTACTTGGCGCATTTGCATTTTGAAGCTATTCCTTCGCTGTGCACGGAGGCCGGTATGCCCGGCTACCATCCGACCGGCACCATGAACCGCATGAACCCCGAAGAATTGCTCCGCAAGTACCCGGCTCCGGACTTCCCGGATGCTTACAGCGAGGCGCGTATGCTGCGCGTCCGCGAGGCGGCCGAGCACGAGCGGAGCTCTCGTCAGCCCACCGCTCGCCCCGCTCCCGATGAGCCCGGCGTCCTACGTGTTTCTCCTTCACAATTTCTCACACCATGAAGAACCATCATCTTTTCATCATGCTCCTCATCCTGCTGCTCTTTGCAGCCGGCATCACCGGGTTGTACCGCGGCAAGGAAGCGGCCAAACAGACGGAAACGGTCGCTCCTCCGCCGACAGAGCAGACACAGTCCGTCCCTGAGTCCGCACAACAGGAACTTCCTCCCCCTCCGCCGGTAGAGCAGACGCAACCCGTTCCGCCACCTGCCCCCGCTCCTCCCGCCGTGCGTCCCCACTCTCCGGAGCACGCCACGGCCCTCCGCGTGACGCAGGCTCTCGAACTGCCGGCGCCGCAGCGAGCCACGGTCCTCAACGAACTCGTGCAGCAAGGCGTCATCTCTCAGGAAACAGCAAACCGGTTGAACGACTGGCGCAGCAAGAAGGGCGATGTTCCTCTGCAGGTGCAGGAAGTGGGCAACGTACTCGATGAGCAAGCGAGGACCAAAGAAACCCGCTACCGAATCTCCACGACAGGCGACGGTGGAGAGCACATCGTGCTGAGCATCTCTGCCCCCACCGAAGGAAAGGCCTCTGCGGTGCAACAGGCAAAAGAAGTCCCGGCAGACAAAACACACGTAACATCCGAGAGCGATTCCCTCTCCGTTGCAGAGGGCTTTGTGGAGGCGCTCAAACGCGGCGATATGGAAACGGCCCGCCGACTCACGGCGGGAGGTGATGTAACGGATGCCACTCTCGCAGGGCTTTGCATGGTGTTTGAGGAGGGCGACTTTGTCCTGCGAAACCGCCTTCCTCTACGCAACATGTTCAGCAATGGGGCAAACGCCGGTTTTCTCGTGTACCTTTCCCCCAGAAACGGGTCCGAAAAATCCCGCAACGTGGGTATCGAAATGACTCACGATGCGCAGCGAGGCTGGGTGATTAAGGCCGTCGCGTTGGATGACATGCTCAACCGCTACGAAGAAAGCGCGCAAGCGGAGGGCGGCGTGTACTTCCCTATCGTCAAAAACCCGCAGGGAGGTGACTCAGTCGTACTCTACTTCGCCTTTGACGACGCCACCCTGAGCCCCCGTTCCCTCAAGCAACTCAAGATCGTGGCAAACCTGCTCGCCTCTCGAGAGGGGAATATCAACATCTCCGGTCACACGGATGACGTCGGCTCCTCCTCCTACAACCAGGATCTCTCCGAACGTCGCGCGGCAGCCGTGCGCGATGCACTCGTAGCGCAAGGTGTGGCGCCTGAGCGTATCACCACACGGGGACTCGGCAAAAGGCAACCTCTCCGTTCCTACCGCACCGGTGATTCCCGGCAAACCATCAGCACGATCCGAGGCGAAAACCGCCGCGCTGAGGTGTACCTCGATTTTTGATCCAAGATGACGCCTCTCCGGTCAGCTCTCTCCCCCGCACCCGACTTCGCGGCAGAGCTCAACGAGCAGCAGCTCGCCGCCGTTACCTCCGATGCGCGCTTCTCACTCGTCATCGCCGGGGCAGGCAGCGGCAAGACCCGTACGCTCACCTACCGTGTGGCGTGGCTGCTTTCGCAGGGAGTGCCGGGGTGGCGCGTGCTTCTGCTCACCTTCACCAACAAGGCCGCGAGAGAGATGCTGGAACGGGTGCATAACCTCATTGGAGCGGAGGCGGGAGAGATATGGGGCGGCACTTTTCACTCCATCGCCAACCGCATCTTGCGCCGCCATGCCGAGTTGCTCGGCTACCGTCCCGGCTTCAGCATCATGGACACGGATGACCAAAAGGCTCTCGTCCGCAGCCTCGTCAAGAAGCACGTCGGAAAACTCAACAAGACCGCCGCCTTCCCGAAGGGAGATATCCTCCTCAATCTGCACAGCCTTGCAGTGAATACCATGCGTTCGCTCCACCAAACTCTGAGCGAGGAAGCTCCCCACCTCCTCAAGCATGAGGAAACCATCTCCCGAATCCTAGAGGACTATACATCCCGCAAGCGCGATGCCAACGCGATGGATTTCGACGATTTGCTCGTCAACACCCTCAAGCTCCTGCAGGAGCACGCCGCCGTGCAGGAGCTCTATCGCGAGCGTTTCCTGCACGTCCTCGTGGACGAGTACCAGGACACAAACGCCCTGCAAGACAGCATCATCAAGCAACTCTGCGGCGGAACGCGCACCGGACTCATGGCTGTCGGGGACGATGCGCAGAGCATCTATTCCTGGCGCGGCGCACAGGTGGAACACATCTTTGAATTCTCCGCCCACTTTCCCGGAGCCGTCATCTACAAAATTGAGACCAATTACCGCAGCGTCCCCGCCATCTTGGACATCTCCAATGCAGCCATCGCCCGTAACGAGCGCCGCTACGTCAAAAATCTCCGTCCGAGCCGCCCCGCCGGCAACTCCCTCCCCCTGATCATCCCTGCGCCGGATAACAGGATCGAGGCTCAGTTTGTGGCGCGCACCATCGAGCAACTCATCGACAGCGGAATGAACGGCAGCGACATCGCTGTGCTTTATCGAGCGCACTTTCACTGCCTCGACGTCCAGATGGAGCTCACGCGCCGCCACATTCCCTTCCGCGTCACCAGCGGTCTGCGCTTCTTTGAGCAAGCCCATGTCAAGGACGTCATCGCCTACCTTCGTCTTCTCTCCAACCCGCGTGACGAAATGCCTTTTCGCCGCATCGCTGCGATGCTCCCCCGCGTCGGCGAGGCCGGCGCCAACAAAATGTGGCAGGCGTGGCTCCATGAGCTGGAAGTTTACGAGAACGAACACCCCGGCGAACCTCTGCGCGACTACACGAGCGTGATGACACGCGGCGGTGGCGGCGGCGGCGTAAAAGTTCCCACGGCGGCACAGGTGGATTGGCTCTCTTTTCTCGCCACCATGACCTCCCTGCGTCCATCCGACCATGAACTCACCCCGGCGGAGATGATTACCCGCGTGCTCCGGGACACGGAATCATCCTTCTCGACCCGCTACGAAAACTACGAGGAACGTCTGGAGGACATCGAACAGCTTTCGCGCTCCATGTCAGATGCCGATGGATTGGATGACTTCCTCACCCAGGTAGCCCTCCTCAGCGAAGCGGATCGCGACGAGGTGAGCGAATCTTCCGATTGCGTCACCCTCAGCACCATCCATCAGGCTAAAGGACTCGAGTGGAAAGCTGTCTTCATCATCTTCCTCGGCGAGGGCATGTTCCCCCACTACCGCACCATCCAAAGCGGCGACTCCCGCGAGATGGAGGAGGAAAACCGCCTCTTCTACGTCGCCGTCACTCGAGCTCAGGACCTCCTCTTCCTCAGCTACCCGCGCTACAACGGCCACAGCGTGGACTCCCACTTCTCTCCCCCCTCCCAATTTCTCACCTCCCTGCCGCCGGAACTTTACGAGCTCGGCGAAGCTTGATGGTCGTGCCCGGGCAACCGCGGAGCGTTTGCCTATGGACGATGGACGGAGGCGCCTAACGGCGCCCATTTACGATTTACGATGGACGATTTACGATATGGAAATAATGCGCGCTACGCGCGTTTCGGTAGGGCGCACGCGAGGCGGGCGGTAAGACCGATTGGACAACGCGCATGCGTTGCCCGCCAGGTGAAAACTGCCGACGGCTGTAAGGCAGTTTGGCCAAAAGCGCAGCTTTTGCCCCGCAGGGGTGAGGAGTCGTAAGGCGACTCCGAAGCAAGCGCCGATGGGGCGGCGCTGAGTCAAAGCGGTCGACGGCCCCGGTAGGGCGCACGCGAAGCGGGCGGTAAGACCGATTGGACAACGCGCATGCGTTGCCCGCAGGGCGAGGCGCCGATGGGGCGGCGCTGAGTCAAGGTGGCATTGCGTAACCCCGGATGCTTTCCTCGTAACAACCACCCGTGATTTCACCCACCGCCGATGCGTCCGCATCGCATATCCCGCGCCACCGGCGCGCTAACATTCAAATCGTAACTCGTAAATAGGCAAACGCATTTCCTAATGCGCTTGCCCCGGTGGAGTGAGGAGCTGAACAAGTTGAGGGAGCGTCGCAAGTTCCACCGCTAGTTTTCCCTTGGCATTGCGGAGAGAGCGATCAGCTCCGGCGGTCAGGAGCATCTCGACGATGGAGGTGTAGCCGTACGAGGCAGCGAGGTGCAGCGGCAGCTCACCATACGGGTTGCGAGCATTGGGATCAGCCCCTACGGCGAGCAGCAGCTCAATGAGCTGCTCATCCGGTTCCACTCCCGCTGTGCGTAGCTCCGGTGAAAAATCAATCTCATCCTGCAACAACAGGGTGGCGGCACGACGCAGATCCTCGAGGTCTCCCCCGTGCTCCAATTCCTTGAGAAATTCCTGCACCGGCTCGTCAAACTCATCCGGATCCAGAGCCTCCGCCATGATCTGCAACTCCTCCGCCGTCACCTGCGGGCGCTCCTCCGCATGGATCTGTACGCTGTTCCATCCGTTCTCCATCATATCGCCCCCATCATACACGATTCCCTCCCCTTTGACCAGCCGGAAAAAATGAGACAGAGGCGCCTATGGGGCGGCGGTGAGTCAAGATGGCATTGCGTAACTCCAGACGCTTTCTAGCCAACAACCTGCCTACGATTTGCCCCGCTCGCCTCCGCTCTCGCTCCGAATTTTCGTGCGTAGCACGCTAATTTTCAACATCGTCCATCGTACACCTCCGGTTCCGATGGCGCTTGATCTCACGACGCACGGAGAGCCAACTGCCCAGTCCCACACCGAAAAGCAGGATGCAAACTCCGACCGCCACCACTTGGCGCGCCAGTTGCGGGGACTCTCCCTGCAGCGAGGCAAAGGCGACCCCGAGAACAGCAAAACCGCCCAGAAGTGTCAATATCCCTGTTTTGTTTGCTTTCCACATCATTCTGTCGCGAGAAAAGAGGCCAAGTCGGGTTCCGTCCGACCTGACCTCGATAGCTTGGATCAGCGGGTGCAGAATCAATAATTCTGCGGCAACAACTGGAAGTAGGCCTTCGGGTGGGCACACACGGGGCAGAGCTCCGGAGCCTTCTTGCCAACGACGATGTGCCCGCAGTTGATGCACTGCCAGATGCACTCTCCGTCGCGGCTGAACACGAGATCTCCCTCGATGTTCTCAAGCAGCTTGCGGTAGCGTTCTTCGTGCTTCTTCTCCACAGCGCCAACTCCCTCAAAGAGGGCGGCTATCTCCTCAAATCCCTCCGCACG
This sequence comes from uncultured Akkermansia sp., assembly GCA_947628035.1. Taxonomy (GTDB): domain Bacteria; phylum Verrucomicrobiota; class Verrucomicrobiia; order Verrucomicrobiales; family Akkermansiaceae; genus Akkermansia. Next base: position 24,318 of record CANQYL010000010.1, on the reverse strand, counting down.
AGCCTCCTCCGCGAAAGTCTTGTACATATCCGTCCACTCGTAATTTTCGCCTGCAGCCGCATCCTTCAGGTTCTCCACCGTACCGGGGACGCTGCCGTTGTGCAGCAACTTAAACCATATCTTGGCGTGTTCCTTCTCGTTGCGGGCTGTCTCCTCAAAAAGCTGCGCTATCTGCACATACCCGTCTTTCTTCGCCTTGGAAGCGTAGTACAGGTATTTCGTGTGCGCCTGAGATTCCCCTGCGAACGCCGTTGCCAGATTCGCAGCCGTCTTGGTTCCGCTTAATTGATTGCTCATATTTTCGGGTTTTGTTCCGTTTACCCGCCCATTGTACCACCCCTCTAACCGGATGCAAGCCCGAATTTGATGGGAGGCGACAAGTCATTTACGATTTAAGCGAAGCCGACATAACGTAAACACCGACCTCCCTAGCTATACAAGGCTCCTGTTTTTCCCTACCACCAATGCTCACGCATTGCATATCCCGTGCCACCGGCGCGCTAACATCCAAATCGTAAATAGGCAAACTGCGTTTGCCTTGACTTGCCGCGAGAGATGAGGCATAATGGGCGGAAAGAAGCGCATCAAACAATGTCATTTCTCATCAAAAACGTTGAAATAGGAGGCAGCAAGCCCTTTTACATCTTGGGACCGTGCTCTTTGGAGGGTGAGGAGTTTGCGCACAGCATGGCTCACAGCATCAAGGAAATCTGTACTCGCCTTGGAGTACCGTTCATCTTCAAGGCGTCATACGACAAGGCGAACCGCACGAGTGTAAAAAGCTATCGCGGTCCCGGTATGCAGGAAGGATGCCGCATCCTCTCAGAGATAGCGCGGGAACTGGATGTGCCGGTGGTGACGGATGTACACACGGAGGAACAGGCTGAATATGCGGCGCAGTACGTCGATCTGTTGCAGATTCCTGCGTTCCTGAGTCGCCAGAGCGACCTTTTGGAAGCCTGTGCCAAGACCGGACGACCGGTGAACGTCAAGAAAGGGCAGTTCCTTGCCCCATGGGATTGCAAAAACATTTGCGAAAAGATGCTCGCCTTCGGGTGCGAGCGCTTCATGCTCTGCGAGCGCGGTACGTCCTTCGGATACAACAACCTCGTCGTGGATATGCGCGGGTTGGCGTGGATGCGGGAGTTCGGTGTTCCACTCGTGTTCGACGCCACACACTCGGTGCAGCGCCCCGGAGGGCTCGGCGGTGCAACAGGCGGAGATCGCGAACTTGCGCCCGTGCTGGCCAACGCCGCCATGGCTGTGGGGGTGGACGGCGTCTTTATGGAGGTGCACAGCGATCCGGACAACGCCCTGAGCGACGGTCCGAATCAGATACGTCTGAGTGATTTGGAAAAAGTGTTGCGTCACCTGCAGATTGTGCGTGCTGCATGGGATCAGATACAATTGGATACATGACGCCCATGACCGCCACTCGTCCCATCCTGCTACTTATTCTTGCCGCCCTTCCCCTGTCGGAGGGTAAAGTCGCGGAACGTACGGCCGGTGAGGATGAGTTTCCCGCATTGCAGTTGTTGCCGCCGGGCAGCGTGGTGGAGGGCATTTCTTTGCCGCGCTATGAGCAACACCGCGTCACGGCTCTCATCACTGCAAAGAAGATGATGGTGATCTCCCGGCGTGAAGTCAGGATGAACGGCATCCGCTCCTTTCTCTACGCCCCCGATGGGGGAGAGACAACCTGTGTGCAGCTGACGGAGGCAAAATACGACTTCCGCACCAAATTGATGCACTCCCTCGCCCCGCCTGTAGCCCTGCTCCACCCCCGTTACACCGTGCGAGGTTCAAGCGTCGTTTTCAGCAACGCCACCCACTGCGGACTTGTCAAGGGTCCGGTTTCAACAACCTTTCGCCTCAACGCCGACGCCAACGTGAGATAAGCGACCTCACCTGCCTTTGTTAATCATGTGCAGATTTTCATCCAGCTTTCGAGTTTTTTTGATAGGCTGTGTTGTTGCTTCTCTCTGCTGCGCCAAGGATGCTCTACAGGATGACTTACAGCAGCTAAAGCTCTTTGCAAAGCTCGCCGCCGCTGCACAAGGTAACATCGCCTCGCTTGGCTCGCTCCCACCTGCTCCCTTCGACCCGCGATCCGCCATGCCCGAAGCCCCGAATGGTATGAGCGCTGCAGAAACAGATGGAGGACTCTTCTTTGACAACGACAACAGCACGCTCACCTACGTCGGCAATGTACGCTTCAACGATCCCCGGCTTCGGCTCCGCGCCGCCAACCGCGTGTACCTCATCCTCCCCCCCTCCGAGAAAAAAGAAGTGGCACAAAATGCTGTAAAATCGCCACAGAAGGCTCCTGAGGAGTTGCCGCGCGCCAAGGTGTCCCGGCAGCAGCCTCAGAATCAGCCAAAAAAGCAGGAGCAGGCGGAGGAGAAGAAGCAGGAGCAACCCTTGCCCATCAGCGCTGTTGTTGAGAATGCGGCTGTGGACATCCCGAACAACAAACTCTTGCTTGAAGGCAGGCTGGCGGCTCCCTCTCTCGTGATCCACAGGGAGGATGCCAAACTCACGGTCCAAAAGCAGGAAGAGCGTTCCCCGGCCTGGCTCTTTGCCACCTCTGCCGGAGATCTCATCCTGCTGGGCAGTAACATTGTGGCTGAATGGAGAGATTCTGACGGCTCGCCGTGGAAGCTTGAGGTGGAGCAAGGACCCGTCGTTTATCGTGCAGCCACGCGCAATCTGCTCATGCGGGGGGACGCGCTGCTCCGCTCTCCGCGAGGAACCCTCCGCTGCTCCGATTCCCTGAGAATCGTCTTTGCTGCCCCTCCGGCTGGAGAACAACGAGTAGCCTCCCGTGAACCCTTCTCTCAGTTTTCCGGCATGCAACTGAAAGAGGTGGAATATGCAGAAGCCATCGGCAAGGTTCAACTCTCTTCCGTGCAACAGGAAGGACAACCCGCCTCTATCGCACGAGGAGATCGCATGGTGTACAACCCACGCACGGGCAACTGCCTGCTCTCCGGGGAGCAATGCACATTGATCTCGGGAGAACGTTCGTTGCATACAAATGGGGAGATCAAGCTCCTGCCGAACGGTGACGCCTCCATCTCCGGCAAATCCATGTCAGGAGTTTATACGCGCCCCATCCCGGGCGATGTCTCCGGTAAGTTCATCACAGGCACATTCTCTACACAAGGCCCCATCACCTACCACGCCAAGGAAAATAAAATCCACCTCCCGTCCGGTCTGAAAGCGCAGGATAGTATCGCTTCCTTCAGTTGCACCGGGAAAGTAGACATCTTTTTCAAGGCGTCTGAGGATGATTCCTCCACTCCTGAAAAAGGAGGGAATCTGCCGAATCTGGCTATCGCCCGGCAGGACAGCGTTGCTCGCGTCGTAGCCTCCGGCAAGCTCTTCTTCTCCAGCAAAGCTGCGGGGACTCTTCCCGCCTGCAACCTGCAAGGCGATGCGTTGGACGCGGATCTGGAGCACACTTCCGCCTGCGTTCACGCGGTGGGAGGACATACCGCCCACGTGCGTTACGGAGATTACGAACTCAACGCGCAGAGCCCGAATTCCCGAGGAAATGCTATGGTGCGACTCTTTGAAAATGGGGATGTTTTAGCGGAAGGCGACAAGGTTCGTGTGCATCTGCCCGTTGAGAACGGAAAAGGTCTTGCCACCTGTGACACATCCCTGAGACTCAGACGCGAGGACGCTCTCCTCCTCATGGGAAAGAACGCACGTATTGAGACTCCGGAGGGTATCTTTTCGGCACGGGGTCCCGTTCGAGCGAGCCTCTTCACAGATCCTTCCGCTCCTCCGCACTCCCCCTCATCTTCTCTCCCTGCAAACCTCTCATACAACTTCACCGGTTTGCGCAGCATCAACACCGAACAAGGGGGCTTCATCCAAACTTCGAAACTGAGTATGCAGTGCGAAAACCTGATCTTCATCGAGTTGCTTGAGCCTTCCTCGACGCCCTCTCCCCAAAACAACCCGCGCGACCAAATCCGCAACGCCCGCGCCACGGGACACGTACGCCTCGTGGGCAAGGACAGCACAGGCCGCCTCCTGCGGGCAGACGGCGACTCTCTGGAATTCGACCCTGTCTTCCGCAATTTCTATCTGCGCGGTACCAAGGTTTTCCTCAGGGATGAATTCAACTCGCACACAGCCTCCGGCAACGGAGCCTGCGCCACTATTGATCCTAAGAACAACGTGCGCATATCCGGCGCCAAACAATCCACTTCCGCCAGGCATGTCCACCGGCAACTCAACAAAACAAAAAAACCATGACCACGCAAGACTCTCCGACTCCCCCTGTCCCACCCTTGCTCGATGCCACCGACCTCTGCAAGACTTATAAAGACCGCTGCGTCGTGGATCACGTCAGCCTCCGGGTGCGTCCCGGCGAGATCGTCGGTCTGCTCGGTCCCAACGGCGCCGGCAAGACGACCTCATTCTACATGGTGGCCGGTCTCGTCCGCCCGGATGAGGGGAAGGTGGTCTTCTGTGGGCGAGATGTGTCCGGGCTTCCGATGCACTTGCGCGCCAGACTGGGTATGGGCTACCTGCCGCAAGAGGAATCCATCTTCCGCAAGCTGACGGTTCAGGACAATCTCATGGCCATCCTTGAAACTCGCGCTGATCTCTCCCGTAAGCAACAGCGTGAGAAAGCCGTGGAGCTGATGGAACGTTTTAACATAACCCATCTGCGTAAGAGCCAGGCCATCCAGCTCTCAGGTGGTGAGAAACGTCGCCTCACCATCGCACGCGCCCTGACCTCCAACCCCAAGCTGCTCATGCTCGACGAACCGTTCGCAGGCGTCGATCCTATCGCCGTTCAGGACATTCAACATATCATCGCCTCTCTGCGTGAAACGGACGGACTTTCCATTCTCATCACCGATCACAACGTGCGCGAAACCCTCGGCATCGTTGACCGCGCCTACATTCTCTTCGAAGGACGCGTCATCAAACACGGCGATGCTCACGAGATAGCCAACGACCCCAAAACTCGTAAAATCTACCTCGGCGAACACTTCAAGATGTAAACGTAAACCGTTTACCATGTACGATGGACGATGGACGATGGACGATGTACGATGGACGATGTGCGATGGACGATGTGCGATGGACGATGGAAGCAAAGCCGGAGAGACGGCAGGGCAACCGCATTAGAAAATGCGGTTGCTATGTACGATTTACGATTTACGACGTACGATTTATTTAAGCAGAGTCTGCAAGACGGCATGGCGTAACTAATAACCTCTCTAACTAAACAAGGCTCATGATTTTTCCCACCACCAATGCTTGCGCATTGCATAGCCCGCGCCGGACGGCGCGCTAAAATTCAAATCGTAAATCGTATGTCGTAAATCGTAAATAGGCGGCGGAACGCCGCCCAGTGGATATTCAGGAGCGCAGGTAACGGCTGCCGCGAATGAGATAGTGCGTGCCGCTCCAGATGGTGAGGAGGACACTGCCCCAGAGGAAAAATGCGCGACACCACTCGCCGCCCACACCGATGGACAGGAAACGCAGGGGCTGCGGAAGATTTCCCCCGTAGGCGAGAGGCACCAGGCAGGCGATGCAGAAGCCGAGCTGCAGACCGGTTTTCCACTTGCCGCTCCTGTCTGCCGCCAAAGCTTCTCCCTTCAGCGCGGCTATCTGCCTCAGTCCGGTTACCAAAAATTCCCTGAAGATGATAAGCGCCGTCACCCAAAAGGGACACATCCCCACCGAACTCAAATAGACGAAAGCAGCGCACACCAGTATCTTGTCCGCCAGAGGATCCAGCAGCTTTCCGAGGTTGGTGACCATCCCGCACTTGCGCGCTAAATAGCCGTCAAAAAAATCACTCACGGCGCCCACCACAAACGCCCACAAGGCCACACATGCCGGGATCGACACGACCTCAAACCACGCTCCCGCTCCGCTCGTCGCAGCAACGGGATTGCGTCCCGACTCTCCACCCACCGCCAAGGCAACCGTGAACACGACGACCATGACGAGGCGCAGCGAGGTGATACTGTTCGGCAAATTCATGCTTTCCCACGTATCGTATCACATTTCCCCCACCAAAGCAATCCGCATTTATAACCAGAGCACCGGACTAGCGCCGCCAAGGTATGAGGTACAATGGACGATGACTCACAGCCGCCCCACGGCTGTTGCTTCGGAGTCGCCTCACGACTCCTCACCCCTTTGGGGCAAAAGCGGTCGCTTTTGGCTAATCGACCTTACAGCCGTCGGCAGTTTTGTACGATAGAGACAAAGCCGAAAAGACGGCATGGCGTAACTCCGGACGCTTTCTATCCAATAACCGACCTACGATTTTTCCAACCACCTTCGCTCTCGTTCCGCAGTACCGCGAGCTACGCTCGCCGAACATCCCAATCGTAATCGTAAATCGTAAATAGGCCAACGCCCCGCGTTTGCCCAAGGGGTTGCCCGCGGTGGGTTTCCCCACCGCAGGCTCTCGTTCGTTTCTTTTTTATCTTCCCGCTTCCCTGCGAGAAAAATTGTCAGGTGAGTTGCAGCGCATCAAAACCGCGAGCGGCTTGCAGGCTGCTCATTCTCCTGCATGATTTCTTTGTTATTTATTCCGGTCCTAGAAGTTGATCCTGTATCCCAGCGTTGCGTCAAAGCTGGTCCAGCCGCTACGCACCTCTGCGGAGGCATCTATAAAGACGCTGCCACGCGTACTGCCCAAGGGGATGGTGAGTCCTACTCCCGCCTCGATGCCCAGCGCGCCTACCTCCGCACTTTCGACCTCTCCCATAGCTGTGGATCCGATGATGCCGTTGCGGGAGACGCCTGAGGCATCGCCCACATCAGCTTTCAGCAGCAAGCGCGCTTCGAGGATGGAGGTGCGATTATAGAAATTCTCACCGACGATGCTCTGCATTCTTGCGCCTACCCCGAAGGTCACGACATCCTGCTCGATGTCGTCCACCTTGAGCCCCGCATCGCTTCCCGTCTCCGTGTACCCCTTGATCGCCGCGTGCCGGATTTCCACATTGAACACCGGCTGGAGGGCTATCGTACCCCTCCGGTTCATCAGCTTCGTGTAGCCCACCTCATACAAGGCGCCCACGGCGTAGCCGTCCGTGCTGCCCTGCGTGCGGTAACTCGCGCCGCCCACGTTCACCGTGCGATCCAAGTTAACATCCGCCATGCCGCCACTCACCACGAAGGTGTGAATCCACGCCCCCTTCGTCGTGCGAGCAAAGGCAGAGAGATACATCGTATCCAGATCTCCCGTCGCCGCGTCCGCAGCATCCGGCTTGAGATCTCCGTACATCGCCGTGAGAGCGAATCCTAACGTCGTCGACGTCGAAACATCCACATCCGCGCCGACCGTGCCGCCCCAGTTGTTGAGCGTGTAGCCCGGAGCAAAGCCGTCAGCGTCCATCTTGTGATAGCTTCCCTCGGCATTGAGCCAGGCGTGCCACATCGGCAGTTTGTCGTACGAATCGTACGAGACCTCGCCTCCCATCGTCGTCGTGCGATTGCGGATGGCGCCGAGCTGGCGGTGCAGATCCTGCACGAGAGCGGGACCGAGCGTCGAGATGGCAGCGCCCGCCGCAGACGCCAGCGCCTTCTCCAAATTCTCCTTGTCGCCGCTATCGTACATGCCGATCAGACCGTTAGCCATCTTCGCATAGTCGGAGTCGGGGTTCTTGAATACATCTTCCAGCGCACCCATGCCATCCTTCTCCTTGAGCGAATCCCACACCATCGACGCTCCGGCGCCCGCATTTTTGCTCATATCCGGCAAGATACGCTCAAACTTGTTGTCCTTGGCTTCTCCGTCAAAGTTGACGGTCAGTTTCCCGTCCGACGACTCCACCACCTTTGCCTTCTTTTCATCCTTCAGGAAGAAAGCGCTGCCCCGCAGCTCGATCTGCAAGTCATCTCCGTTTTCACCCATGGTGTTAAACGACCCAAGCGTCAGGCTGTCGCCCTCGTACACCCCGTCGCCCTGCAACACGAGCGTACTGTCCTTGCCCCACTTGATCGACTCGCCGCTCAGCAGCCCGGTCCCCCCCTTCGCCGGATCCACGATGAAGGTGGTCGTGTTGCCTGTTCCTAGATCAACGTTCCCGAGCGTCACGCTCTTTTCTTTCGCTCGCGCGTCGACCGTGAAGACGGCGCCTCCCGCCTTCGCCGGATCACTGCCGACTTGAACATCCCAGCCCTTGGTCGGGTCATCAGTCTTCGTCGTGACGTTGTCGAACGTGAAGTTCGCTCCGTTCTCGACGATGAGCGTGCCGGCAGCAGAGCTGCTGTCCAGCGTTCCGGAGAACACTCCTCCTTCTCTCACCCGCAGACAACCCCACCTCTCATCGCTCGCCAGCGTGCTGTACCTGTCACCGTTGAGCGAATCAACCTTTGTCTCGCCCGTCCCTACGTCCAAACGGCTTCCCTCCTTGCCGGACAAATTGACGTCGCCGACGTCCATGCCCGCACCGCCCGTCAGCGTGAGCGAACCACCGTTCTTCAGGTTCACATCGACCCCCTTCATCCGATCCTTCCCTCCGGTGAATGTGAGTTTGGCATTCGAGCCATCCAAAGTGACGGTGCCGCCTCCTTTCTCCTCATTGCCGGTGATGGTCGTGCTCCTCAGCTCACTCTTGTCCTTCAGCACGAGATCGGCATTACTCAGTTCGACGTGGTTGCCGTTAGAGTTGTTTCCGCCCTCTTCGATGGAGTCGATGGTCGTTCTACCGCCGTCCAGCACGAGTCCTCTCTCTTCCGGGTTTTCCGCTCCCGGGGGATTCCCCTGCGCTCCCGCCCCGGGTTCATCATCGTAGGCGAATTCCAGCTTATCCATCTTGTTCTCACCACCCTCCAACACGAGTTTTCCTCCTTCAATCCTCGTCGTGCCGTCCTCCAGTCGGTAGTCGCCTCCAACCGTCAACGTCCCCATGCCATCCTTGGTGATGTCCACACCCTCCGTGCCGTGGATCCTGCCCTCAAAGACCGTGTCCTGTCCGCGCATCGCTGTTTGTTCTGCACCGGTGATATCACGATCCGTCCCGACGTTCATTTCACCGCTATAGTGCGTGTTGTCGAGCGTGACCGTGAAGCGGTCATCCGGACTCGTGTTCTCGAGCTCCAGAACCGTCCCTTCGGTACCCACGAGATTCTTCAAGGTAACCTCTCCCGCCCCCTTTGATGTGCCGTCGTGATGCAGGGTCAGCGTCTTCCTGTCCAGCACGGCCGTGGCGTCTGTACCTGTAAAGATCATCATGTCCTCCACATAATCCAGATCCGAGTGTTCCCGACCCATGACGACATAGAGGTTGGACGTGCTGCCCGAGAGTTGCAGGTACCATTCGTCCTCTCCCTTCGGATCCTCCACTATTGTGGCGCTAATCCCGTAGAGCATCTGAGCGATTTGATCCTTCATCTCACCCAATTTGATGTCTTTGCCCTCCACCCCAAGCTCTTTACCATTCTCGTTTATCCTCCCTCCGGAGAGCAAGTGCAGATCCAGCGTTTCGTCCTTCGCGTCTGCGGAGCGCAGTTGAGCGATGACATCCGCGTTGAAGACAAATTGAAGATCGTCCTCGGCGTTGCCCATCAGATTCAAAGTGAACTTCCCTCCTTCGGACTCCCCTCCTTGAATCAACGCCACGTCCCCACCTGCCCTCTCATTCGTGTTCGCGAAATGAAGAGTGAGACCATAGTGCATTCGATCCTCGTGCCGTCCGATGTCATACCTTCCGGTCACTCTCTTCAGTTGCCCATGCTCGTTGATGGTGATGCCGCTCAGCTTCCCGGCATCCATCCCGCTCACATCCACCGTGCCGCCCGACTCCTTATCCGGGCTCACCGAGGTATCGACGCCGATCTTGGCGCTGCCTGTATCCTTGAATCCTCCTTCTGCGAGCGTCACGTTCGCCAGCACGATGTCGCCCTGCACGAGATCGGTCCCCGTCCAGGTGATGGCGGCGCCATCGCCGTCCTTGCCGAGCGTGATCCTGCCGTTCTTCTCCCCGGCATCCAGTTTCACGCCGCTCTGCTCTGTCCCCGAGGCGACAATCAGATTTCCCGCCCCGCTGTTCTTCAGCGTGAGCGAGCCGCCCTCCGAGCCGATCATCCCTTTCACAGTTTCTCCGTCTTCGTCCGGCTTATCAGGCACGCTCAGCGTGAGCGAGTTTTGGACCTCGAAGTCAAATGTGCCGTTGCCCTCCAGTCCCACGCTCACCTCACCCGTCGCCGCCTTATCGGTCATGCGCCAGGTGCTTGATGCATCCGGCGCCACAAGCGTGCCGTGGTACTCCGAGATATCGCCGCTGAAGCCGGCGGTCTTGCCTTCTGCCACGGTGAAGGAGGTCGATTTTTCCTTGTCCTTCGGCTCTCCCACCTTCCCGGTGAAGGTGATGTTGCCACCCACCGTGATGGCTCCTTCGACGGTCACCGTCCCCGCCTGCGCTTTCGCGTCTGCAGCGGAAGAAAGCTTGCCTCCGTTACCGAGCGTGAGTCGCGTGTTCTCACCGCCGAGGGCGTTCTCACCCGCGATCTCAACATCAAAGCCGTCCTGCAGCTCGATGTTTTTCATCCCCGTAGAGTCTCCACTGAGCTTCAGCATACCACCCCCGGTAATGGCGAGCGTCCCCGCACCCGAGAAGGTGTCCGCGAGGTCAGCTCTCGCTTTGCCTCCTACATCAAACACGAGGGTGGCATCTTCATCCACCACCTTGACACCGACTCCGCTCCCGTACGTCTTCCCCGCCGTCTCATTCCATGCGAGGGTGAGACTGCCATCGCCGGTCAATTCCAGTCCCGTGCCGTTCAGCGCGAGTTCGATGCCCGAGGTCATCGCCTTCTCCCTGCCTCCCCAAACCACGCCGTTCGCGTAGCCCGTGCCGCTCACGTGCACTTTCGCGGCATCTCTACTGTCATCCTTGTCCACATAAACGCTCACATCGAGATCCTTCAGCGTCTTCCCCTCGTACGCGCTGTAATCCAGCGTGCCGCCCATGAAGCGCAGCCTCGTCTTCTTGTAGCCGCGCACCTTGTCCTCATTCGTGAGCGCCCCGTCATCAGCCAGCACAAGCCAACCGTCGTCCTCCAGTTGAATCTCCGGGATCGATGCATTCTTCAGCGCCAAGGTCAGTTCGGTCTTCATCGAACCCTTCGCATCGCCAACGACAAGCACACCGCTGTCTTTATCAAGAACCACGTCCGCGGAGCCATCCTCATTATCCCCTTCCTTCAACTCCACCTGGACAATGTTCAGACCGCCTGCCGTGCCGGGTTTCTGTTTAAAGACGTACCTACCACCGAGTATCGTCACCTTCTTCGGCGTCACCATCCCGTCCACCAGAACCGTACCTTCGTGGGCATGGTTATCCCCGTCCGTGAATTTCACGTGTTTGCCGGCAGGCAGAGCACCTTCTCCGGACAATTTCCACGGGGTCTTTTCCGTATCCTTCCAGACGTTGTTCTCCGGATCAGTCCCCCTCCAAAGGAGACCGTCAAAGGGTACGAAGTGCAGCACGCCATCATCCGTCAGCTTGAGCTCCGTCTCGTCTTCGTGCCAGTCCGTGCCACTCACCTCAATGCTCAACACATCTTTCCACCAGCTCTCATCTGATTTGAGCACCGCACTCGCCCAGAGATCCGTGTACTGGTTGTTGTTCACGAACAACTGGTATTCCGTGACGTCAGAGCTATATCCGGTCAGATTGAGATGCAACTTACCGGCGATAGCCCCCACGTCCAGACGCACATGGGGCTCGGCGCTCCCCGAGATGTCAATCTGAATCGCCGCCGCCCCATTCGCCTCAACTTCTCTGGCGCGCAGGACCTGCTCGCCCGAGCCGCCGACCACAATCTTGTCATCGCTCCCGCCTTTGATCGTCAGTTTATCCAGCGTTCCGTTCATTCCGTCCTTCACCGTCAGTGAGCCGTGCGCCATCAGCTCCCCACCGTCCGCCTTCAAAGTGGTGCTGATCGTCACATCCCCGTCCAGTTCCAACGTCCCCCCGTTCACCCTCGCCGCCTTAACAGTACTCACTCCCTCCAACACCAACTTTCCGTCGTTCACCTCCACTTCGTTCAAGGAGCCGGCATTCTTGACGGTCTGCTCGCCGCCATTCATCACCCAACTCGTCCCGGAGAGTCCGACATTGTCTGCTATGCGTTCAAAACCACTGGGTGCCAAATTGCCGTCTCCATAGCCGTTGATGGTGATGGTCGTTCCCTGGATGTTGAGGAGTTCTGCGGTGTTCTCTACGTCCAGCGAGCCGAGCAGGTGGTCTCGGTTGTCCATGTCGAGCGTGGTCCCCCCGCTGACGGACACTGCGTAATTTTTCAAACCTACGGCTTCATCCTTCGATGATTGACCGAATTCAACGTAGCCCAGTTTCAGCGTGCCATCCGCTACCACGATCCCGCCCGTGCTTCCCTCCTCCACCGTGCACCCGAAACCGAACTCCAGCACACCCCCGCCGATCTTCGTGAGTGTGTGCCCGTTCCCGTTGAATGCTCCTCCCAGCTGCAGCACATGCGCAGGTCCGTCATCGCGCCCGATGCGCATGGTGGCATCCGCATCCAGTGTAAAGCCCCATGGGGTCTTCACGGTCTGCGCGGTGGAGTCATCGCCGTTGTAGCTGTCGTGCGTGTAGAATGAGAAGGCGGCACCGTTCACCACCGAATTGCCAGCCGGAGTCGAATTGTCATCCTTGTAGCCATCACCCACCAGATGGATGTTGACGTTCTCCTCGTTGAGGAAGCCCCACCCGTTCGTACCGATTCCATTGTGATCAAGAATCAAACAGGAACCCTCGCCGACGATCACGTCCTTGAGTGCCTTGAAGGCCGCCATATAACCGTCACCTTGAAGCTGGATAAACGCACCTCGGAATTCGAAAGTCTGCAGTTTATTATCTTCAATGATGGCGGCTTGTGTATTCGCATCATTGTAGTGGAACAGTTGTCCCGTGAACTGATTGGTGAAATTCTGACTGCCGCCGTATTCATGCAAATCGACCGTCAGTTTCCCCTTCCCCTTGAATTGAGTCCCGGGTGTTGTTCCGGAGACCAAATCCATAAGCCAATTGTTGGGCTGGTAGATGATGACCTCGCCTCCTTTCTCGATCTCGACCTGACTCAACCTTCTCGTTGAGGCGTCATCCCCCCTGATCTCCATTACGGCCCCAGTCTCTACCCTCGTGCCCAAAGAGTAGAGATAAGCGCTATTGCGCAACACGAATTGGACGTGGGTATCCTCCCCGATGAGAAGACCGTCTCCATTAACGATCAAATTGCTCACCATATCAAAAACATACTTACCTCCGAGTCCTCCTTTCCCCAAGAGCACACTCATTCCCCCTTGCGCCATGATCGCTCCATCGGAGGTTCTGACATCTACAGTGACCTCTTTGTTGGTTGTCCCGACAAAGTACACCTTTTTATTCGGATCATAGGGATGAATTCTGTTATCGCCAGGCAACTGCCAGGCGAGACCGGAACTTGTCCATGTGAAGACCTCCTGTCCCTCCCCGAGCCATGCTTGATAGTCTCCTTCCATCTGCGGAGCGTAGAGCGTCACTTTACCATCCTCCCTCAGTACCAACTTCTTCGGGTTGAGACCAGCGCTCTCATCATCTGTCCACCCAGTGAAGTGGATGAGGTCATTATCGATCTTCGAGTCAAACAGCTGATAGGTATAAATCTTGTTCCCCTCAGCATCGGACTCGACAACCATATTTTTCTCCGAGAGACCGGTGAGTTCCAGCTCCAAACCTCCTTCTTCTACACCACCGACGTGCAAGCATCCTTCCTGCAGCAAACCATCGCCGTACACCAACTTCAGGAGTCCCCCGTCAGAGCTGCTCACTTGCTGTACTGTAAGCTTGTTATTACCGCTTCCCTCAAAGACAAAAGCTCCACCGCGTATATCCAATTTACCGCTGAGAGTCACTCCGCCTTTATAGGATTTCGTCTCGTCCGCGCCGCCTGTGAGCGTCAGGTTCTCGGCAGCCAAGCTGCTCCCCGCCTCGCCGGTCAAGCCACCGTGCACCGTCATGTTTGAGGAGCCCTCGATCGTGCCGTTCAACTCCAGACCGTGAGCAATATCGACATCACCGATCAACTTCGTCGTGCTGCCGGCTGCGACAACGACACGTTTACGTTCGCTAATTCCCGTAGCATCCAAACCGTTGACGGTGTTTGCTCCCGTGAAGGTGACCTGAGCTCCGGACTCCAGCACGAGACCGCCATTAAGCTCCAAATCCGACAATTCAACGTTGCCTCCCTCGGCGACCGTCACGTGCAATTCTGCGCCTTTCTCCGATGTGATCCCCGACAAGGTGGCTCCGGCCGTGATCTCGATCGTGCCGTGTCCTCCCACCGTACCGGCATAGCCTAAATCAACCTTCTCATCTGCAGGACCTACTTGCAACCCGTCCGTACCCTCGATGATGATACGCGCGTCCTCACCCACCACGAGTTTGTGACCGTTCAGTGTGAGCCCGCTCCTGAAAGTCGTCTTGCCCTGTTCCGCCTTAAAATTCCGACCGAGAGAGACCGCCTTTCTGGATCCGTCGCCAACACGTTCTCCGTAGATGGAGAGCTCCGTCCTGCCCGTCTTGCCGTAGCCGACTCCTTCAGCCAGCACATCATCGACATAGGTGCCCCACGAGCTCCCCTTCCACGTGATTTCGCCGTTCCCGCCGTTGTTCCACAGCACATAGACGTCGTCAGAAGCTCCATACGCCTTCTTCACCTTACCTCCGCCGCCGATATTTCCGCCGATCACCATGTCGGTCGCCAGCGTGATGATGCCACCCTCCTCAATGTCCACATAGTCCTTCACCACGAGGCGGTTGCCCTCGTTAACCGTCAAGTTGCTGCCCTTGCCTCCCACGGTCAGTTCCTTCTGGACAGTCAGGGTGTGTCCTCCTTCGAGACTATACGCTCCCTGCACATCCATGCTGCCGGCTATGGCATCGACATCCAACGTGACCTTCGCGGGATCACCTCCATTCGCTTCCAGATGGACTCGTTTTCCGTTCTCGAAAGAAGCCGTAGCCCCACCTTCCCCTTCTGCGCCGCTGTTCCAGACGTACGGTTTGCTCCAAGTGAGCTCCTCCGAAGCCGCCCCATCCCAGTAGAGATCGCCGTCCACCAGCCGCAACCGCACCACGCCCTCCGACGTCAGCTCCACCATACTGTTGATCTCCTTGCCGTCATCATCCAGGAAAGTGAGAGTTTCCGCCCATTTCTCGCCCAAAGTTCCCCAAAGCGTACGCCATTGGTCATCCTTATTGTCAAAGAGCCGGTAGCCTATTGTCTGGTCGCCGAGCTCGTTCCAGCCGGTCAGTTGCAGCTGGAGCGATCCTTGAATGCTCCCGAAGCTCAGTCGTGCCTTATCCTCGCTGATGTTGACCTCTAGTGTCGCATCACCTGTGCCCTCCATAGCCCTCAAGTTTTGAGCCTTGAGCGTACCGTACTTAACACCCAGAGTAGCGCCATTCCCCAGTGTGAGGGTGCCGAACTCGCCGTGGAATTGCTCCAGAGTCAGTTTGCCCTTGGTGACCGTCATTTGGGCATCCTGGGCTGCCGTGAAGTCCGTCATCGTCTGTGTCCCCTCCGTCCAACGGAGACTTCCCCCCTTGAGCTTGAACGGCGTGGAGAATGTCCCCCCATTCTCATCTCCCTTCAGCAGCAATTCGCCCTCGCCTGCCCAGCCGATGCCGACCCCTTGACGCAGATCCACGCCGGTATAACCCGTTCCTCCCCCATCGTTCTTACTGTAGTCATCGCGGAAGTCCTGCAAGGTTTCTATCTCCTTTGATCCCGCTCGCTTCTTGGTGAGCAGTACATACACGGTTTCCTCCTGCGCGTTTTCAGCCCGCTCAATGCGATGGCGAACCCGAGAGCTGTCTTCTCCACCGTACTCAATGCTTTTCACTTCCAAGTCGCCTCCCAGCGCCAGAACACTCCCCGCATTATCGGCCGCCGCGTCGTTGTCGAACCGAAGAGTCTGAACGTAGCCGGCATATCCATCTTTATCCCCGTCGATGGTGAACGACTTTGTTCCCATGAGGTCCAACGTCGCTCGGTAGCCGACATCGATGTCCGCGCCGTCTGCCGTCACCGTGCCGTGAATGGCGACATTGTCGGAAGAAAATTGGAGGATGCCGTTCTTCAGCGTCAGGTCGCCCCAGATGGTGACATCATGGTTGCCAAAACCTTGCCGGTATTCCGACCCGAAGAGTTTCACATCCATATTGACCCTCTTTTGCTCAGACCCCAGCACAAATGTCCCCCAGTAATCTCCGGATGACGCACCTCCTGTCAGATGCAGAGTATGCTCCCTCGTATTGTTCGCAGCCGTGATCTCAACACCTGTCTCCAACCCCTCGGTTGACGAACCTCCGCTCAACAGCCCGACGCTCAGGTCGCCCCCCATCGTGACCTTCGACCTGTCGTTGAAGGTGGCGACACCCTTGACGGCCGAGTCTCTCAGGAATTCGAGAGAGCCCGACACGGCGAGGTTGACGCGCAGGTCGTTCTTCGTGGGCATATCGCTCTGGTTCAGGCTGCCCACCGTGCCGTCCATGAAATGGAGGTTGACGGTGGCGTCATCCGCGTTGCTGTTGATGATCAGGTCGCCCGTGCCCGACACCTGTTGAATGTTCAGGGTCTTGTTGTTGTCAACCACAATCACGCCGCCCCCATTCGGGGTGGACGTCTCGGTGCCCGCTGTCCTCTCCCCGACGATGAGCGAGAGGGTCGGAGAAGAAGCTGTGTAGCCCTTCACCTCCAGCGCCTCGCCGTTGACGTCAGAGAATGTGCCGACGCCCAGGTTCAATGTGCCGCCGTCCAACAATTGCACGGCTCCATCGCCCGCGTAGTGGCGCGGCGCTACGGTGACGCCGTCTCCGATGGCCAGAGTGCCTCCATTTTGCGTGATCAAGGCTCCGCTCACGATGAGTTTGCTTCCTTCACCTTTCTTGAGGGTGTAGGTGGCGCCATCGACAATGAGATCGCCCGTGATCACATCTTCCTGCAGCAAGACATCGTACGACACCCCGGCGTTCCCTCTCAACCACGCATCCCGCGCCCCTCTCAGCCACTTGTCCTGCACGTACCCTTCCAGTTCGCTCCACGCGACCTTCTCCCCTCCGAACTGCGTCCACTCGGCAGAGCCGGCCGTCTTCCATTCCAAAATCTTCGACTCATCACCGGCTCCTTCCCACACCAACGTCAGTTCGTTCAGGTCGTCGACGAAGTGGATCCTGCCGTCGTAACTCAGCCTGACCTGCTTGCCTCCCGCCTCCGGTGCAGAGAAGATGATATTACCTTGCTGACGCACGTACTCAACGTACCAATCCCCCCACCATTCGTTGTCCTCCGTGGATTTACTGAAGAGCTGGTAGTGGTCCGCACCTCCGTCCCCCCCTAAAACGATCCTCGGCGTATTCTTTTCCCCTGTCGACGGGTTCTCTCCCGTAAATCCGCCCGACCCCAGGGAGAGGATAGCTTCGTCCTTCGTCTCATCGTTCAGGGTGAATTCCATCCTGCTGCCGCTGTCGACTATTTCGATCTCGTTCACGCACAACATCCCACTGTCCATTCTGAAAGAAGCGGGCGTAGTGGAAGTGACAATGTTATCGCCCTCCCCACTCTCAGACTTTAATCCCAGTGACAGCTTTGACAACATGGAACTTGTATCCCCCTTTGGTCTCGATCCCTTCCTGACATGCAGCTCACCAGACTCGACAACCAAGGTGCCCAAATTGACCCCATTAACCTGCAACTCGCCGTACAGCCGCCCCCCCCTCTTGAGCGTGAGCGTACCGCCCGTCCCCAAAAGCTGCATATTCGTTCCCCACACCGAATCTACTGTCAGGACGCCTCTCCCTCCCAATCTCACCCGCGCCCCGCTCCGATTTGCCTCCAGCATCTTCCTCTCCTCCTCACCGAGTGTGTTCTCATCCTCCTTACCTGTCAGATCGCAATCCCCAACATAGAGCTTACCGTTCGTGGAGAAAGAGGGATAGATGTGGGCAGATGCATGGTCATCTACATCGACATAAGTCCACATATCACCAACGTAGATGGCGCTATAATACTCATCCAGCGGACTCTCCCACGCAAGAATGGGGTTTTGGGGATCGTCGGTTGTATCAGTATCAATGCCAGTGGTGTTGAGGTGCAAATTCGTGAAGATCCCCTCATCTTGGAAAGTCTGACCGATCCTGAAGGTCATCCGCCCCCCCTCCACGTACAGATCTTCCAATTTCGACATCTGAGACGTTGTAGTTCCTCCCAAATTCAGTTCTTGGAGAGTGACCTCCGTACTCGCTCCCTCTGTTCCCCTGATCAGCAAGGTCTTCGAACGGAGTCCGGCTATGTTCAGCCTGAAATTAGCGCCTCCCGACACATTGACCCACAAATTTGAGCGTTTGGAAGTCTCATTGAAGGTAATGGTGAGAATTCCTCCTTGGTTCAAGTTCACGTCATACCTGATGTCGGACGGATCTAAGTTTGAATATGTTCCTGCGTCAGTGATTTGTGCTCCCACTTCATACCTCAGCTTCTCCCCGCTCTCGGTTGGCGGACCTATCCGGGGAGGGACATCACGGTAATCACTGTTCTCCTTGACCTTGATCACACCGTCCGGATCGATTGTACAATACCCCACGCGAAGGTACTCTCCTCCGTCGATGACGATATCAAAGTAATCACTCCACTGTCCCAAAAGCTCCTCCCATCCAGTACCAAAGAGCTGATATCTGCCTTTGTCCACTTCCTCTTGCGTCAGGACAATCGTGAGTTTCCCACTTCCGGCGGGTTTTTCATTAAGTGTCAGCTTGCTCCGTCCCTCGAGTGTAAGTTTTGCGCCGGATTCCCAAGTGAAAGAAGAGGAGAGCGTGATGTCTCCGTTCCCGATGCGCAGTTCCGAATTCGCACCCAGTTGAAGCGAGCTCAGGCTACCGGACAGCGTCCCGACATCCAGCGTACCCCCGGCGACGTTTAATCCTGCCTTTCCGTCGCCTTCCAGCGTCCCCGCGATCGTGCCGCCCTGTTCGAGGGTGAGCGTGCCGCTCGTCCCCAACTTGACCCGGACATTCTTTCCTTCGCTCACCAGTTTCCCCAGTGTGCCGCCGCCGTTCAGTTCCAGACCGGCAGTATGCGCGTTCCCCGTTCCCTTTTCACTCAGAGTGAGGGTCTTCCCGGATCCGTTCACCTCTCCGCCGAAACTCATCCATGCGTCCTTCGCGTCATTGAGGAGGAAGGCTATCGTCGCGTCCTCCTTCAGCGTGAGCGAGCCGCTGGTCTCCACTGTCTTGGACAAGGCGAGAGCTGCCGCTCCGACATCTGCAGCGCCATGCTGGCTCTCACCGATGACGAAGTTGCTCGTCAGGTTGGTGAGGTCGGCGGTGTTTCCCTTATCGCAGGAGAAGTACAACTGCGTGTCCCGGACGTAAATCGTCCCCGGTCCGCCAGTTGCGAACCAAACGTTCTCGACGAAGTACCCGTTCGTCCCCGAGAAATACACCGAAGCGAGCCCGGAAAGATCCGGCTTGTCGGAGCCCCCTTCCCCTATACCGTCCTTGCCCGCCACCAATTTCAGATTGGCGCCTGCGCCTTCCTCGGGGATCAACTTTGCGATATCGTCTTCCGTCACCCCAATGACCGTGTTGCCTTCTATGGAGGTTCCTTCCTTGTTCGTCTCCACCGTGCCATACGTGATTCCCGTGAAGTCGTCAGCACTCACCGTCCAGACGAGATGACCGCTCTCATCCAGGGCAGCGCCGGCGTACGGCATTCCTTCCGCGAAGGTGACGTGAACCTGTCGCGCCCAATCATCCTGCCAGTTTTTCCAGTTGGTGAAGTCGGCGAGCCAAATTTCGCCGGAGTTCTTCCCGACCAGCGCAGAGAGGGAAACGACGATCTCCAGTTCCCCGTCCCCTCTCAAGGCGAAGTTGCCGCTCGTGCCGCCAAAAGTCACGGAAGCGCCGCCATTCGTTGCGGTCGTGAACTCCAACGTATTGTGCCCGGTGAGGGTCAAGCCGCTGGTGAGGGTCAGCGTTCCTCCCGCCATCTCAATATGCGCGTCCTCCAGCGTGAGGTGTTTTCCAAACGTCACCCCGTCGCCGGCACTACTATTACTGAACTTCAGCGTGCCCGTCCCCCCCTGCCCTCTGAACTTGAAGTCGCGGTTTATCTTCCCGCCGTCTTTCAGTTCCATAACCTTGCTCGTGGCAAAACCGATGCCGACGTCTTCTACGGTCAGCCCTTTGTGCGCAGCATTTGTAAACTCCTCCAGCATCTGCTCCACGCTCACGAGATACCCGAGTTGCGTATCGTCCTGCACTCTCAAGACGAAATGCACGGGGTCGGTTTTTCCTTCAGCCTTCTCGATCGAGTATGTCGCGCCTTCCGGGGCATCGCCCAACGAACCTACCTCCAGATCGCCGCCCAACGAGATAGAAGAATTTCCTTTCCCCGTCATTCTCATCTCATCAAAGCTGCCGCCCTCATCGAACGTGAGAGTCACACCCGCCCCGAAGACAAGCGAGCCGCCGGATAGGGCTCTCTCTATCTCTGCCAAGCCCTGATTGATCTGCAACTCCCCGATGCTGCCGCCCTTGCCGAGCGTCAGCGTCTGCCCTGCCTCATCAAAAACGAGAGATCCCTCGCCGGACAGCTCGCCTTTGATCGCCGCCCCGCCGGTTCCGGAGAATTTGACGTAGGTCCCGTCCGTGATCTCAACGTCGCCCTGCACGGTCACCGCATCCTTGAAATTGATGCCCGTGGTGTCGGCTGTCTCCCCAGCTGTTCCTCGATCAAAACGGACATTAATTCCCGCGCCGAAGTCCGCTCCGGCGTTCTGCTCCCCGGTCAGGACGAGCCGCGCTCTCGATGCTCCTCTCTGCAACTGAATCCTTTCGGAAACGTCCCCATTCCCTCCCAAGGTCAGTTCCGCTCCGTCCCCCAACAGGATCCCCCCCCTCTCGCCGAAGTCGTAGCTGCTGATGCTCCCTCCCTTTTTCAAGTACAAAACTGCGTCCAACGTCAAACTTCCCCCGGTCACATCCAGTTGATCCAACTCGCTCTCCTGCCCAAACGTACCGCCCTGGGTCAGGGTGAGCGTGCCGCTCTCTTTGCGGAGCTTGATGTTTGTGAGATCCAATGAGGACTCTATCGTCACGTCACCCTCACCGCTCGAATTGAGCGTGATCGATGTCACGCTCTCGGCGGGAGCCAGTTTGGTCACCAGCTCCGCCAAATTGTTCCCGGCAGAGCTAATGGTGATTTCACCCTCTTTGTCAAGAATGATGTTCCCTTCGCCGGTAAGGGTTCCGCTGATCGTGCTGTCCCCCTCCAGCGTCAGGTCGCCTCCCAGACTGAGCGTGACGCCTGCCGCCAAATCCAAAGTCTGTAGCGTGCCGCCGCCTAGGGTAAATGTCCCCGAGCCTCCGGTAGTTGTTGCCAAAGTCAACTTGCCCTCACTGGTTACGGAGGCAAAGCTTAAAGAGCCGCTAGCAAAGCTAATGACGGCGTCCTCCTCCACATTCAGCGTCCCGGTCGTAACGATGTTCGCCCCAGTAGCGACATAAATTGCCCCGATCGCACCGTTTGCACCGCTCGTGCTGCTGCCGATAAAGAAATTCGTCGTCAGATCCGTAAGGGAGGCGCCATCAAACACGAGCTGAGCTCCATTGACGTAAATTGCTTCAATGGATCGCGAAAAATCTGTCGTCCCGTTGACAAAATGCCGTCCCACTCCGGCAAACCAGATCGTCTTAAAGTCATCCAGCAATGCATATCTGTACTCTGTAACAGTTCCATCCGTTCCGTTGAGCTTCAAATGGGGACCGGGAGTTCCCTGACTATCGTATTTCAAAGTGCTTCGCGGATTATTCTCTGCTACCCACGGGGGAGCGTCACCTGTAAGCGTTACCTCCGTATTTTCTTCCCCAATCGACATCGTATCTATGGTGTCCTCATCGGCCTGCCAAAGGAGATGAGAAGTATAATCCACCCCCTGCGGACCACTGAAGTCAGCTCTCGCTTCCTGACCGGCAAAGAGGAGGACAGCGGCGATACCCGAGGCAGAGGCGACTGTGGTGGGAAGCGAAATGGGTAGAGCTACTGCGGCAAGGCAAGCCAACAAGGCCTTGCGGAGACCCGAAGGTAAATGGAGTTTCATTTCTGGAAACGATTAATAATGAACGATTGAGAACACAGAGTCTCTGAGACGAACCCCGAAAGGGGAGAGGAAACTCCATGCTCTTGGCAGTATACCTCCTCCTAAATGGGGTGTGCAAGCAAAAAAGTACAAGGTCTCGAAAAAAGTTCATCCACGAAACTAAACCTCCAAAAATGAAATACACAACTCGCTGTTATTGCAACAACTGTCCGGACATCGACTCTGCTCATGAAAGGACAGGAGGCAGATCGTCTGATAATCGCTTTCGAAAAGAGATGCGCAAAATAAAACAAAACATGTACGATGTTGAAAATTAGCGCCCTACGCGCGGAGATGCGAAGCGAAAGCGAAGGTGGAAGGAGGGAGCATGGGATGGTGCCGCATTGCCTATCCCGCGCGGAGCGCGCTAATTCCCTGAAATCGTAAATCGTAAATAGGCAAGCGCATTGCGCTTGCCATGTGTTGTTGTCGTGTGGTAGGATGGGAGCATGAAGAATTGGATCAAGGGAGTCATTGTTCTGGCGTTCGCTGTGCAAGGGTATGCGGGGGCGCAGGAGGGGGTGCGACCGGCGGACGACCTGCTCCGGGAAATGCGGCAGATGATGGTGAGTCAGGGTAGCAGAGACGTGATGGGGAGCATACGCAAGAAGAGTCTGAAGGTGCCGTTCAGTCTGAGCTCGCGGGGAGAAACGATCGCTTTTCAGTACAAGCAGGGGGACGCGTGGAAACGCTTCGACGTGCACATCGGCGACAGGAAAGCGGAACTCATGTTTGTTGAGGGAGGCAAGGCCGTGGTGATGGCGCCCGCCACGTACACCCGGACGATAGCCGGCACAGACGTCACTTACGAGGATCTCTCGCTGCGCTTCCTCTACTGGAAGGGCGGGGTCATCCTGCCGGACTCGGCAAACTCCCGCATCAAGGGACGCGATTGCTTCATCGTCCAGTCTTCCAATCCATCCCCCGGCATCGGACAATTCGCCACCGTCCGACTCTGGATCGATAAGGAGAACGGCACCGTCTGGCAAGTGGATGGCTTCGGACGCGACGGAAAACTCAAAAAGCGCTTCACCATCACCTCCATCCAGAGACTCTCCGACGGCGCCTGGTTCTTCAAGCAAATGAAGATGGAAGTGCGCGACCCGAAGAATGACCAACGCACCATCGCGCTTGACTACCTCGAGATGGATGACATCCCGAATCGCAAGAAATGAGACGCTTCCTGCTGCAGATTTTGGCCGGCTTCACCCCGCTGTACCTCTTCAGCGCATGGGTGATCTTGTTCGTGCAGCCGTTATTCGACGGGAAGCACGACCAGCTTGAGGCGCTGGAGAGGGTTGGCATCGGACTGGGCGTCATGGTGCTGGTGGAGGCTCTCATCTTCAAGTTTTGGCTCCTTCCTTCCTGGGCTCGCAGCATGAGTATGCGCTTCTACGCCGGTTCCTACGTCCCGGAGGACGACCCCATCGCTTCCCTCGCCTCCATCATCCGCGCCGATAACCGCAAGGATCTCATCCCGGAACTCTCCGACCTCGTCGAGCAGGATCCCTCTCGGGCACGTGCGTGGCTGGAACTCGCCTCCATCCTCGAATCCGTCAAAAATGACCCCCACAAAGCTGTCGAAAAATTGATTCGCGGAGCGGGCTGCGTCAAAAACGACCAGGATGCCGCCATGCTGCTCTGGCGCGCCGTGAGCCTCCTGCGCAAAACCGACGACGCTAAACAACGAGCTGAACAGATCCGCGAGGACATCATCCGCCGCTACCCCAACACTTCCTACGGTCAATTCGCCGCTCAACACAAGGAGCAAACGCAAGGCGCCTAACGGCGCCTATTTACGATGGACGATGGACGATGGACGATTTGCGATTTGAATTATAGCGCGCCGGCGGCGCGGGAAATGCAATGCGCAAAGCGACCGACGGCTGTAAGGTCGATTAGCCAGCCCACAGGGCTACCCCGCAGGGACGAAAGCTCGTGGGGCGAGCTTGAGGCAAGCATTGGTGATGGGAAAAATCACGGATGGTTGTTGGCTAGATAGCTTCCGGAATTATGCCAAGCCGTATTGCCGGCTCTGCAAAATCATTAGCATCCCATAACGTGGTCAATATGACGACGTCATGCGCATAGTAACGGGGTTTGGCGGGGGGATTTCT
>CANQYL010000009.1 GCA_947628035.1 uncultured Akkermansia sp. | reverse complement strand
GTCGGTTCCCCCTGCTGAGGTTGCTGGGGATCCTCCGTCTCTCCGGGATCCTCCGGCAACTCGCCGCCCTCCTGACCACCTGGCGGTGTCGGCTCATCCTGCTGAGGCTGCTGAGGCTCCTCCGTCTCTCCGGGATCATCGGGCAACTCGCCGCCCTCCTGACCCTCCGGTGGTGTCGGTTCCCCCTGCTGAGGTTGCTGGGGATCCTCCGTCTCTCCGGGATCCTCCGGCAACTCGCCGCCCTCCTGACCCTCCGGCGGTGTTTGCTCCCCTTGGTCAGGCTGCTCCGCTTCCTCCATCACAGTCGTTCCCGTGAACAGCAGCATCCCGTCCCTCACGACGAGTTGACCGCTGTTGCCAAAATACTTTTGCATGAAATCCTCCGTCGCATCATCCAAACTGATCTCACCGGCAAATTCATCCGCAAGAAGAAATTCCATGTAATGACCTCCGTCGAACTCGAAGTCATCATCAATACCTGTCACGCGTAGGGAGAGCAGAGCCCCGGCTTCCGAACGCACAGAGCCGCTGAGCAGGCCTCGCGCCGTATCTCCCTCCCCGGATGATACGGCAGCGCCGAGGTTGAAAACGAGTTCCAGCCGCGAACCCCTCCGCAACTCCAATTCCTCCACGTGCAACTGCGTATTTCCCCCTTCCCGCGCCGCTTCAACGTACAGGCTACCGCCTTCCCTCACCTCGACCCTCGCCATCTCGCTCATCCCTCCTTCCTTCGGCTGCAGCAGGTGCAGATGCGCCCCGTCAATGGTGAGGTTTCCGGTATTCAGCTCTCCATCCGCCAGTCTCTCCGCCCTCAATCTCAGCTCTCCTCCCCCGCCTATCGTCGTCCCTCCCGCCGCGCGCACAGAGCGCACCTCGGCACTTTCCCCGTCCGATACCTCAATCCGCTCAAAATCCAGCAGATCAACTGTTGCCTCCGCCCCCTCCTCCACAGAGATTCCTCCCAGCCACAACTTCTTCCCGTGCAGCTCGCCGCTAAAGTCGTTGATTTTCTCGAGCCGCAACTCCCCGCCTGTGACGGTGAGTCCTCCTGTTCCTCTCAATTCGCCGATCTCGCCCGCCTGCATCTCCACTCGTGTCTCCTCCTCCAGCTCCAGGAGACCCAACCGATTCCCCTTCCCCTGCAATTCCAGTTCTCCCGTCCCACTCACGTGCAATCTCTGCGTCTCCACGTCCTCCATGAAAATCAACTTCCCTTCATCCACCTCGACCCCGTCCAACCCGCTTACTCTCCCTCCCTCCACTCGCAACTCCCCTTGCCCCACCTTCACCAATTTGTGTCCTGCGGCATCCAGCTCCCCTTCGATCACTCCACAGTCCTCTTCCCGTGCCACATTCAGCACGGTCTCTCCCGCCAGTGCGATGTGACCGCCCAGCGTCGCCCGATTCTCTCCGCCGTTCTTAAACAGGACGCATCCTTTCCCCGTCTCTCCGTCGTTCTTGATCCACCCCTTTCCGCTCAAAACAATCTCCCCTGTGTAATCGCTTCCCTCCTCCAGCGCCAATTGCGCGCCATCCGTGATCGTAAGACTCTTGAAGTGCAACTCCCCCGTATCCTCCCGGTACCTCATGCGTCCGCTCCTGATCTCCAGATCACCCTCATACTCGCCCGGAAGCGCCACCCCGAGTTCCACGTCAAAATATCCCATGTCCATCACGATCTTCCCCTCTTCCCCGGCGTGAATCACCCAGTGGTTGCTCAATACCCACGGCGCTGTGAACACCAACGTCCCCTCCAGCTGCAACTCATCCATGTACAAATTCCCGCTGTATGGCATCATCGTAACTTCTATTCCCCTCTCCACCCGCACCGTGCCGCACCGTATGTCATCCATCAACCCCACAACCACATCCTCCACAAAATTCACGCTGTCCCCTTGCTCAAATACCTCTCCTCCCGCGTTCATCAACATCCCTTCATTCCAAAACATCCACTCCTCTACCCTCTCCATATCCTTCAGCCCTTCACCTCTCGCTAGCCAACTTCCCAGCGCCAACATGGTTATCACTCCTATTTGCCTTCCCATCCGACCCACTCTCCGTTGCTGTCGTTCGTATCTCATCTTTGTTGTTCTTTTTCATCCCTGATCTTCCGCCCTTTTCTTCAATTTGCTTTTAACGGTGAGATTCCCTGTTCTTTTGTCACACCGAAAAATTGTTGGATTTTTCAATTCAACACCCCCCTTCCAGGGCAACCGCATTCGAGAGAGGTTCATCAACAGAGAGAATGCTCTCATTGATTAATATCATCGTTGATGCGTATCAAAAATCATGACGACAAGCGGTCATCATGATGACGCTTCTCAAAAAGCCTTCTCGTTCACCCAATTCGCGGCGTAGCCGCCGAACTCCCCACATCGTAAATCGTAGATCAAGACATGGACGATGGACGATGGGAGCAAAGCAGTGCAGCCGGCATGGCGAAACTCCGGTCACTTTCGAATCAACAACCCGCATCGTTTCAAAAATTCCGCCGCGCTCTCGCTCCGCTAGATTGCGCCAACGGCGCGGAATTCCCCACATCGTAAATTGACGCTTCGGCACCACCCTGCCTCAGCGCCCTTCGGGCAAAATGCTTGCGCATTTTGTCCAATCCCACTCCGAGCCCTCGTGGGCTTTGTAAATCGTAAATCGTAAATAGGCAAACGCATTTCCAAATGCGTTTGCCCGGCTCCTCGCGCCATCGATATGAGAATTCCCGGCATCGTAAACCAACACATGAACGATGCCCTTATTTCAGTGTTTTTCCGAGCGATTGTGAAATACTTTCGAATTTCCCCAAAAAAGTCTTGCTTCCTGCTCTCAATATCCGTATAATCGCCCCGCAACTCTTTCCGCTCGACGGATCGATGTAGCGCGGATGTAGCTCAGTGGTAGAGCGCAACCTTGCCAAGGTTGATGTCGTGGGTTCGAGTCCCATCATCCGCTTTCCTTCCCCTCCGACCATGTTCATCGAACATGGTCTTTTTTATTGGGTCAACCCTCGTCATGGCATCCGGTATTGCGTCACCCAGCGCCAACCCCAAGAATCTTGGAATGTCAAGCGATCCTTGCACTGGCACTCTACCTGCTCATCCGATAGGTTGTAGAGCTTTTGCAATATGAGCATTTTTAGAATCAGCAGTGAATCGTATGCCGGTCTCCCTCCCGCTCCCTTGGCTCTATCGTCCATGAATTGCCGTCTTGCGGGCACCTGCTTCCGTCACGTCTCGTTTACAAGCGCGGGTTGCTGCTGGGTGACGCAGTGAATGGCTCCTCCTTCGATGAGGAGGAGACGGGCGTCGAAGCCTCGAACCTGGTGGTGCGGGAAGCATTCGCGCAGAATGCCGAGTGCGCGGTCGTCGTTTTTAGGTTGGTCAAACGTGGGGACGAGGACGAGGTTGTTGCAGATGAGAAAATTGGCGTAGCTGGCGGGAAGTTGCTCAAGACGCCAATCGCGGCGGATGAGGGGATCCGGCATGGGAAGAGGGATGATTTCTACAGAGCTCCGGGAAGGGGTGCGGAGATCCTCAAGGCGTTCATGATTTTCGGCGAGGGCGAAGTAGTGGGGACTGTGCGGGTTGGTTTCCGTGACGGCAACGGCTGCATCCGACCGCACAAAGCGAACCATGTCGTCGATATGCCCGCCGGTGTCGTCCCCCTCGATGCCTGAGTCGAGCCAGAAGACGTGCGTGGTGCCCATCATGCGCAGCAGTTCAGCCTCGACAGCTTGTTTGGTAGCGTCCGGGTTGCGGTTCGGGTTGAGCAGGACAGCTTCCGTCGTGAGCAACAGCCCCTCGCCGTTGCCCTCAATGGCGCCGCCCTCCAGAACCAGAGAGCTCTCCTGACGCGGGAGAGCGAGACTTTCGGCCATGCGCCGTGGGATGGCGTTGTCGAGCTCCCAGGGTGGGAATTGTCCGCCCCAAGCATTGAATTGCCAGTCCGCCACTTGCAGCCCGCCGTCATTTCGGCGCACAAAGATGGCGCCGTGGTCGCGGCACCAGACGTCATTCGTCGGATGGTTGTAGAGCCGGCAGCGCACGTCCTGCAGGAGGGAAGAAAGGTGCGGATGCAGGGAGGCGTCGGCGTTGATTCGCACCTCGGCGTGAGGTGAGATTTCGCGAGCGAGGGCTACGAACCGCTCCTCCAGATCGCGCAGAGAACCGTCCCAGAGGTCGGCTCGGTGAGGCCAGGAGAGCCAAATTGCTTCGACGGGTTCCCACTCAGCCGGCCACCGCAGGTCGGTCCCGGAAACGGGGTCCTCGGGCACATCTATGATGGACGATGGACGATGGACGATGGACGATGGAGATTTTAGCGCGCATGCGCGCGGGATATGCGGAGCGGATGCGTAGCGGGAAGAATGGAGCATGGGGCGGGGGCGCCTGACGGCGCCTATTGACGATTTTCGATGTACGATTTACGATTTGATTTTAGCGCGCCGGAGGCGCGGGATATGCGGAGGTGAGGGAAAACTCCATCAGCCGTTGGCGTGCAGGGAGGGATTGATTTTGGCGAGTGACTCGACGATGCGGTCGTTCACGCTGTGGCGGAGCATACCGTCGGCCATGCGGCAGGCGTTGAAGATGGCGGTGGCGTTGGCGGAGCCATGAGCGATGATGGAGACGCCGTTGACGCCCATGAGGGGGCAGCCTCCGACGCTGTCGGCGCTCATGCTGGTGGCGATGTCGCGGAAAACGTGCCGCATGGCGAGGGCTCCCAGCATGGCCATGGGACTCTTCTTGATGCCCGCCTTGAGCCAGTGAGAAAAGGCCTTGGCGGTGGCTTCCACACTCTTGAGCAGGATGTTGCCCGTAAAGCCATCGGTGAGCGCAACGTCCAACTCGGTCTCAAAAAGGTCGTGTCCCTCGCAATTGCCGGTGTAGTTGAAGGGGAGCAGATGCTGCTCGTCGAGCGATTGAAGCAGGTGGTGGGCTTCCTTGGAAAACTCGCTGCCTTTGCAGTCTTCGGTGCCGTTGCTCATGACCGCTACGTTCGGCATGGGCCGGTCGTAAATGTAGCGAGCCATCATGGCGGACATCACGGCATACCCCACCAAGTGGCTCGGCTTGGCGTCGGGGTTGGCTCCGGTGTCGCTCACCAGCACGTAGCCGTGCACGCTGGGCATGGGAGAGACGATGCCGGCGCGTTCCACTCCCTCCAGGAGACGGAGTTTGATGGTGCTCGCGGCGACAGCCGCACCCGTGTTGCCGGCGGAGATCACGGCATCGCAGTCGCCGTTCTTCACGAGATCAACGGCGAGACTCATGGAGGAATTTTTCTTTTGTCGCACGGCGGTGAGACCGCTCTCCTCCATGGAGACCACATCCGGGGCATGGACAATCTGCAGCCTGCTGTCGGAGCCTATCCCTGCCGCATCGCACGCCTTGCGCAGTATCGTTTCATCGCCCACCATGAAGAGCGCGTCCAGACGCTTCAGCCTGCTCAGCACGAGTTTCGCTCCGTCGATATTGATCTGAGGGGCGTTGTCGCCGCCCATTGCATCCAACGCTAGTTTCATAAAAGGCAGGCTGTTTCTTATTTGAGCGTACTCTACCACAACCAGCGTCGATGTCAATCCAAAAGAAATTACGCCATACCGGATTTCACGGCTTTGACTCAGCGCCGCTCCACCGGGACCGTCGACCGCCTTGCTGAATCGTCAATGGTTTGCCGTCTTGCTAACATCACACGTGTCCCAAGAAAATTTTCTCCGGACTCATTCAACCCATTCCCCAACGCGTTTATTCACATCGTCCATCGTCCACCGTCCATCGTCCATCGTCCTTCGTCCTTCGTACATAATCAACGGGTTATGCCACATTATCCGCCATTAAATACCTATTGGGCATCGCTTTTTCTTGGGACGGATGTGTGCTAACATTGATCGAATAAAGAAGTGACTTGACACATGGGGTTCTCTGTGGTTTAATCAGCGCATTCCTTGCCGGCTTGGCGGAATTGGTAGACGCGCTCGACTCAAAATCGAGTTCTAACGAGTGTGGGTTCGAGTCCCACAGCCGGTATCGCGGAAGGGGTTTTCACTATGGCACGCAGCATCAATGTAAGGCGGAAAGAAGTACTGCCGCTGGTGCAGGAAGAGGTGCGTCGTTACGGGAGCAAGCTCATTGATGAGATACGCATGGCGGGAAACGTGTTGCGCGTGCCCGGTTTGGAGATACGGCTTGCGGAGGCGTTCGGATTTTGCGACGGAGTTCAGCGCGCCATCGAGATAGCGTATGCCACCTGCCACGTGATGAAGGGAAAGCGCGTCTGGCTCATCGGCGAAATTATCCACAACCCGGAGGTGAATGCGCGCTTGGATGCGCTGGGCTTGCTCCATCTGCCGTGGAATACCGACGGCAAGGGCTATGAACACCTCACCGCCGAGGATGTCGTCATCATCCCCGCCTTCGGCATCTCCCTGAAGTTGCGTAAGATGCTTGAAGAGCGCGGCGTGCAGCTGGTGGACAGCACGTGCGGCAACGTGGTGAAGGTGTGGCAGCGGGTGCGTTCCTACGCTCAGCGCGGCATCACCAGCATCATCCACGGCAAGGTTCACCATGAGGAGAGCATGGCCACAGCTTCGCATTCCCTCGGTGAGGACGGTCGCGGTCGTTTCCTCATCATATACAACAAGTCTGATGCCGAGCTGCTGGCGGACTACATCCGCCACGGCGGAGACAGGGGGCAATTCCTCACTCATTTCGATGGCTGTCACTCCGCCGGTTTTGATCCGGACACGGATCTGAACGAGATAGGCATGGCTAATCAGACCACCATGCTGAAGGGGGAAACAGCACAACTGCAACAGATGCTCAGAGAAGCCGTGCGGCAGCGCGATGGAGACGACTCGCGTTTCCATGCCTACGATACCATCTGCGGCGCAACCCAAGATCGACAGCAGGCTCTGTTCGACCTGCTCGAGACTATGCCGGACACCATGTTCATCATCGGCGGATACAACAGCTCCAATACCTCCCACCTCGCGCATATTTCTGCGAGCCGTCTGCCGACTTTCTTTGTGCGTGACGCTTCCTGTCTGGAGAGTCTGCAACGGGTTCGCGCCTTTGATTGGAAGACCAAGAGCGAGCAGCTCATGTCCCTGCCGGACTTTGCTGCGGACCTTCAACGCACGTGGCGTATAGGCATCACGGCCGGCGCATCCTGTCCCAACAACATCGTTGAAGGAGTCATCCGGCGCCTCGCCTCCCTGCGACAAACAACGCTGGAACAGTTCTTCCCTTCCTCTCAGCCCTCGTAAATAGCCGGCAAGGCCTGCCTTTCCGGCTATTTACGATTTACGATTTGAGAAATTCGCGCGCTACGCGCGGTTTATGCGGAGCGGGAGCGCAGCGGAATTTTTGAAACGATGCGGGTTGTTGATTCGAAAGCGGCCGGAGTTTCGCCATGCCATCGTGTCGGCTTTGCTTCCATCGTCCATCGTCCATCGTCCATCGTCCATCGTCCATGTCTTGATTGACGATTTGGATGCAGCGCGCTACACGCGCGGTGCGAAGGAGTGCGGAGCGGATTTTCTTCTTGCAATCGTGGGGGATATGTGTATACTTCGCGCGGACTCAGTAATTATGGACACCTTACGCACATTCAGGAAGGGAGATGGCGCCGAGGGGAAATACTACTCATTGGCGGCGCTGGCAGCAGAGGGGCATCCGGGGATATCTCGTATGCCCGTGAGCCTGCGCATCGTGCTTGAGAGCGTGCTACGCAACTGCGACGGGGTACGCGTGCGCGAGCAGGACGTGCACAACCTCGCCTCTTGGGAGCCGACCAAGCAAGCGAACTTTGAAATTCCCTTCACCGTGGCGCGCATCATCCTGCAGGATCTGACGGGGGTGCCGTTGCTGGTTGATTTGGCGTCCATGAGGGACGCGGTGAAAGCGCGTGGAAAGGATGCGGGGAGGATGGAGCCGTTGGTGCCGGTTGACCTCGTGGTGGACCACTCCGTTCAAGTGGACTGGGCGGGCTTCCCGGAAGCGTACGCTAAAAATCTGAAGCGTGAATTTGAACGCAATGCCGAACGCTACGAATTCCTCAAATGGGGGCAACAAGCCTTCAGCTCCTTCAGCGTTGTCCCCCCCTCGACCGGCATCGTTCACCAGGTGAACCTCGAACGTCTCGCTCGCGGTGTCATGCAAAGGGATGACCTCTTCTTCCCCGACAGCCTCGTCGGCACGGATTCCCACACGACGATGATCAACGGGTTGGGAATTGTCGCCTGGGGAGTCGGCGGCATTGAGGCGGAGGCCGGAATGCTGGGGCAGCCGATCACGTTCCTCGCGCCGCAGGTCGTGGGCGTGCACCTCTCCGGGCGCTTGCAACCCGGGGTCACCGCTACCGATCTGGCTCTCCGGATCACGCAGATGCTGCGGCAACACGGAGTCGTGGGCAAATTTGTCGAATTCTTCGGCGAGGGGGCGGCGGCGCTTTCCCTGCCGGACCGCGCCACGGTCGCCAACATGGCTCCCGAGTACGGCGCGACGATGGGATTCTTCCCACCGGATGAAACCTCGACCGGCTATCTTCTGTCCACGGGGCGCTCCCGGGAACACGTGGAAACCTATCGTTCCTACTACCGAGCCCAAGGAATTTTCGGGATGCCCATGCCGGGGGACATCGATTACAGCGAGGAGCTGCATCTGGACCTCTCCACCGTGGAACCCGCCGTAGCGGGTCCGCGCAAGCCTCAGGAGCTCATCCCGCTGAAGCAACTGCAGACCACCTTCCGCGACCGCATCTGCAAAGACATCTACGGCAAGGACGTCCCCACCGCACCGATCCGCGTCACCATGCAAGGCGACGCCGGAAATCCGGAGGCCTCCTCCCGTCACGAGGTCGAACTCTCGGACGGCTCCATCCTTGTGGCGGCCATCACCAGCTGCACCAACACGAGCAACGAAAGCCTCATGCTCGCCGCGGGACTGGTCGCGAAGAAAGCGGCTCAGCTCGGGTTGCGCGTGCCTCCTCACGTCAAGACCAGCATGGCGCCCGGCTCCCGAGCGGCGGCAATCTCCTTTGCCAACAATGACTTGATGGACTCGCTGGACGCCATCGGCTTCTCCATCGTCGGCTACGGCTGCACCACGTGCATCGGCAATTCCGGTCCCTTGCACGAGACGCTCGAGGAAGCCGTGGTGGAGAACGGGCTGGTCTCCTGCTCCGTCCTGTCGGGAAACCGCAACTTTGAGGCGCGCATTCATCCGCATGTGAAGGCTAATTTTCTCATGTCGCCCCCTCTCGTTGTGGCCTTCGCCCTCGCCGGCAGAGTGGATGTCGACATGGAGAACGAAGCACTGGCGCGGACCGAGGACGGGCGGGATGTGTACCTGCGCGACCTCTGGCCGACCCCCGAGGAGCTGACAGCCGCCCAGGCCAAGGTCTGCACTCCGGAAGAATACAGCGCGTGCTACGCTGAAAGCGTGGCGGAATGGACGCGGGTATCGGCGCCCGGAGGGGCAACATTCTCGTGGAACGCGGACTCCACCTACATTCATCGTCCCCCATTTTTTGACTCCTACACGGGCGAAAAACTCGATCTGCGGGACATCATGAATGCACGCGCTCTCGGCATCTTCGGCGACAGCGTGACAACCGACCACATCTCACCGGCCGGCGCCATCAAACCGACGGGTCCCGCCGGGCTCTTCCTCGCCGAACGAGGCGTGCAAAAATCCGACTTCAACACGTACGGATCCCGACGCGGTAACGACGAGGTCATGGTACGCGGCACCTTTGCCAACGTCCGCATCAAGAACCGCATGGTTCCCGGCATCGAGGGCGGGTACACCCTCTACTTCGGCGCCTCCGACGTCCGACGACCCGACGTGGAGCTTGGCGACGTTCCCCACGGGAAAGCAACCTTCATCTTTGATGCCGGCATGGCATACAGAGCCGAGGGTATCCCCACCATCATCATCGGAGGCTCCGACTACGGCATGGGCTCCAGCCGCGACTGGGCCGCCAAAGGCACCTCGCTCCTCGGGGTGCGCGCCGTCGTCGTCAAAAGCTTCGAACGCATCCACCGCTCCAACCTCATCGGCATGGGGGTGCTTCCTCTCGTCTTTGCCGACCCCGCGGACTACGAACGGGTGTGCGACCTCAGGGACGCTACCTTCAACATCCGTGGACTGCACAACGGTCTCCTGCCCCACGCGGAAGCTGTGCTGGAGGTTCATCCCGCCCAAGGGGCGCCCTTCTCCGTTCCCCTCATCGTGCGGCTGGACACCCCCATCGAGATTGAATACTTCCGCGCGGGAGGCATTCTCCCCTACGTCCTGCGGCGTTATTGCTAACGCCGCTTATTTACGATGGACGATGTAGGAAGTTCGCGCGCTACGCGCGGGTTATGCGGAGCGAGAGCGCAGCGGAATTTTGAAACAACACACGGAGTGTGATGAGGAAAATGAGGTTGACAAGATAGCTCGTTGTTGTATAGTCAGAACCGTGGGGAATCAGCGCCCCTGCTTTCATTATTTGAGCCGCCCGTGGGAGAAATCCTGCGGGCGGCTTTTTATGGACGATGTGGATGTTAGCGCCCGTTGGCTCGGGGAGGGGGAATGATTTTACAAAAGTTTGCCAAGAACAGACGGCAGATCTTCCACCATGTAAAGGGGGAGGCTGAGGAGTCGGTCCCTGACACCGAAATGAGCCAAAGAGGCGCGGACGGCAATTTTGGGGGCGTACTTTTCGCAGTACAGGTTCAAACTTTTTGCCTGTGTGTTGGTCGCAGCCTTCACTTCGATTGGGATGATCAAGTTATCGTACTGCAGGATAAAATCAACCTCTGCCATATTTCCGGGAATACTCCAGTAAGCGAGAGAGGACCGCGGTTGAGAGGTTTGCAGCATCTGGCAAACGCATTGCTCCGTGAGGGCGCCCTTGAACTCCTTGTACTGCGAACGATCCGGTAGAAAGGTCTCGGGGTTGGGATTCACCATGGCGCTCATCAGACCGGTGTCGCTCAGGAAAAGTTTGAAAGCGTCGGCTAGTTGGTAGTGAGGAAGAGGAAACTCCGGTTTGGATATGCGATGCACCCGATGGACCAAGCCGCAAAGGTTGAGCCAATCAATGGCGGCTTCGTAATCACGACCACGCGCCCCTTCTTTGATATGGGAATAGGTAAACTTGGACGATTGACGCGCCAGCTGCGCCGGGATGCACTGCCACACGTCACGAATACGTGTCACCTGCTGTTTGGTGGAGTATTTCGAAAAGTCGTAGGCATACGCATCAATGATATCATTCTGCAGTCGTCGTATGGTCTTTCCCGACCGCATCTGCGCGTAATTCTTGACAACCTCCGGCATACCTCCCACGGTGACATATTCCTCGAAGAGAGAACACAAGTTGTCGTGCATCAGATGGATCATTTCGGCATCAGCCTCGCACAGAATTTCATCGCTGGTCTTTTCACCCAAAGCTCGGAGAAACTCATGAAAACTCATGGGGAACAGTCGTCGTATCTGCACGTGTCCCACCGGGTATGACATATGCTGCCGGTTGAGGGCGATGCCGAGTAAACTTCCGGCTGCCATCACATGGTATTCCGGCGCCCGCTCGTGCAAAAATTTGAGAGAATTGAGCGCTCTTTCACTTTCTTGAATCTCATCCAGGATAATCAAAGTCTCACCCGGCACCACTGTTGTCCCGCTTTGCCGACTGATGGCCCTCATGAGACGTCCCACCTCATAATCTCCTTCAAATAAGGAGCAGGCGCTCGGTTTGTCCGTCAAATTCAGGTACGCCGTGTGCTTGTACTCCCTTTTTCCGAACTCCTGCATCACCCATGTCTTTCCCACCTGACGCGCCCCCTCCAAAACAAGGGGTTTTCTCATGGCGCTTGTTTTCCAGTCCTTCAATTCCTGTAATATTGTCCGCTCCATGAATGCTTTATAGCATAATTCCTGTTCAAACTCAACAAAAAAATTGGCTGAAATTGGCACCACTTTTTAAGTAAAATTGGCTGAAATTGGCACCACTTTCGGGACAAAATTGGCTAAATTTGGCAGTAAGCAACCGCGGATCGTTTGCCCATAGACGGCATGGCGAAACTCCGGACGCTTTCTAATGAGCCATCTCGCATCGTTCCGGAAAATTCCGCTGCGCTCTCGCTCCGCATAAACCGCGCGGAGCGCGCGAATTTCTCAAATCGTAAATCAAGACATGGACGATGGACGATGGAAGCAAAGCCGACACGATGGCATGGCGAAACTCCGGCCGCTTTCTAATGAGCCATCTCGCATCGTTCCAAAAATTCCGCTGCGCTCCCGCTCCGCTAAATTGCGCCAACGGCGCGGAATTTCCTACATCGTCCATCGTACATCGTCCATCGTCCATGCTCAGAAGCTGATTCTGTAACCCGCTGTTGCGTCGAAGCTGGTCCAGCCTTGGCGGAGCTCGACGCTGCCGTCGATGAAGAAGGAGCCGCCGCGCGAAGTGGAGCCGACCGGCACCGTGATGCCGGCGCCCAATTCGACACCCAGAGCGCCGACCTCAGCGCCGACCATGTTGGTGACGTAGGAGCCGTTGATGAAGCGTGTAGCAGCCTCACCGCGGCGGTCACCCGCATCGGCCTTCACAAGGAGGCGAGCCTCAAAGAGCGCGCTGCGGTTGTACACCTTCCCGCCGAAGAGCGCTTGCAGGCGGGCTCCTGCGCCGAAGGTGAGAGCCACGCTGTCCATGTCATCCACGACGAGACCGGCGTCGCTGCCGCTCTCCGTGAAGGAGTCGATCGTGCTGTAACGCGCTTCCACGTTGAAGACGTACTGCAGGACGCGGCGGGCATCCTTGCTCAGCATGGTGGTGTAGCCGATCTCGTAGAGAGCGCCCAGAGAGTAGCCGCTCGTGTCGGCGTCCGCCGTGTAGCTGCCGTTGCCCGTCATCACCGTGCGGTGCGTCTTGAAGTCCGCCGTGCCTCCGCTGAGCACGAAGGTGTGCATCCAGCGTCCGCTCATGTGGCGCAGGAAGGCCGTGGCGTACATCGTGTCCATATCTCCGCTGATGGAATCCGCCCCGGTGCACTTGAGGTCATTGTACATGGCCGTGAGGGCGAGCCCGATCGTGGTGTTGCGCGAGGCATCGGCATCCACGCCGAAGGTGCCGCCCCAGCCGTTGAGGCGATAGCCCGGTGCGAGACCATCCGCATCCAGCTCGCGGAAGGAGCTCTCCGCATTGAGCCAGGCGTGCCAGTAGGGCAAATCTTCATCCCGGGCCGACTGTACCTCATCGCCCATGGAAGTCGTCCGGTTGCGGATAGCGGTGAGCTGGCGGTGCATATCCTCGCCGAGGGCCGCGGTGTAGCCGGTGTAGCCGGCGCCCGCCGCCGATGCCAGCAGTTTGGCGAGTTCGCTCTTGTTTTCGCCGTCCAGGAGACTCGTGGCATCCGAGACCAACTTGGAGGTGTCGGAATTCCGGTCGTTGAGATTCTCATTCCCCTTCGGATTATTGACGGTGTCGGTGAGCTGCCAGAGAGCCTTGGCGCCCTCGGTGGCGTTCTCGTGAACACCCTGCACCGCGTCCGCCAGCGCGTTGCCCTTTATCATCTCCATCACCAGCTTGATCTGGTCACCTTTATGCACAATCTTGGCGCTCTCCACGTGCAGCCAGGCGTTGCCCTCGAGATTGTCCTTCTGAAGCTCCAGCACATTGGGGTTCACCTGATCTCTCGGCTCAGGAGCCGCTTTCGCGGCGGCGAGCTCTTCCCCGCCGTTATCCCCCTTCGCCTCGCCCTCCGCAGATTCCTCATCCTTGCTGACGGACCAGTGCAGATCCACCTCGC
Source organism: uncultured Akkermansia sp. (assembly GCA_947628035.1). Classification (GTDB taxonomy): domain Bacteria; phylum Verrucomicrobiota; class Verrucomicrobiia; order Verrucomicrobiales; family Akkermansiaceae; genus Akkermansia. The sequence continues at coordinate 23,705 of CANQYL010000009.1, read as the reverse complement.
CTCCATCCACCACCTTGCCCAGCACAAACTCCGTGCCCGTGGGCATCGCGTCACCGTCCGCACGCAGAGTCAGAGTCGCGCCGTCCTCCATGAGGAAGCCGGTGAAGCTCATCCCCGTTTCCGTGGCGGATTTCACTCCGTCGGAGGAGAAGGTAAAGCCGAGTGTGGTCGTCGATCCCGCACGCAGCGTGATATCTCCCATCTCCCAACCGGCGTTCTTGCCCTCGCTGTTGAGCACGTTGAGCTCCACGTGAGCCCCGGAGCCGACCTCCATATCCCAGTCTCTGCTGCCGGTCGTCACCTGAGTGAAGCGCTGCGTCGGCGGCATGAAAATGTCCTCGATCCTCTTGACTTGAGAAGTGAAGGACATCTTGCCCGAGTACCCTTCCATGCTCCCGGTGAAGCGATGATCCCCTTGCACGGCGATGTTCATGTCCCGATTACCGGTGAGATGTCCCCCGTCGGACTGGATGCCGTAGATGCTGAATGGATCGGATGCCGCTTCAGTCTCACCCTTGCCCACATCCAGCACAGTATTGCCTGCCAAGACGAGGTGCGCACCGCTGAGTTTGCTCCCCTTCTCCATGCTGACATTCCCCTTCGCCCTCACGACGTTGTCGCTGTCATCACCGCCGATGGTCACACCTGCGCCCACCGTTATGCCATCGAGTTCCAGCACGCCGCCGTTCTCAAGTCGCACGTGGTCGCGCGTCACCTCCTTGCCATCCGCATCCTTCGTGTACACGGCTTCTTCGCTCCCCAGGACAATGTTCCCGGAGACCGTCGCGGCTCCTCCGTTCACCACGAGCTGACCGTCGCAATCGTTCGTGAAGGTGACGTTGGTGAGCTTGTTCGCTCCGCCTTGGAGTTCGAGCACGCCGCGATCCATGAAGAGCCCCATTCCACCCGAAAGGTCGAGATTTCCGCCCATCACCGTACTCCATACGGCGCCCTGGTCGAGGCTATCCGGGTCGGTATCCTCGTGGGAGATGTGCAACTCAGCGCCCACCACCGTGAGTCCGCCGGCGTACGTCAGGTCATGCTCGCCGACGGAGGTGTTCCTGAGCGTCACCTTGTTGTTGGGTCCTCTATCACCGGTGATGGTCAACGTGACGCCCTTCTCACCGCCCTGCAGGTTGTGCACCGTCAGACCGTCCACACTCCACTGCTCAACGCCCTTCGACTCATTCACGTCCGCGCCGGCGAAGCTGATGTTCGTGTCTTTGTCCACGATGACGTTTCTGTAGTCGCCTACGCTGTCATAGATGTTCTTGCCATTCGTGTTCCACTTGTTGCCGATGTTGTCCTCGGAACTGGTGTAGTCCGGACCGTGCTCCTTTTCGCTCCACGCCAGGGTTCCGTCCGCCGTGATGTGCAGATCATTGTAGTACCCGTTGCGGAACTCTTCGATCGACCTGCCGTTGATGGTAAAGTCAAACAGACCGTTCCAGCCCTCGCCGTATCCCGTCACATCCTTGAAGAACGTGTCTCCGGACTCGAGCTGATCCAAGAATTCGCTGGACAAATCGAGAGTGAGCCGATCATCCTCCGTGCCGGTGAGCTTGCCGAAGTCCAGCGTGCCTTTGAAGCGCTTCCCGAGACTCAGCGTGCTGTCGCTACCCCAGGTGAAGCTGTCCGCCGTCAAGCCCTTTCCTTTCTGCACGGTCAAGGTACCGTCTTTCTCAATCTCCAGTCCGGTGAAATTGCCGCTCACCGACCCCAGCGTGCTCTCTCCCCCCACCGTCAGATTCCCGCCTTCCGCCTTCAGCTCGCCGGTCACCGTGACGCCGCCATTCGCCGTCAGCGAACCGCTGCCCACGCTCACATCGCCCGTCACATCCAGCTTGCCATTCGTCGTCGCTCTGCTGCCGCTGCTCAAGGTCACTCCGCCCGCCACCGTCGCGGAACCCGCTTCCAGCGTGCTGCCCTCGCCCGTGGTCACTCCGCCCGCCGCCACGCTCAACGCGCCTTCCGCCGTCAGCGTACTGCTGTCACCCAAGGTCATTCCGCCCTCGCCCTGCACCGTCACGGAGCCGGCTGTCAGATTGCTTTCCTTGCCCGTGGTCAAGCTGCCGTCCACGCTCAACGCGCCGTCGATGTTTGCCCCGCCCTTGTTTCCGAGCGAGAGGTCACCCGTCACAGTCGTGTCACCTGCCGTGACCAGCGTGCTCTCGTCGTGAGTTGTCAGGTTTCCGTCCACACTCAGCGTGCCATCGATGTTTGCACCGCCGTTCGCCCCAATCGAGAGGTCACCCGTCACCGTCGCGTCGCCCTCGGTCGTCGTCAGCGTACTTCCGTCACCCAAGGTCACTCCGCCCTGCACCGTCGCGGAACCCGCTTCCAGCGTGCTGCCCTCGCCCGTGGTCACTCCGCCCGCCACGCTCAACGCGCCTCCCGCCGTCAGCGTACTGCTGTTACCCGTGGTCAGCTTGCCGCCCACGTCCAGCGTGCCGTCGATGTTTGCACCGCCGTTCGCCCCAATCGAGAGGTCACCCTGCACCGTTGCGGAACCCGCTTCCAGCGTGCTGCTCTCGCCCGTGGTCAAGCTGCCGTCCACGCTCAGCGCGCCATCGATGTTTGCCTCGCCCTTGTTTCCGAGCGAGAAATCACCCGTCACAGTCGTATCTTCCGCCGTGGTCAGCTTGCTCTCGTCGTGAGTTGTCAGGTTTCCGTCCACACTCAGCGTGCCATCGATGTTTGCACCGCCGTTCGCCCCAATCGAGAGGTCACCCGTCACCGTCGCGTCGCCCTCGGTCGTCGTCAGCGTACTTCCGTCACCCAAGGTCACTCCGCCCTGCACCGTCGCGGAACCCGCTTCCAGCGTGCTGCCCTCGCCCGTGGTCACTCCGCCCGCCACGCTCAACGCGCCTCCCGCCGTCAGCGTACTGCTGTTACCCGTGGTCAGCTTGCCGCCCACGTCCAGCGTGCCGTCGATGTTTGCACCGCCGTTCGCCCCAATCGAGAGGTCACCCTGCACCGTTGCGGAACCCGCTTCCAGCGCGTTGCTCTCGCCCGTGGTCAAGTTGCCACCTACGCTCAACGCGCCGCCGATGTTTGCACCGCCGTTGTTTCCGAGTGAGAAATCGCCCGTCACCGTCGTGTCTCCCGTCGTGGTCAGTATGCTGCCTTCACTCACTTCCAGATTGCCGCCCACGTCCAGTTGCTTGTCGCCGAAGTCAACGGTCGTTCCCGTTCCCACGGTGAGATCGTTTGTCTTGAGCGTGCCTCCCCCCATTCCTTCTGTGAACTCGTAATTACCTCCGTTGAACTCCACATTGTTCGCCGTCACGCCACCTTCCATGTTCACCGTGTGATCAGGATCCTCTTCCGGAGTCGGGTCGGTTATGTGGACATTCGTCTTGTCGGACGCGCCTTCCGGCCAAGCCACGTTCGGCTTCTCTCTCTCCGCCGGGTCACTCCATTCTCTGTCTTTGGTGTTCCAGTCCAGCGTTCCATCGTCGTCCTTATCGGCATTCCAGTACAGGTTGCCGTGCTCCGGCTCCGTCCACGTGAGTCTGCCATCGGCATCCAATCCGAAATCATCGCCGTACCGATACTCATCCACGGCTTGCCCATCGATGGTGAATTTGAAGTATTCACTCCACTCCTCTTTGAAACCGTTGAAGAGCTGCCAATCGCCACTACGGAATTGATCCAGCACCTCTGAGGAGAGGTCAATCGTGAGCTGCCCACCCTCGCCGGGCTGCGCAAGCGTCATACCCTCCGCGAGAGTGATCGTGAACTGCGAGCCGATACCCAGCGTGGCTCCCTGTCCCCAGGCAAAGCCGTCCGTGATCGTCATTCCTTCGCCTTTGACGCGCATCGTCGCCCTGTCGCCCAGGTTGAGTTGCGTCAGGCTGCCCGCCACGGAGTCGACATTCACATCGCCGCCGACCTCCAGCGAACCGCCCGCGGCATTCAGGTTCGAGATCGAGCCGCCCTCGGCGAGATTCAGCTTGCCGCCGTTGAGGGCGACATCCGAGAGCTTCGCGTTCTGCTTGAAGCCCTGCGTGCCGTTGTTGACGGTGAGTTCCAGCGGACCTGCGATCGTTCCGTCAAACGTACCGCCTGTGCCGTCCACCGTGACGGATCCGCCCACCGTACCGCTGCCGCTCAGTCCGCCCACCGTGAGCTTGTCGCTCGTGAGCGTACCGCCCTCACCCACCTCAACCACACCCGAAGTCGAGCCGGAGAGGTTCTGGTTGCCCTTGTCCAGGGTCAGTTTCCCGGCGCCCTGTCCGTCGAGTTCAGCCGTGATGGAGCCGTTGATCGCGCTGTCACCTGTACCGAGCGTGAGCTTCTTGCCTTCGCCCAGCGTGTTATCTTCCGTCAGATTGAGCGTACCGCCGTCCAGCGTGACACCGCCGGCGAAGGTCGTCCCGTCGAGAGCATTGTCGAGCGTCAGGCTCCCCTTCACGGTCAGATCCGCCTTGCCTGCCAGCGCACCCTTCACCTCCGTGTCCACCTCAAACGTGGCGGCGTCGTTGAGCGTCAGCGTGCCGTCCACGGTCAACGTCGCGTCGGGAGCATCCTCCGTCGTCGTGAACACGTAACCCGTCGCACCCTCCCCTTCCGCTCCCACCTCCATGTCGTCCACCACAATCGGACCGTCGAGAGAGACCGTCACATCGCTTGTCGCCGTGCCGTGGAACGTGACATCCTGCTTTTCACCGAAGGTGCCGTCGTGGCTCCAGCCATCGGCCTTCTGAACTCCGGCGCTTTCCCACGTCAGGTCGGTAGTCGCGCCGTTCCACGTAAGGAGCGTGTGCACCTCCGTGAACGTGAGCTTCCCGTCCTCGCTGAGCGCCACCGTGTAATTGTCTTCTTCGTCATCCACCACAAACTCCAGATCCTGCCCGATGGTGGTCGTATCCACATCTTCACCGACAAAGAGCTGATAGCCGTCCGCAAGGTAACCCTTGATGTCCTCGTAGCTGAGATGCACATCCAGCTTGCTGTCCACGTCCAACTTGAGACCGCCCATGCTGCCGGCAAACTGAACGCCGCCCGTGAGCGAAATCGCCAGGCTGCCCTCTTCTGTCGCCGTCAGTCCGGTCACATCCAAGGTGCCGCTGTTCAAGGTCAGCCTATTCGCACCCAGGTCGAGAGTCCCCAGCTTGCCGTCCACGTTGCCTACCGTCAGGTCGCCGGTGAGCGTCAGGTCACCGCCTGCCGTCTCGCCGCCCGCGAGGGTCTCAAACGTGCCGCCCGCCACGCTCAGCTTGCCGCCGGTCACCGTGATGCCCTTGCCGTCGAACGCCTGCGTGAGCGTCTGGTTGCCCGCCTCCATCACGAGGCTGACATTCTCGCCCCCGATCGTCCCGCTGTAAGTCTTGGTTTCCTCCGGCGTTCTTTCCGACCCGTCATTGAACGTGAGAACCCCGTCCGTTTCCGTGAAGGTGACGCTGCCGTCGCCCGCCAGCGAGACGACGCTCAGTTGATTCGTCGTCGTCAGCGCACCGCCGTTCATCGTCACCGAGCCGGTCACGGCGTTGTCGGTGCCATTCTCGAAGGTCAACGCGGCGCCCTCAGCCAGCGTGACATCGCCGTCCACGGTGTTGCTCGTCGTGCCCTTCAGGGTCAGCGAACCCTTCATCTGATCCGCGAGGTCTTTCACCGTCACATCCGTCGTCTCCGCGCCGCCCAGAATCAGGCTGCCGGCGGCATCGACCGTCACCGTCGCGTCGCTCAAGTCGAACTCTTGCACTCCGCCCTGCTCCAGCGTCAGCGTGCCGCTCGTCACAGTCAACTCATCGCCGGTGAACTCACCGGTGAGCGTGAAGCTGCCGGTGTCAGGCGTTGCCGCGTTGTACGTGAGGTTCGTGGCGATGCTTCCTTCGAACGACCCGCTATCCGCCGTCAGCTCCAGCGTGCCGTCGCCCGTGATGGCGCCTGCGCCGCTCAGTCCGCTGATGGTCAGCGTATGTCCGCCCACAACCAACTCGGTGTCCTCAGCGAAGGTTACCGCCCCCGCTGTACCATCGTCCGTCAGGGTAAATTCCAGCTTACCTCCCTGTACATCGATGTTACCCAAGTTGACTTTACCTTCGAACTTCTGCGTCGCCTGTCCTGCCTTTGTCAAGTTAAAGGCGTTACTCGCCGTGGCATCTTTACCCACAACCTCATCGCTGCCATAGCCCAGATCCGCCACGATGCTGTGTCCCGCCCCTTCCGTGTCATCCGACAAGGTCAGAGTGAAGGAGGCAGTCCCTGCGTAGATACTGCTATTCTCCGTCTCGCCTTCCAAGGCTTTCAACGTAAGAGTTGTGGTATCGTTTGCACCACCACCGCCTACTTTGAGATGTCCGCCCGACAGGGTAACGGTCGTGCTCCGGATATCATCATTGTCCAGGTTGATCAGCAACCGACCCTCTGCCACGTCGAAATCAACATTCGTGACCGTTGACGCACCCAAAACCATGAAGAAGCCATCTCCTTTCTTCGTCAGCGTATGGCGTTCCTCACCTTCCGTTTCATCGTCCTGCAGCGCACTCAAGCCGCCCATGAACCAGATGGTACTCCCATTGCTGATGGTCGCATCGTCATCGAGGACAATTTGCGTATGATCATTTCTGCCCGTTTCCCCCTCGGTGGTAGGATTGAGGAAGAGAGCCGCGTCGGAGTCGCCCGCTCCTGCTCCGGAGATGTGCACTTCGGGCTTTCCTTCTCCATTGAGGATGTCACCTGCCAATGTCAACGTCGCACCCTTCTCCACCACCAGCTTGCCCGCCTTCGCGATGTTGCCGAGGCTGTCCGCAGACAGGGCGAGAGACGTGTTGTCTCCGCGCAGCACAACGGCGCCCAGCGTGCTGTCCTCGTCACTCTTGATGAAGTCATTGACCGTGTCCGCTTCCACCTCATCGAGCATCTCAAACACGAGCGAACCCTCGCCGCTCGTCGTGGTGCCGGTCCACGAGTCTGTATTCCTCACCACGAACTCGGAAGTGGCGTCGGTGACCGTGACATCGCCGAGATTCTTCGCTCCGCTCGTGCTCACCGCCAACGTGCCGACCACGATGGTTCCGCCGTTGACCGTGAGTTCACCCGCGCCGGAGAATTCCGCCGTGATGCCATCGCCGACGGTCAACGACCCCGTCACCGTGAGCGACTTCGCCGTCGCTGCCGTCTCGCCCAACTCAAAGTTGTACGCCTGCGGGTCGTCGCCGTACGTCAACTTCAACTCCATCGTCTTGGCATTGCCGGCGCTACCGACGGTGATGTCGTTTGCCAGCGTCACTTGGATGACGCCTTCATGAGTGCCGCGGAACACCACGTTTCTTTCGTTGGTGTACGCTTGATTCTCATGAGACCCCATGGTCCACTCGGCGTCCTGACCCCACACCAATGCACCGTTACCGTCCGGGTCTTTCCAGATAATCACCTCATCCAGGTCGTCCCAAGTCAGGTAGCCCTTTTTATCCAGTCCGAACTCGTCGTACTTGGCGGCATTCACACCGGCAAATTGGATGTAGTCCTTCCAGTTGGCGGCGCCTGTCCAGCCGCTGAAGAGTTGCCACTCGCCGCTCTTAAGACCGGCCAGCACATCCGCGGAGAGGTCGATCGTGAGCAAGCCGTTCCCGTCGTCGGGCTTCGCAAGCTCCACACCTGCGAGACCGATCGTGAGCTGCGAATCGATATCCAGCTTGGCATCCTTGCCCCAGGTGAGTCCGCCCGTGATGTCCAGAGCCTGCGGGGTCTTCTCCGTATTGGCGCCGACGTGCAGCGTCGCTCCGGCGCCCAGGGCGAGATTCGTGAGCGTTCCCGTCACCCCGCCTGCCAGGTCGAGCTTCGTGCTGTCACCGAGTTCCACCGCCTTCTCCTGCATCGTCGTCTGACCGTTGATCGTCATCGATCCGGACACCACCTTGAAGTTTTCCGCCAAGGTCGCGCCGTCGGTAATCGTCAGGTCGCCGTCCACAATGCCGTAGCCGGTGTTATCGCCGAAGGAAACATTCGCATATTTGTCCGTGTACACACTCCACCTGAGACTCTGCGCCCCCGTTCCGGCGCCCCACAGCAGGTACACCGTCTCCGGCGCGTCGGTTACATCCGCGCGGTCGAGGGTGAGGGCGGTCGTGAAGTTCGTGTTCGTGAATGTGAGATCGCCGCCGAGGTTCAGTGTGGGAGTGCCTTGGCTGGCAGTGGTTGCAAGCGTTCCGATGCTGCCGACTCTTCCGTCCGCGCCCGTGATGGTGAGATTCGTTCCTCCGGCGAGATCCAGCGTTCCGTCTCCGGAAAGAGTCCCGTGAATCGTGGAACCTTCAGAGACATTGGTCAACCGGAGGCTTCCTCCCTCGACCGTCACAGCGCCGTAGATTGTGACCGTTCCTGCGCCGATGATCTGCATCGAATTCCCTGCCTTCACGAGGTTGACCCTCGCGTTTTCCGCGCCGAGGGTGAACGCGCTTGTCCACGCAGCGCTTTCCTCTGTCGGAGTTATGGTCAGAGTGAGGGCTTCCTTAGGAGCCGCCTCGGGCTCCTCCTCACCCGGGGTCTGCCTGATGGTGATTTCCCCGGCAGGAGAAACTCCGCCTGCAGGCCAATCGCCCGCCGCAAAATTACCGATGCTCAAGTCTCCACCCAATTCAACGGTGCCGGAATTACCGGAATCAACGTTGAGTAGAGCCATCTCACCTCCCTCGGCGAGTTGCAACATGCCGCCGGAGAGGGTGACGTTCGAGAGAGCAACATCGTTGCTGAAGCCCTGCGTGCCGCTCTCGACCGTGAGGTCCAGCAAATCGCCGATTGCTCCTTCAAACGTGGTCGTGGCGTCCTTGCCGTCCACTATGATGGCGCCGCTCACCGTGCCCGTGCCGCTCAATCCGCCCACCGTGAGGTCGGCTCCCGTGAGCTTGCTGCCCCCGCTCACTTCCACCTCGCCCGCGGTCGAGCCGGAGAGAGTCATCTCCCCGTCGAGCGTGAGCTTGCCGGCAGTCTCCCCGCTGGCGAGAGCGCCGCTCTCCACGGCTCCGTTCAGGGTGCCGCCGCCCTCTCCCACGGTGAGAGTCCCCAGCGTGTTGGTTCCCTTGGTCAGCACGTCTGCCGCGCCCCTCAGGTTCAGCGTGCCCCCGTCCAGTGTGATGCCGCCGGTGAAGTCTTTCTCCCCGTTGAGGGCGCCGTTGAGGGTTGTGTCGAGCGTCAGGGTCCCCTTCACGGTCAGATCCGCCGCGCCTTTCAGCGCACCCTTCACTTCCGTGTCCACCTCAAACGTGGTGGCGTCGTTGAGCGTCAGTTTGCCGTGCACCGTCAACAACGTCGCATCTACTCCTTCCTCCGCCGTGAACACGTAGCCCGTCACGTTCCCTTCCTCGCCGACCGCCATGTCGCCCACCGCAATCAAGCCGTCGAGAGTTACCGTGACCTCCCCTGTTCCTCTGCCTTCAAAGATGACATCCTGTCTTTCACCGAATGATCCTTCCGTGATCCAGCCGTCGTCTGTCAGGGCTCCGGCTCTCTTCCATGTCAGCACGTTACCGTCGCCGTCCCACTTGAGGCCGGCAGCCCTCTTCTCAAACGTGAGCAAACCGTCATTGAGAGTCACATCGTAACCGGGGGCGCCTTCCTCCACACCATCCACCACGAATCGGAGGTACTGCGCGATGTTGTCCGTGTCCACGTTCGAGACAAACAAGTGGTAGCCTGCCTCGACGTAACCCGCGATATCCTCGTAGCTGAGATGCACGATGATCGGGTCCACCAAGCCGGACAAGTCAAGCCCTGCCATGCGGTCGGCGAAATGGACGCCGACCGTTTCGCCCGCTTCGCCCGTGAGCGAAATCGCCAGGCTGCCTCTTCCCACCTTAAGCCCCGACACATCCAAGGTGCCGCTGTCCAAGGTCAATTGGCTTCCACCCAGGTCGAGCGTCCCCAGCGCGCCGCTCACGTTCCCTACCGTCAGGTCGCCGGTGAGCGTCAGGTTCCCGCCTGTCGTGTCCGTGCCACCCTTCAGGCTGCCCATCGTGCCGCCCGCCACGGTCAACGCACCGCCGGTGAGATCCACCGCACCGCTCGTGTTCAGACCGCCCGTGAACTCCAAGGCGCCTCCGGACACCGTGACTCCCGAGCACTCGAACGTCTGCTCGAGCATCAGCTCGCCGCCGGTCACACTCACCGTGTCCGCGGTCGTCACCTCCTTCAGCGTCAGCTTGCCGCCGGTCACCGTGACGTCCCCGACCGAGAATTCCTGCTCGAGCGTCTGGTTGCCCGCCTCCATCACGAGGTTGACATTCGTCCCCTCGATCGCGCCGCTGTATGTCTTGGCTTGCGCCGGCGTGACTGTCGACTTGTCATTGAACCTGAGAACCCCGTTCTCTCTCGTGAAGGTGACGCTGCCGTCGCCCGCCAGCGAGCCGACGCTCAGTTTATCCGTCGTCACCAGCTCACCGCCCCCCATCGTCACCGCGCCGTCCACGGCGTTAGTCTGCGAGCCGTTCGCGAAGACGAGCGCTGCTTCCTCGCCCAGCGTGACATCGCCGGTCACGGTGTTCGCCGAGACGCCGTTCAGGGTCAGCGTACCCTCCAACGTCAGACTATCGTACGTGTTGTCGATGCTCACCTCATCCGTACCTCCGACCACAAGTTCGGCGCCGGCTGCCACACTCACGGTCTTGCCTTCGCCGCCCAACGTCGACGTCGCGGTCAGCGTCAACGTGCCGTCCGTCACATTCAGGTTGCTTCCGCTGAACTTCCCGCTCAGGGTGAAGGTCTCGTCTCCTTCATACGCGCCCGCATACGTGAAGCTGCAGCCGACCTCTCCCCCGAAGCTCCCGCCTCCCTCCTCATCATTCAACACCAGCGTGCCGTCGCCCGCGATGTCGCCTTCTCCGCCGTCCCAGCCGGTCAAACCTTTGGTCGTGAGAGTCTTCTCACTGTTGATGGTGATGGTGGAACCCGCCCCCACTTCAACATTCATCCACGCCTCGGCGTCCACGTTGAACACCATGTCGCCTCCATTCACCGCCGCAAAGCTCCCGCGCACGACAAAGGTTTCCGTCCCGCCGAAGGTCAGGACGGTCTCTTCGCCGTTGCTCTTGATGCCGACGCCATCGCCGAAGCCGAGGGTCCCGCCATTGCCCGTCATTGAGAGCGCCGCTCCCGGTGTCTTCCGGAGGTCCACAAACACCTCTTCCGCCTCCGCTCCGCTCCACTTCTCAAACCACGACCAGTGACCTCCGTTATCGGTATGCCATTCCGTCGTGACAACCAAATCTCCACCCAGCACAAACTTGCCTGCCCAGCTCGCATCAAGCGTTCCCACCTCGGCTCCTTTCTGCAAGGTCATCACCGATGCCCCTTCCTCACTGTTGGGGGTACCCCAAAGCTGAAGCTTACCATCAACGACAAGCTTGTTCGCGAAGGTGTACTCCGACCGAGCCTCGGTGTTGGTAAAGTTGCCCGTCACATGCACTTTCACCGTTTCATCGAAGACGGCATTCGCCTCGTCATCATTGGTGACGTTCCCGTTCACCGTGAGTTTGCGAACTGTATGCCCGTCCCCCGTAGTGACTTTCGCGTTACCGCTGAGCACCAAGCTGCCGTCATTGGAATCAGCGCTCCCGATGGTTCCGCCTTCCTTCAAAGCCAGCTCGCCACCCGCAAGATTCACGGTCGTCGTGTTCAGAGCTTGCTCCAGCGTCAACGAGCCGCCTCTCACCGTCAGCGTGCTTCCATCGAACGCCTGACTCAGGGTGAAGGTCTCCTCTCCTGCATACGTGCCTCTGTACGTGAAGTTGCTGCTAATCGTTCCCCCGAAGCTCCCGCCTCCCTTCTCATCGTTCAACTCCAGTATGCCGTCGCCCTCGATGTTGCCGTACGTCATGTTGCCGTCCTCGTCCGCCCAGCCTGTCAGACCGTTGGTCGTGAGAGTCACCGGTGTCGTTGTATCTTCGTCGACGACGATGTTGTTGATGGTGATGGTGGAACCCGCCCCCACTTCAACATTCATCCCCGCCCAGGCATCCACATTGAACACCATGCTGCCTCCGTCCACCGCCGCAAAGCTCCCGCCCACCTCAAAGCGTGTCGTCCCGCCGAAGGTCAGGGTGTTGCCTGAGACGCTGCTCTTGATGCCGACGCCATCACCGATGGAGAGAGTCCCGTTGCCATTGCCCGTCATTGAGAGCTCTGAACCGCCTCCCCACTCCTTTACACTGTGCACATCCAGGAATACCTCCTCGGCGTCTCCTATCCTTTCAAACGTTGAATTGTGCCCTCCATTCGCTCCATCGTCATTGAAGTTCCATTCCCCGACGACAAGATCGTCACCCAACTTGATTACTCCGTCGTTCCACGAGGCATCCAAGGTTCCCACTTCGCCACCCTCATCCAATTCCAGCGTGGCTCCGCCCCACATCTGCAACCAGCCTCCCACCACCAACTTCTTTCTGAAGGTATAGCTGGACGCTACTTCCCTGTTTTTGAAGCTTCCTTTCACCTCTACATTCACGCTCTCATCGAAGACGGCTTTTACTCCGACAGGCGAGCCGTCGAGGTTGGTGATGCCTGTCACCTCAAGCCTGGTGGAACCTCCTTGCGCACCTGAGCTGAAGGTGTAGCCCGTTGCTGCATTGACGTTGGCTGCGCTGAAGCTCATGGTGCCGACGGTGATCGTCCCATCCACCAGCGTCACCGTGGCATCACCCGTCGCACCGAGGTGCACGTTGTATTTGGCGTCGTTAGACCACGTCAGCTTCTCATCCTTCGGTGACCTCGGGCTCTCCGCCCACTCCTTATAGTCTCCGGTTCCCCAGACAAGCTCAGCATCCTCTTCGCCGCCCGGCCAGTACAAATCCTTGATGGGGCCCCAGAGAATGAATCCATCGCAGGTCAACCTGAGGTTGTCGTAGCCAGCGATGTTATTCCACTTGAAGTATTTCAAAAGGTCCTGATCCTCACTCACGTTGAAGAGCCGGTAGCCTGATCCGACGGCATTCAAGAACTCGCTGGTGAATTCCAACGCAAGCTTGGACTCATCCCCGGTGCTCTCCGGAAGCGTCGCACCCGTGAGATCGATCTCGAGCCCCGGGGTAGTGCTCGACAGTTTCAGCCCCGCCCCGTTCCTCCAACTCAAGGCTCCTCCGACAATGACGGAACTGTTGGTCTCGAGGTTCAGCGTTACACCGTCCAGCTCCAAGCCCTTCCGGAACTCGTAATTACTGCCCGTTGTTCCTTGCAACGTCAGCGTGCCTCTGCCCGTCACCTTGAAGGCTGCGGTTGCGAGCCCCCCCGACGTGAAGGTCTTATCTTCCGTCATCCTCACGCCCATACCTGCACCATCTTCGAATGTAACGGCGTCAACAAAAGTATGCGCTCCTTCTTCACCCTTAATATCGATGCTATATTTGTGCAGGAAGTCCTCCATCGAGATCGATGATTCTGCTTCTGTCGCAGACTCCCAATCCCAGAGGAGATACACGTTCGAGCCTTCCGGAGCTGTAGAAGCTCTACTCACAACTCCGGTGGCATCTTTGCAACCCTTCTCTTTGGTAAAGCTGATCTCATCGAAGAGGAGATCGGCGCCGAGATGAATACGAGACTCACTGGTGCGGTCAGCAAGGCGCCCGGAGAAGGTGAGATTTTTAATCCTGCTTGGGGTGTTCTTCCCGCCATCGATGGTGAGATCCGTGTTGGAGAGGACGAATGCTTCACCATCATCGTAGGTGATGGTGCCATGAATCTTGGCTGTCGAGAAGAGGAACGAGAAGGAACCGCTGCTGCCCGTCTCATCGGTCAAGTTGCCGAAGACCTCAAAGTTCTCGCAATTGCCTACGGTAAAGCCTCCGTTCCCCTTTTTGATGAAGTTGACACCTTTTCCAGCGTCGCCAAAGGTGACGGTTCCGGCGTAGAACGTAGACGCGCTACCCGCCGCCTGGTCAAGAACAAAGTCCACCGACCCCTCTTCTTTACCGTTCTTCACCGCGAAGGAGATGCCGGAGGCATCGGCCGATGTCTTCTGCTCCAGCGAATGCACGGTGAATGTGTCTCCGATGGTCAAATTCAGCGCTTCGCCCGCCGCCATCCGGAGACCGCCAATCGAACTAGCCCCCTTCAGCGTCCACTCGTCGGTCAATCGACCGACCGCGTCGCCTCCGAGCTTGTTCAGCGTGCCGCCGTCGAGGACAAAGGAATCCGTGGTCCGCCCCTTCTCCATCGTGAGCGTCAGCTCGAGAGCTCCTCCGGCGATGTCTTTCACATTCAGCACGCCATTGCTCCCCATCGCCACGGTTGCCGTCGTGCTGCTACCCTCCGCAAGCTCCATAGCCGTCAAGCCGCCTTGGAGCGTCACAGAGCCGGCAAGCTTCAACGTGCCGTCGTTCCCCATCGACACCGCACCCTCGACGGTCAAAGGCTCCTTGTTTCCGAGTTTCAGCGTACCGCCCGCCACTTCCAGCGCGCCTTTGCCGACGTACGTGCCCTGAACATCGAGGATGACGTTGCTGCCAATCGAAAGCTTCGTCGCGTTATTCCGGAGGTTGTCGGTCACCGTCGCGGTCGCGGGTCCCCCCTCTTTATTCGGCGTGAACGTGTAGGTAACGTCGCCCCCCTCGATGCCATCCAAATAGAGCTCGGACATGGAAGCGCCATTCTCCGACACTTTCACTGTGACATCGCTAACCACGGGTTCCAGGTGAATGTACCAACCGTTCACCCACACGTGATCCCCCCGCTGTCCTTTATTCGTGCTCCATTCATCCTCGCCGCCCTTGCCCAGGACCACCTCGCCTCCCGTATCGCCCGTTCCCCAGTACAGAGCATGCGGCGTGAGCATGAGGGTGCCATCCTTCCTCAACATGACATCTGTAAGCTCCTTTCCATTACCGTCTTGGAAGACGAAGCTGTCTTGCCAGGAGCCTCCGATAGCCTTCCACAACGTTTTGAAGGTATCACTCTCGAAGAGCTTGTAGCCATCCTCCTTCACGTTATCCCAGCCGGCAACCTGAATCGTGAGCTTGTGAGTATTGAATGTGATGCCTTCGATGCTCAGATCCGCCCCGTCCTCGGAAGCAGCCGTCAACTTGATCGTCGCATCACCGTCCAGCGTGAGAGTCGTCGCGCCCAGCGTGCCACTCGTGAACTCCACACCCGCGCCCCCGCCGAGCGTCAGAGAGGTCAGAACCCCCGACTCCCCAGCGATGCCGCTGCTGAATTTCAACTTCGCTCTGTCCCCCACTGCGATGTGCTTCTCTGCCGTCAACGTAGCCGCCGCGTTGAACGTCAACGTCCCTTCCTTCACCTTGAAATTACCATCAATCGTCGCCGCGTCGCTAATCGTCAGTTCATTATTCCCCGCTTTGCCGTAACCGGTGTCATCAGCAAATCCGTCCACGTTGTCCCCATGTTTGATGGTACCAAATTCGCCTTTATATCCGGTCCAGGTCAACCCCTCCGACTGACCCGTGCTGTCCCACAACAGATACACCACCTCCGGCGCGTTGTTAACGCCTTGGGTCTCCGTCGCGCGATTGAGGGTGAGAGATCCATGGGAACCACCATCTCCATCGCTAAGCACTTCTTTGAATGTGAGATCCCCGCCGAGATAGAGTGTTGGGCTGCTTTTGCTTGCTTCATAACAATTCAATGTGCTGATGGTACCGGCATCTCCGTCCTTGCCTTCAAGGGTAATAGAAGTGTTCGAAGCAAGACGCAACTGCCCACTTCCGGAAAGCTTCCCGTGGATGATCGAACCGGCTGAAGCCGCCGTGATGCGCAGGATTCCGTCCTCCACAGCCACATCACCGAAAATTTCAATTTTCTTTACCCCAAGGCTCTGCATACCTGTGCCGGTCTTGACCAAGTCGATCCGCGCTTCCGGACCGCCCAAGGTGAACGCCGACCAGAGATTGTTTCCTCCTGCGTTATCAGAGTTGACTGTGAATGTGAGCGGCGATTCTGAGGTTTCGGTGGCGTTTTTGATGGTCAGATCGCTGGGTTTGCTCCAGTTATCGCCCTTGAGCACCTCCACCGTAAGATTTCCGTTCAGCGTAATATCGGAGTTCGCACTTTCTGCTAAGGTGACGTTCTTTATCGTCGTCCCCTCGGTCGAACCGAAGCTGACATTGCCGCCCTCGAGCTTCAAAGTGCCGTCGCCGCTGTAAGTTCCTTTGACATCGAGAGTGACATTGTTGCCGACGGAAAGCGTCGTGTTCGAACCGACAGACAAGGTGCCGTTGACCGTGGCTGTCTTTGCGGCTTCCGCAGTGAGATTGTAGGTCACACCGTCGGTGCCAACGTTAGTGGTGGAGAGGTTCGTCATCGTCGCGCCTTCTCCCACGGTGACCGTCACCGTGCTTCTCGTTGCTTCGAGATACACGGACGGGGCTTCTGTTGTCGACCAAATGTAACCTTTGCTGGAACCTGTGCTTTCACCCCATTGCTGTCTCACACCCGTTCCGAGCGTCACCTCTGAGCCTGCTCCGTCACCTTGCCCCCACCACAACGTCGCACTCGGCGTGGGTGCAGCCCAAGTCAGAGTACCGTTATCCTTGAGTTCGAGCCACTCGTAGCCCTTCACAGTTTCAGGATCCGCCCCATTGATCGTGAAGGTGAAGTTTTTTACAAAATTACTGCTCCACCCTTGTCCGGCGAAGAGTTTGATTGACTTATCGTCTCCAGCGGGGAAATAATCTGTTGCAAGATCAATCACGAGTGGGGTACTCACGTCTCCAGCGAAGGAGAAGCCCGAGCCCAGCGTGATTGTCACACCCTTGGCGAGCGTGAGTTCCGCGTCTCTATCCCAGCCCCAGGACGAAAGGTCGCCAAAGATGAGGGTGCCTCCGGACACAGTGAGGCTGTTTGCACCCATGGTCAAGGTGCTGAGGTTAGCGCTAGCGTCCATGGTGCCAATCGTCAGCGCGCCGCCGCTGAGCGTCAGATTGCCGCCCGTGCCGCTCAACGTTCCCACCGTCCCGGTGATGCCGCTGTCCAGCGTCGTCCCTCTCCCTAAGTTGACGGTGTAATCCTTCAGCGTCTCATTCGTGCCGTAGCTGAGCTTGAGAGAACCTTTTTGCACGTCAATGGTGCCGACTCCGGTGGCGGTGAAGCCGTTCGCCAGCTCAAGCACGCCGATGCCTTTCTTGGTGAGCTTGTGATTCCCGTCATTGGTCAACTTACCTTTAAGTTGCAGCACATGAGCTTTATTGTTTTCTCCCAACTCGTCGCGCCCGGTACGCACCGTAGCGTCGCCATCCAGCGTGATGTTCCACGGCAGAGAAATCGTATCCGTCGTTGTGTGATCTGCTTTGTTGTACGTATCGTGCGTGTAGAAGCTCAGGGCAGCATCCGCCATCATCCCGCTTTCCAGAGAAGTGTCTGTTTTCACGCCGCTGCCCTGGAGATGCAGCTCGATGTTATCCTTTCCCCATCCGTTGCCTCCGGTTGTTCCGTTCCACTCCAACAGAAGACTGGAGTTTTCTCCGACAATGACCTTGTTCAGGTTCTTGAATTGCGCGAAAACGCCGTTACCCTGTAACGCAAGGTAGGCATTCCTGAACTCAAACGTCCCCAATTGCTTGCTCTCACCGGTTCCATCAATGATATTCGTGAATTGATTCAAGAAAACCTGCGATTGACTATACGTACTCAGATCCACCGTCAATGTGCCGTTCTCGCCGTGGAAGCAATTGGTATTGCTGTTGTTGAAAAGATTCCAAGCCTGTTTGATGACGACTTCGCCACCGTTCTGAATGTCCACATCTCCCAGACTCTTGTTGCCGCTCCCAGAGGTATCATCGCCGCCGATGGTGAGCTTCCCCTTCACTTCCGTACTCGTCGCCGAAAGCTTTTTGTCACCGGCTACATCAAATTCGACGTCCGTCTTCGCGTCAATGAGGAGTACGCCGCTCACGGTGAGGTTGTTATTGACGTCAAAGAGGTATTTCCCTCCGGTGTCACCCTCGCCTTTTTGCACGATCATATTCCCGTCAACAGAGATGTCTCCTGCCACCGTCACCGTGATCGGCTGTCCCGCATCCGAGTATGTCCCCGCAAAGATGACGTCACCACCCCCGCTGAATGATCCTTCGCTCCCTCCCGCTTTCAACCAACCGGTTCCTCCTCCCGTGCTCCAATCGAGGCTGTTGACAGTTCCCTTCCAAGTTTCCGTTGCTTCGCCCGTCCAGGTCAGGTAGCCACTACTGTCGATCGCTATTTCTAGGTACTTATTTGCGTTCAGACCTGCTGTATCCAGCGTGATGTGCGTGTTCCAAGTGTCGTAATCATCCCCCCAATCCACCAGTCGAATCTGGCCGGTTTTGGAGAGGCCAAGCAGCTCAGCCGTGAGTTTGATGACGATAGAACCGCTGCCGCCTTCGCCATAGCTCGCATTCCCAATCACGAGCTTCTGCCCCGCAGCGCCGAGCGTCGAGAATTCAATCGTGTTTTCCCCGTAAAGCGTCGTCGTGGCACCGAGTGTGAGATCTCCCGTGCCGACGCTGAGCGTCACGGATGATGCCTCGGCTTCCGTTGCACTCGCTCCCAGCGTGAGGCTCGTGAGTATCCCACTGAGACCTCCCTTAAGAGTCAAGCTCCCGCCTTCCACCTTCAGCGTGCCGTCATTGGCAGTCACCGCGCCCGTCAACTCATTCGCCCCGCCCTTGAGCGTGAGCGTGCCATTCAGCACGGTGGCGCCGGTGACGGCGAGGTCCTTGCCTTCTGTTCCTGCCCACTCAAACTCGCTTCCACTCTCAATGTCCATTCCACCTCCTTTGACCTCCATCGACGCCCCACTCGCACCGCTCATGATGAGCTTGCTGCTGTTCTTCACTTCAACGGCATTGACCGACAACTCACCAGTGGAACTACCGTCTTTTGTGGGTTTATATTGACCGGTGATGGTCTGCGTGCCGCCGGACATGGTGAGCGTTCCTGTCAAATTCAGTGACCCGTTCCATGTTCGACTATCTGAGCCGGTAATTTCTAAATCCTTTGCCGAGATCTCGCCTGAATAGCCGCTTGAAGTCGAATTAATGTAAATACCGGCTCCCAAGGTGAGCTTCCTATCAGTCAGAATGAGATCTCCTCTTCGGAAGTCGAGAGCCGCGCCGATCGTCGTATCGCTAGTTATGGTGGTGGAAGTATGTTGGTCAGTGAGGCAGAACATATCCATCTCCCCCGACATAACGGTAAGCGACGCAATGCTATTCGTCCCGGAAAGCGCAACTTGCCTTCCCTCAGCAACAACCTCGCCCAGCGCCTTCAAGTCTGAAACGGTCGACCAGTAATCGCTGTCTCCGTTTTTCGCTTTCCCCTTGATGTGCAACTTCACGCCCTCACCGAACGTGATGTTTGTTGATATAAAATCTTTGCCTCTACTTTGGTCACCTCCACCCAAATCGAGCGTTATCGTGCCGGTGTCTGAGCCGATGTGCGAAATCTCTATCTCACTGCTTACGGTATTTTTCAGATCGCCTTCTTTTGCGATCTCAATCTCGACATTGTCTTCCAACACGAGGGTGAATCCTTTGAGGTCTAGCCCTTTGCTGAACGTGAGCTTCCTCGTCTCTGTTGTTCCATTACCTTTCACCTTGAAGGCGTGGTCGAGTTCGGCAGTCGCATCAGACTCACCGGTGATGGTCAGGTCTGTCGAGGACATATACACCCCATAGCCGACCTTATCGCCCAACACGGATGCGTACTTCGCCTTCAATTCCGTCCAGGTAATACTACCCGTGGTACCATTGTCCCAGAGAGCATAGACGGGGTCGACGACGTCGGCATCCCCATCGAGAGCCATGGTAAGCATGGGCACCTCTTCGGAAGGAGAAGCAGCGTTGCCGTTCAGCACACTCTTTTCACCACCGCTCAATTTCCCGCCGAACACCATGTCCGAATACAGCGTCAGCGTGCTATCCGTGCCTCCATCCCCACTCGTACTCAGCGTCACATCCCCCGTCACGTTGAGCGACACGTCCTCGGAGATGACCAAATCCGCGCCACTCTCCGCAGAGAGGCTGCCATTCACATTCAGTTCATATGTTGTACCGGGGACATTGGATTCAAAGGTGTAGCTTCCTCCTGTCTCTCCTTTCACGGTCAAATTCCTGGCTTTGATATCCTCGCTCAGCTTCACCGTACGATCCGTGTTTGACTCCTCGACAAAGGTGACATTCTCACTGCCACTATTGGTCCAAGACTCATTACCGGGATTGTTCCCCTGCTCATCGGAGTCAAATCCTGAGTTGCTACCCCACGTCAGCGTCCCATCTTGTTCCCCCTCGCTCTCGTTTCCGCCCCAGTATACGTCCTTACCAGCTCCCCAAGTGAGCCTGCCATCCGTCCCCAAGGTAACTTGAGTACTGAGGTCTCCATCGGAGCCGTCATAGAAGTGGAACTTTTTCAGCAAATCATCGGTAAGCCAGGTGAGGGAGGGGCCTGTAGTAAAGAGTTGCAGACTATCATGCGTCCCATTCCAGGTGCTCCAATCTGTCAGCACAACCTTGAGCGAACCATCTCCGGTCAGTCCACCAAATTCCAAGAAGCCGGCGGTGAAGTTTTCACCCACCGTGAGCTTCAGTGTGGCTTCACCTCCACTCAGATTCACGCTCTCACTTGCCTTCAAGGTTCCGGCAGTTAGCTGAACGGTGGAATTCCCGGCAAGAGTGACTTGGTTCGCCGAGAAACCCGTCGACATGTCGAAGATGCCGTTAGCACCGACGGAAAGAGTGCCTGTGAAGGCTGTTGACGAACCCTTCCACTCCAAACGATACTTACCGGCACCCAGTTTAGCGTCCGTATAAGTGTTATGTTGGTTTTCGTTGAGGGCTGCACCGCTCACCTCCAAGGTTCCAGTCCCACTCAGCTCGCCGGCAAACGAACTCATATTGTCGCCCCACGCTATGTTTGTGAACGTCACCTTGCCGGTACCAAGATTCAATTTGGAACCGCTCAAGAAATCCACGCCGGAGAACCGCTGCGTGATGCTGTCATTCAACTTCACTGTCACGTGCTCTCCGAAAGTGGAGTGTCCGCCCTTGCCGTCAGACTGACCGAGTGCTCCTGCGGTTTCATCGCCCGTGGTGATCTGCAGCGTCACCTCGTTCTCACCGGCAGCAGTAAACTTAAAGCCGTTGCCTCCCAGCTTGCCCACAGAGAGAGTCGTGCCGGTGGCGCCAGCCTTACCCAGTTTGATATCTGCCTGATCAAAGGCGGCAAAGGTGCCGGTCAGCGTGCCGCCATTCTGCAGCGCCAGAGTTCCCCCACCGTTGACGCGCAGATTAAAGTGTCCGCCCTCTTCCCTCAACACGCCGGTGAACGTAGCTGTGTGATTTGAGAGGCTCAAAACCGCACCGTCGCCGGTGGTACTGGTCTTGATGACGAGATCCTTGTACGTTTTGTCTCCATCGAGCGTCGTAGTAGCAGCGTCAAGCGTCAGGTTTTCCTCTTCAACAGTATCCGTACCCCACACAAGCTTGCCGCTTTCGTCAATGCGGAGGTTTGTGTACTCGTCAATGCTTGTGCCTTCCGCCGTTAGTGTGATGTAGCTACTCCAGGTCGCATCCCAGCCACTGAAGAAGTTTTCGATTCCCGTTCCCCCATCTTTCCCCGACAGCACCGTCTCCGAGATTTTAATCGTCAGTTCCCCATTTCCCCCCAATGTAGCGCCGGAGTTCATCGAAATGTAGGAACCACTTTCTACGGCTGAAGTGACGGACAGAACATTGTTGTTGCCCGTCAGCACAAGTCCGCCTGTAATTGTCAACGTGCCGCCCGCCAGCTCAACTGTTCCTCCATCCAAAGTCAGCTCTCCGGAGAAAGTGAGCGCTCCTCCAGCTTTTAACGTCGTCTTCTCTGAATCGGTTCCCTTTACGACAAAATGTAAATCCACCGTATCCCCTGCCGTGAGCGTTAACTTTTGCCCACCGCTGATACCTAGCCCGACGCTGCCGACCTTACCGTCCTCTCCGGCCGGGAGAGTTGCATTCCCAAGCTTTCCCTTGAATTGATTGAAAGACGTCGAGGTCTCCTCTCCATCGGACTTGAAAACAACGTGGACGTTTTCAGAAGTCTCAGCCAACTTTTCAAAACTCACTGAGCCATCGGTGACTGTCCAGTCGCTATTACCAACCTCCAGATCTCCTCCCAAAACAAAACTTCGAGTCCCTCCCCATTGTATATCCAAGTTGGAGATAAAACCTCCCTTCTCGAGAGTAATCTTATTCGATGACCAATACTGGAGGGTTCCCCGCACGTCAACAGTGCCCTTAATGGTAGCAACAGACGCGTTTCGTAACTTCAGGGTGTTACCCTCTCCCACCTTTACGTTCCCGCCTACTTCGAAGGAAGCGTTATTAAAGTCATAGGTCTGGCTCGAACCATTTAAAACAACGCCGAACGAGGTTCTCACATAATGCCCCTCATCTTCAGTGCTACCGTTATCCCCTCCTATCCCTGTTCCCCCCGACGTCAAAACGATGGCTCCACCGCCATTCACTGCGCTCGGATCCTGAGTCAGGACGTTGTCCAGCTTGCTCAAATCCGCCAATGCTGTGACGCCGGCATAAGTCACTTCGGCGCCATCGACAAGGTAAATTTTTCCTCCAAAACCGCTCGTAGAAAGGGCCGTAAACGCAGTCTCACCTCCGATGTAGAGATCCACTCCAGATGAATCCAGTACGAGGTTGAGCGAGCCGCCTCCCAGCAAAGAGACTTTACTGCTACCTTCCCCGCCATGAGAAATTCGCAGTTGTTGGGTGAGATTTGTATTCCCGTTGATGGTGAGTTCACCATCCCCTTCCATGCTGATCTTGCCTTCTGCCGTCATCTCTAACCCGCCGTCCGTCTCCAACTTCCCCGCTACGCGTAAGGTGGACCATTTCAACTTGTCGTCACTTCCGCCTGTGTAATTACCTCCCCCCAAGTGAAGGTTGGCGGTGAGCTTGGATGCTCCGGAAAAATCCACTGTGTTGTCAAAAATGAGTTGTGACACGCTTGACCAAATGTCAGTCACCCCCGAGAAAAGGCCTCCATTGCTACTCGTTACGGTAGCGGTGTACGCTCCTCCGCTCGTGATCATGACCTGCTTCCCAGTGGGGAAAGCAGCACCGGACGCGAAGGTTACATCTCCGGAAATCGTAAGCTTGAGGTCGCTGTCCGCTTGCGCACTCAGAGTCTCAGTCGACACCTCCCCTCCGCCAGCACTTACATCCACCCAACTCGGCTCGTCCGCACTCGCCCTCTGACTCGCGATGAGGAACACCGCGGCGATGCCTGAGGCGGAGGCGATGGTTGTGGGGATGGTGGCAGCGGGCAGAGCTACCGCAGCAAGGCATGCCAACAAAGCCTTGCGAAGACCCGAGGGGAGATGTAATTTCATATTGCGAAAATTCTAGTAGTTATTAGAACCAGAAAGTGCACGAGACCGCGCCGCAAGCCGAAAAGCACGACAGCAACCTCATAGCTCACGCAGTATACCTCTTTTTGAAGGAGATAATCAAGCAAAATTTTCACATGTCGCTGAAAAAAGCTCGCTTGTTACGTGAACCATAGAACAGAAATGGAATGGTTAGTCTTTTGTTATTAAAAATCCCAAAAATCTAACGCCCTCCCCTCCAGCCGATAACAAAAATACTCCTGTCCACCTCCTTCAAAAAGAGAAAACCCCCCGGGCGGCAAGGCGGCGGGACGCCGCTTTGCCGCCTATTTACGATTTTGCCATCTCTAAAAACTCTTCATCGGGAGGAAACGAAGGGGAAAAAGAGAGAGAGGAGGAA
>CANQYL010000008.1 GCA_947628035.1 uncultured Akkermansia sp. | reverse complement strand
GGAGTTGAAGCTGAAGAGCAATGGTCAACTCACCATTCAGCCGAGAGGAATTGATTGGAGCGGCGGCAGCGACGACACGTGGAGCGACGAGCAACCCGGCGAATGGGCAGAAGGAACCGTTCCGCCGACCGGGCGAGATGTGACGTTCGCGGCGGAGGCGGCGCAGGAACATGGCGACGTGAAGATAGAAGGCACGGTGCGGCCGAGAAACGTGCACGTGAAGAGCGGCGAATACACCTTTACGCAGAAGGAAGGCACGACGGGAGGTCTGGACATGTCAGAATATGAGGCGGAAGGAGGCGGCACGTTGAAGGTCGGCGCATTCGGGGATGAGGAGCCGGAGGAGTCAGGGGCGAAGCTCACCCTAGCGTTGGCGAACACATCCATTCGCGAGGTGATACTGGGAGAGCAGGGCACCCTCGTGCTGGCGAACGAACAAGCTCTAACGGACGAAACCGTGATTAAATTCGGAGGCGGCGTGTTGGAATACAGCGCGTACAATGGGGGGACGCTGAAGGAAGAAAATCTCGATGTGAGCAGGAGGGTGGTCAACAACAGAGGAGGCAGCACGGGGGCTGTGAAAGTGAGCGTGAACGCCGAGGCGTACGCGGACGGTGTGGTGTGGGGAGGGGCTAAGGAGGATATGGCGAGTAACGGAGGCTTGTGGCATGCGGTGCATGAGAGTGAGAATCAAGGAGGAGGCATGGAGAAGTGCGGAACCGGCAAATTCACCCTGGAGTGGCAAGAGCCGGAAACGGAAACGGGCGAGCCGACAACGCACCGAGGCGCCATCACTGTGAAAAAAGGAGAGCTGCAGTACAAGATCCACACCGCAGGTGCCGCGGATGTGACCATGAGAGGCGGCGTAACGGTCATGAAAGCCGGCACGTTCACGTTGAGCGTGTACGGAGGAGGAATTGTGGAGTACATCGAAGCCCTGAACGGAGAGGGAACCGTGTCGCTGGGTGGGGAGGACGGAGAAGGAACCGTCAAGCTGAGCGGCGATAGCGAAGGGTTCCGAGGGACAGTCGGCATCACCGCCGGAACCGTTGAGGTGAGCAATGGAAACGCCCTGGGAGGCGGGGAAGCCACCCTGGAGCTCAGTGGGGGCAACCTGGACGGCAGCGGCGTCACCATCACCGCCGGAACCGTGGTGGTGAGCGGAGGGGACGCCGTCCTGAGCGGGGTCACGCTCGCCGGGAAAGTAACCGGGGGGAGCGGGCTGACAGCCAAGGATGGGACGACCGTCGGGCTGAGCGGCGACATCTCCGGGTACAAGGGAGGAGAACTCAAGACCGGAGGCAGCGGCACATGGAAACTGAGCGACAAGGCGCTGAGTCAATCCGTGGGCGTAGCCGTGAGCGGCAGCGGGGCCGTGGAATTTGCGGGGGATGCCATCTACAGCGGCACGGCCAGTGGCAGTGTGACTCTGCGAGGCAGCTCCGGGATGCTGACCATCGTGACCGAGGGCAGCAGCGATGGAGCCAAGCTGGCCGGCAACGTCACACTGGGCGAAGCGGGGACGAAGGCTGTGTGGGGCGGCAGGGAGGCGGTGGACGGGACGATCACTCTTGCCAACGTTGAGCTGTCCAACGACGGAGGCTTTACCATCAAGAATGGCGCCAAACTGTGCGTGACGACTGCGGCGGCGGACGAGGGTGGTTCGAGCATCGTGGACGTCAATGGCATGAGGGGGGAGAGGCTGGACGACATCACCATCAATCAACATGGAGAACTCTGCAACATCACCGGCAAATACACCGCCAACAGCACCCACCATCTTGCGCTGCACTTCTCTGCAGAAAACGTAGGCAATGACGTGGACGACCCCGCGGCCCTCATCACGGGGAGAGAGGGAGGAAAATTTGAATTGGATGCCGGCAGCAAGGATGATGTCGATCTCCTTCTGGAAACAGATGCGCTGGCGAGCATCGTCGGCAGACTGGCGGCGGCTACCAGCGATAAGACTGTGGATGTGTACCTGCGCTTGGTCGGTGATGAAGACACGCTGACGATGAGGGGCATAGGGCCGGATCACTTGCTGGACGTGCTGGACGGAGACAGTGCGGGGATTCTCTCGTCGCTGTACATTGAATCCGTGAGTGTGGAGAAGGGGTGCATCAAGCTGACGGGGTCGGCGGCAGATGTGTTTGTGGCGCCGAAGGGCAACAGCGTGCTGACGGACGGGGACAGGGAGCAACTGAACAAGGCGGGAGCCACCGTTCTGGCGAATCCCGGGGATCATCTGACGCTGAACATGGACGGAGGAACGTCCCAACCGGAGGATGGACCGGACGTTACCGTGAGGAACCTGCTGGGTGTGACCGGCAGTCAGCAGAATCCGACTCAGCTGAGCCTGGAAAACAGCAGCAAGACGGACCCGACCGGGGCGAACCGTCTGGAAGTCGCCTTCAACAACACGCACTCGTCGACACTCGCGAACGCGGATAAATACTCCGACGAAATTGACGGCACAACGGTGTACGGTCAGGACACCACCTTCAACGGCAGTATCGACGGAGGGGCAGGGGTGGATGTGGAGAAGCAAGGGCTGGGCACCCTCACCGTGGGAGGCGGCTACAAGCTGGCAGACGGGACGACCACCCTCACCGCAGGCGCACTGAGATTGCGCGGCGAGGAGAACACGAAGAACAGCATGAGGAATCTTGCCTTCAGCTACACCGGCGCGCCGAAGACGAACGGGAAGCAGGGAGCCGACGGCGAGACGAAGGCCGAGGAGCGCGGGCTCCTGCTGGAGGGAGGAGTCACGACGATCACCGGTTCAATAAAGGATGAGGAGAACGAGGGGAAGGGCAACGACATCGTCATGAGTCGCGGGGCGGAACTCGTCCTCAAGGGCGCCACCACGCTGAGCAGCACGGGAATCATCGGCGACGAAAAGGACGGCGGCGGAAAGCTCACGCTGGACGGCTCGAACGCCGGGCTCACGCTGGGAGCGAAGATTGATGAGAACGGCAAGGTCACGGGAGCAGCGCAGCTCTCCGGGGTGGATGTACGACTTACGAACGGAGGGAATCTCACGATCGGAGAGAATGCCGGCATGGACGTCGGCGAGGTGATGTTGGGTGAGAATGGCACGCTGGATATCGGCAGCGGGACGGCGAACCACGTGGATTTCCTCAATTCCATCACCGAGGAAGACATTACCGATGGCACCGGAAACGGAACGCTGAGGAGCGCGGAGGACAACGGAAAATTGAAGAGCGCGGGGGGTGGCGAACTGCACGTGGGAGGAGGCACTTTCTCCGGGACGCTGGACAGCAGCAGCAAGGGAGGCAAGGCCGGTAAGCTCGTTGTGGACTCCGGAGCGGAGTTCACGCTGGACAACGTAACGACCGACAAGACTAAGGGATGGGGCGTGACACTGAACGGCGGATCGACTCTGACCGTGGATGTCAGCGAAGGCAAGGGCGCTTATTTCGGCGACATCAACTTAGGCAACGGGAAGATGATGTTCAATTTCGGAGAACAAAACCCCGAACAGAATTCGCTGAGCGGCACGATCACCGAAGTGGGTGAAAAGGGCACGCTGGACTTCTTCAGCGTCGGCAAGGTGGAGAACAGTCAGGAGGGCAAATGGGAATGGAAGACCGGCATCACTGTGGCAGAGAGTTTGAGGGACAGCTTTGCGGATCACGTCACCTTCACGGGGGGGGGCAGCTTCCTCGAGGATAGCAAAGCGAGCGTGGACAAGGACACCGGCGCTCTGACCGTGACCACCGAGGCGGCCAAGGATAACAAGTTTGAGCGTCTCTTGCCGGATATGAGCAAGAACGCCCGCGCCGGGGCGACGATGGTGTGGGATTCTCTCAAGGAGAAATCACAGGACGAGGCGTTCTTTAATGCTCTCCTGAATCCGACGTCGGACTACGACAGAATGGCCAGTGCGCTCATCGGTCTGTACGACAACGGGGATAAGGAGGGGCTGGAGAAGGCGCTCGTGGCGGTGGCGGGTTCCTCCGTGTCGGTGCTTGGACCGGCAGTGGTGGAGGATCTGCACCGGCAACTGACGACGATGCGCAACCGCACGACGATGACGACCAACGAGCAACATCTCGAACAGTACGATGTTTACCCGATGTGGCACGCCTGGCTCAACGCCGAGGGAGCGTACCGCAAACTGGATGCCGACGGCTTTGCCCCGGGCTACACGCTCAACAGCTGGGGCGGCACGGTGGGAGTGGACTCGGATGTGTCGGAGCGCACGATAGTGGGACTCGCCCTCACGGCGATGTACGGCGACCTCAAGACGGAGGGGGCAGACGTGGGCAAGGGAGACTTGGACACGATGTATTTCTCCGCCTTTGCTCGCACGACGAGAGGCGCTTGGAGTCACACCTTCGTGGTGAGCGGAGGCATCGCGGATGTGAGCTTGGATCGCACGGTGAACGCGGGTGGCGTGAGCTACCGCACGCAGGGCAGCACGGATGGTTATGCTGTGGGCGCCCTGTATGAGGTGGGCTACACGAAGTTGATGAACCGGAGAGGGACGGTAGCGTTCCAACCTGTGTTCAACGTGGAGATCCGGCACGCGGCGATCAAGGGGTACACGGAGACGGGGAGCAACGCGGGACTCAAGGTGGACGACATCGAGCAGAATGTCGTGACCTTCGGGGTAGGCGCGAGGATGCAGAGTATCGTCGGCGAGAACGCGTACAACCGCGCATCCATCCTCGAAGCGCGTCTGCTGGTGAAGGGAGATGTGGGAGATAGGTCGGGAGTGGCGAAGAACGCGTCGATAGGGTCGACGAGCGTGGGAGAGGTGGAGAGCGCGGAGGTAGGCGCGTTCGGCGTTGAGGCAGGAGTGGGGCTGACAGTGCCTCTCGGCTCGCAGATGGGCAACCTCTTCATCGATGGCTCGATGGAGCTGCGCAAGGGACAAACCGGCTTCGACGCCACTCTGGGCTACCGAATCAGCTTCTAACCGAAGCGCGTGACAAAGAATCACGCGAGCGGAAAAAACGGAAAAACTCTCGCGGTTTGGATGTGTTGATGCTTACCAGACAATTTTCTCGCTGGAAAGCGAGGAGAAAAGATGAAAAAAGCCGGCGGCGAGGAAACTCGCCGCCGGCAAATTTCGGGTAAGTCGTCGGCGCCTATTTACGATTTACGAATTCCCCTCCGAGCCCACGGGGGCTTTGTCGGCTTTGCTTCCTTCGTCCATGGCAAAGTGCATGGGGAATGGGGTGAATGAGCCTAGAGACAATTTCTTGGGACAAATGAGGCAAATGACAAATTGATGGAGGAAAAAGCTCGCTAACGGAGAAAAAAAACGTATAATACCGGTGAAAAGGAGCGTACCAATTAGAAAAGCCGCTATGATTACAAAGAAAATCACCGTCCTGAACAAACTAGGCATTCATGCACGCCCTGCGGCGCAATTCGTGCGGGTGGCGAGTCGGTTCCACTCAGACGTGACCGTTGAAAAGGATGAGGAACGAGTGGATGGCAAAAGCATCATGGGATTGATGATGTTGGCTGTGGGGTGTGGGGCTGAGATCAACGTGACTGCGGAGGGAGAGGACGAAGCCGAGGCGATTGCCGCCTTGGAGCAGTTGGTCGCCGAAAAATTTGGAGAAAATTAAACGCAAGGTCGAAGGAGGGAGACCGGAGCAACTTAACTTTTCCCGACCTCCATGGCTGACAGAAAAGAACAGCGTTTGACGGGACTGCCTGTATCACCGGGCATCGCTGTGGGGTATCTTCGAGTGGAGGCTCGGGACTGCGCCGCTCCGGCGATCCGGAAGATTGAGGCGAAGGATATCCCTGCTGAGTGGGAGAGATTTGAAGTTGCGCTCCAACGCACGGAGGAGGAAATTTCTGCACTCAAGCAACGAGTGGAACGCCTGTCCGGCGCTACGGAAGCTGCCATTTTTGATGCGCACCTGCTCTTTCTGCGTGATACAACGATTCTGAGCAAACTTAATAAGGAGCTTCCCTCCCGACTGCAAAATATCGAATCTGTTTACTATGCGGTCGTGCAGAACTTCATGGAAGTGATGCGCGCTGTGGATGATCCGTACCTGCGGTCGCGGGTGCTGGATATTCGCGATGTGCTGCAGCGGGTGTTGCGCAACCTCAAGCCGGCTTCTTCCTCGCTACCTCCCAAACAAGAAGAACAGGACAGCTACATCCTCGCGGCATACGAGTTGACCCCGGGCGATACGGCGGATTTGGATAAGAGCCATGTGCTCGGTTTTGTGACGGAAACAGGCAGCGCCATGTCGCACACAGCTATCCTCGCACGCTCGCTCGGTCTCCCCGCTGTCGTCGCCGTTCCCAGGCTCGTCATGGATTCCCAGACGGGAAGCCCCGCTATCTTGGACGGCTACACGGGGACACTCATCCTTAATCCTTCGGCTCAGACACGCAAGAAGTACAACACCCTGCGCGCCGAACGCGAAAAAGCTTACCGTGAGCTCGTCAAGATGAGCGACCTGCCCACGGATACGTTGGATGGTCGCCACATCCGCCTTGCGGCTAATGTTGAATTCGTCCACGAATTCAAATCAATCCGCGAATCCGGGGCAGAAGGGGTGGGGCTGTACCGCACGGAGTTTTTGTTGCTCGGAAACGATGCGCAAGAAATGCCGGGCGAAGAAGCGCAGTATGAACACTATCGGCAGCTCGTGGAGGCTTGCGCGCCGC
Organism: uncultured Akkermansia sp.; assembly: GCA_947628035.1. Classification (GTDB taxonomy): domain Bacteria; phylum Verrucomicrobiota; class Verrucomicrobiia; order Verrucomicrobiales; family Akkermansiaceae; genus Akkermansia. The sequence continues at coordinate 32,268 of CANQYL010000008.1, read as the reverse complement.
ACGAAGTTATCTTCCGCACTCTGGACGCGGGAGGCGACAAGTTGCCTTTTGAACCACTCACCGAGCGCGAGGATAATCCGGCTCTGGGGTGGCGAGGCATCCGCGTCTCACTGAGCCGACCTGAAATTTTCAAACAACAGCTCCGAGCTGTTCTGCGCGCGTCCGCGCACGGGCACGCCGGCATCATGTTTCCCATGGTATCCGGCATCACGGAGGTGCGCACTGCGCTCAATCTCTTGGAGGAGTGCCGCGGGGAGCTGCGCGAACGAGGACAGGCCTACGATGAGAAAATGCGCGTAGGGATCATGATCGAGGTTCCCGGAGCCGCCATGATGACCGATGTGCTTGCCCAATATGTCGATTTCTTCTCCATCGGCACCAACGATCTTACCCAGTACACCATAGCTGTTGACCGCGTCAACTACCGTGTTGCCTCCATCTTCCGCGTAACTCACCCCGGCGTTGTACGTCTCATGGCCCGTACGATGCGCGCCGGCATTCCCACCTCTGTCTGCGGGGAAATGGGGGGCGACATCAGTCTCGTGCCCCTCCTGGTAGGACTCGGAGCCACTGAAATTTCCGTCGGCACTCACCTTCTCCCGGTCGTGCGCGTAGCTATCCGCCATCTCAACTACGAGGAATGCCGAGCCATGGCCGAGCAGGCCTTACAGGCGGAGGACAGTGTCACCATCCGCCGCCTCTCTCACGAATTGGCCATGAAGTCCTACCCGCAACTCTTTTAACGGTAAAACAACCGGAAAGAGGGGGCGCCGTTTTGCCGAGAGCAAAAAAAAAGCGTGCCACCCGTGGGCACGCTTTTGCAAGAAATAAATAACAAAGAAAGCGCTTACTTGGCGCGGTAGTATTGATAATGGACACGCCCGTCAATCGCCAATGCCTCGCGAGCGGTGCGTATGGTTTCCGGCTCAGCCTCAAAAGCAAAGAGCATGTACTGTCCATTCTTCATGTGATGGGACTCGTACGCAAAGTCGCGGCGCCCCACATTGGTGACCTCCGTCACGTTCGCGCCGGCTTCTTGAAGCTTGGCGCTTATGGCCGACGTGAGCTCGTCGAGAGTCTCGCTGCCTTTCATATTCAGGACGATCAGTGCTTCGTACTTTCTCATAGTGTGGTTCAGTTAAAATGTATACCGCGCGTAACGGCGGGATAGGATGCACCTTTTCCGTTCACTTTGCAAGCCTAAAATGTGCCTCTGTTTGATTTTTCGTGCCATCGGCTGAAAATTAGATCAATTTGAGACGCACGAGATCCTGCGTATCAATGAGTCCTACGGGGTGTTTCTGTTTGTCGAGAACAACGAGGTCATCGATACGACGGTCGCGCAAGGTTTTAATAGCGGCTATGGCGAGCTGCTCGGCCTGCACGTAGGCAGGATGGGAAGTCATGTGTTGCGCCACGGGATGGCTCCCGCAGGAGGGGTCTGCCTGGTAGGCTCGAGCAAAGTCACCGTGAGTAAAGATACCGGCGAGGGTTCCATCCGGGTGGGTGAGGATGCAAGCGCCTGCACGGTCTTGAGTCATGGCAACGAGGCAGTCCATGACGGAGGCATCCTGAGGGCAAGAGGCGACCTCTTTTCGCATGATGTCCGCAATGCGAGTGAGCAAAGCCTTGCCGAGCGAGCCCCCCGGGTGGCTTCTTGCAAAGTCCTCCTTGGTGAAATTCCGGGCCTCCAGCAAAGCCATGGCCAGAGCATCGCCCATCACGAGCATCGCTGTGGAAGATGACGTCGGCGCTAAGTTAAGAGGATCTGCTTCTCGCTCCACCGGAGTCAGCAGCAGGATGTCGGCCAGCTGCGCCAAGGTCGATCCTTTCTTCCCCGTCATTCCGATCAACGACATATCATAGCGTTTCAGGAAAGGCAGCAGCGTGAGCAGCTCCGACGTTTCCCCGGAGTACGACATGGCGATGCAGACATCCCCGTCCTGAACAATTCCCAAGTCTCCGTGCATGGCATTCATGGAATCCAAAACGACGGAAGGGGCTCCCGTAGAAGTGAGCGTAGCAGCTATCTTATTGCCAACAAGACCGCTCTTTCCCACGCCTACCACAATGATCTTGTGTCCGCCTTCGATCGTCGTGCGCATCGCCTCCACCGCCTTTGAAAAATTCTCGTCGAGTTTTTCACCTATTACCCGCAATGCCTCAATCTCGTCTGCGAATACCTTTTTGCCACGAACTGTATGGTCTTTCATATTCGATGCGTTTGTTTCCTGTGTTCTACCAAAAACGAGTTGACATGTCAAGGATTCAGCACGTTTACGATTTTCAAATTATTGATAATGCGCTTGTTGCGTAATTTTTTCGAATTATTAACGTATGAGGGATGGTTCTTGAGAGCCGCTATCATGATGACCGCTTGTTGCCATGATTTTTGATACGTATCAACGATGATATCAGTTAGTAAGAGTTTTTCCTCCGCTGATTGACTTCTCTCAACAAAGCCATCAAGACGGAATAACAAATGAACAGGCCTTTCCAACAAATGACCCGCTTTGCTATAAAACTCCGCTCTGCATCCCCGCGAGAGAGCGCCGATGCAGCGGCAGTGAGTCACCGTACGCAGTTCATTACCGCCTTCAGGCGCGTCAGCAATCCCATTCAACGTTCGTTTTTTCCTCCACGCATAAGCGATTCAACGTCATCGGGCTCCAGGGGAGCCGTGGTGATGAGGTCTTCGGTGTGGTCGGAGTGGATGAGGACATCCGTCTCAATGCGCACGCCTACATTTTCGGCGGCGATGTAGATGCCCGGCTCAATGGTCCATACTTGACCTTCGGCAAAGACGGGGTTGGACGGACAGACGTCATGGACGTCGAGCCCGAGAGGATGGGAAACACTGTGCATGTAGAATTTGCGCACACAGGTCGGGTCATCGGCTTCTCGTGCCACTTCGGCCTCGGAGAGGAGGCCGAGTCGGAGCAGTTCCTCCGCCATACGGATGCGAACGAGGCGTTCATAGTCGGCCTTGAGGACGCCCGGACGCATGATGGAAGCGGCATAGCGATGGACGGCGAGAACGGACGAGTACACCGCCCTTTGACGCGGGGAAAAATGTCCGCTGACCGGAATGGTGCGGCTCATATCACCGGCGTAACCGCCGTACTCAGCGCCCACGTCGAAAAGCACGAGATCGCCGTCGGCACAGCGTTTGTGGTTGCTGATGTAGTGCAGCACGCAGGTGTCGCTTCCGGAAGCGATGATGGGCAAAAAGGAGAAGAAACGCGAGCGTCGCCGGATGTATTGCTCACTCAGCAGAGCCTCCATTTCCCATTCGCCCATGCCGGGGTGGATATGCGGCAAGATGGCGGAAAAACCCTCGCCCGTGATACGGCAGGCCTCGCGCAACTGCGAGAGCTCCTCTGAACTCTTCACGAGGCGCATGGCGGAGAGGAGCGGGTAGAGGCTGTTGAATGCTGCGTTTTTGTACTGTTCGCGCAGGGGGGCGTTGAGTCGTTCATTGCGAGTTTGCACGTCAGTATATCGTCGGGGATGGTCATCTGTCTCCAGATAGATGTGCCGGGCGTTTTGAGCGACTTGAGAGAGCAGGGAGGAGTACTCATCCGTCCAGCGTACATCCGCGATGCCGGAGAGCGAGCTGCCTTCCTCTTTGGTGAGGCGGGCTCCTTCCCAGATGGCGATCTTTTCATTTGTTTCACGCAGCAGGAGCGTGTCGTGGTGTTCGCCATTTTCTCCCACCTGCATGAGCAGGATGCTTTCTTCCTGGTCGATGCCGGTGAGGTAGAGCAGGTCGGCATTCTGTCGGTGCTGCATGGTGCCATCGGCATTGGTGGGGTACACGTCGTTGGCGTGGAGAATCACGAGACTGTGGGGAGGCAGGGCAGCGGCGAGACGGTCGCGGTTGCGGCGGTAAAAATCGGCGGGGATCGGGGTGTAGCGCAGAGTTTGCATAACGCGGGATTGTGGACGGAAGTATAGCCCCAACTTTCTGCTCGTGCAATCCGAATCAGCGTCTCGTTACAAAAAATCGACGGTTTTCCCTAAATTTGTCTTTACAAATCATGGAATATGGGTATAATGCGCCCCTCCGAGAGTCGGGTAGCGATACCGAAAACAAACCGATCGATAACAGCCATGAAAGTTCTTTCCTCACTTGCTTCGATGAAGCGCCGTCACGCAGATTGCCAGATCGTGAAGCGCAAGGGGACGCTCTACGTCATCTGCAAGAGCAACCCTAAGTTCAAGGCTCGCCAAGGCGCCACCGCCGGCACGCGCCTCAGCAAGAAGGGGGTCAAGTGAGATGCCTCCTGCTTGCCAATGATGATGTTTTTGGGGTCGGTGGCCGTCACCGACCTTTTCTTTTCTCCGGGAAAAGATGACGCAACAGGATATGAGCGAAGTCGTGCGCACCAAGATATTTCCTCTCGGGGATTTTCGCTTTGAGAGCGGAGAGAGCGTGCCGAATTGTGTGCTGGCATACGAGACGTATGGGACGCTTGCGCCGGATTGCGGAAATGCCGTGCTGCTGTTTCACGCGCTCACGGGCAGCCACCACGCGCACGGGTACAACGATTCTCTGCCGGAGGCGGGCGAATTCTGGCAGCCGGAGAATTATGAGGGCTGGTGGGACCGCATGATCGGTCCCGGCAAGCCTCTTGACACGAACGAGTATTTCATCGTCTGCGCCAACTTCCTGGGGGGCTGTTACGGCAGTTCGGGTCCCACCTCCGTGGCGCCGGATGGCAACCACTGGGGGAGCAGATTCCCGCTGGTGACCGCGAGCGACCAGGCACGCGCGCAGGTGAGGCTTTTGGAGTTCATGGGGATTGAGAGGTTTGCGATTGTGGGACCGAGTGTGGGAGGGATGCTCTCGCTGGCGCTCACGCATTTGTACCCGGAGAAGGTGCGAAGTGTGATCATCATCGGCGCCGCCAGTGCGCCCCCGATTGAGCATCGTCTCTCCGTCTTTGAGCAGATACTCGCGATCGAACTGGATGCGAAGTATCGAGCAGGGATGTATGCGCTGAACGATCCTCCACGCCGAGGGCTTGCTCTTGCACGCATCATTTGCCACAAACTCTTCGTCTATCAGCGCGGGTTGGAAAAACGCGCCAAACGCGGAGTGGATGCCTCCCGACGCGGTATGCTCGAGTGGTACACTCCCACACAAAATACGGAGAGCTATATGCTGCATCAGGGGGTCAAGTTCGCTCTACGCTTCGACGCGAATGCCTACATCCGCATCGTCAATATGTGGGCGAGCTTTCATCTGAGCAAGGTCTCGGGAGGATTGAGCGAGGATGAGGTCTTTGCCGGTTACGCGGCGCACAAGATACCGTTCCTGCTCTATTCGATCAATACGGATTGTTGCTACACGCCACGAGCGGTGTCGAATTTTTACCGACGACTCGTAAAAAATGGAGTGAATGCGCAATACCATTGCATCCATTCAGTCAAGGGACACGACTCGTTCCTGTTGGAGCCGGAGCTCTATGAGGAGGGAATACGCTCCGCTTTGACCTTCCGAGAAAAACGTTGAAAGCCGAGCCGTGGACGATGTAGGAAATTCGCGCGCCGGAGGCGCGGGCTACGCAATGCGCAAGCATTGGTGGTGGGTGAAATCACGGGCGAGTGTTACGAGGAAAGCGTCCAGAGTTACGTCATGCCATCTTGCTGGCTTTGCAACATCGTCCATGAATTGTTTCCGTCATCGATTGAGGATGCCGCAGTGGGGGCAAGCGACGGGTTCCTTTTGAGGAGGACGGATGAAGCGATAGCCGCAGATGCGGCAGGTGGAGAGTCTGCGTTTGCGTTCCACGCGGCGCAGTTTAGATGCGATTTGCACCGGAATCATCACGAAGAGCACGGCAGCCATACTCCCGAAGACGAGAAGTATGAAAAATTGATTGAGGGAGAGGTTGATGAGGTTCATGACTCGGGAGAATCCTGCTGCTCGTTTGCAGGAGGAGGCAGTTTGAGGAGGAGATCAGGATCGAGGACAATGGAGTCCGGGATGTTGTCGGGGAGGTAGGCCGGAGGGGCGGGCTGCAGGGGCATTTTGCGGGGAAGGGGAAGGTTGTGTTCCGGTATGGGAAGTTGAGCCACCGGGTCAATGGAATCAGGAAATCGCATGGGCAGGGCGCTGTGCTGGCGCACGCGGAAGCGAGTCAGCTCGTCATTGCGGTAATAGACGTTTCCGACCCCTCTGGGCGGAGGTGTGGCGGGCAGAGAAACTCGAACGGCAAGCATGATGAGAGCCACAACAAGAGCCGCCATCAAAAAGAACAGAGGCAGACAGCCCGGCATGGGGCGTGTATGCAATGAGTGATAGATAAGGTTGATGGGAGCACGTTTCATTCCTGATGGGCGGGGCGTCCGAAGAAAGCGCAGTTGTAGCCATGGGAGAGGATCATGTCGGCGAGCTGTTGAACGGTGCCGACGGAGACAGCTTCATCGCAGACAATGATGACAGTGACGTGGGAGGGATTGGGTTTTTCCCAGCTTTTGAGGATACGCTCCATACCGTCCAAGCCGCCCGGAATCTCGTCGCTTTCGATAAAAAAACGAGGAATTTCGCCGGGAGTGATCGTGATGATGTGGGAGAGTGAACGGTCGTAAGAGCCGAGTACAAAATGGGATTCAGCGGGGCGCAGGTTGATGCCGTAGCGCGGCGCCCTGTAGCTCGTGAGCAGCACGCACATACACAATAGCACAAAGAGATTGACTCCCGCCAAAACGATGATGGCGAAACCGGAACCTTTCAGGTTGGAGCGTACGCGCCGCATGGTGACAGGTGAATGGGGAGGTCAAATTTCAGAGTCGTCCTCATCTACGTCTTCGATCGGGGAGACGGGGGAGGAGGATTCGTTGTTTTTGCCACGGAGGCGAGCATCGCAGATGATATGGACGCATTCGAGTCCGGCGCGTTCTACGGAGTTAATGATTTTACGCGCGCGGGAGGTGAGGTACATGTAAAAGATATAAGCGGGGATAGCGAGAGTAATTCCCGTGGCCGAGAGGAGGAGAGCGCGGCGAAGAGCGAAAGCGACTTGGGGCATGGAGGCGCCGCCGTCGATGATGCCGGGCTGCTCATAGAAATCGACAAGTCCGAGAATGGTGCCGAGCAAGCCGAGAAGAGGCATCACTGTGGCGCATACCAGCAGGGTTCGGATGTTGCGATCCACACGGAATACTTCAAGTTCGGCGGCCTCAAGGGCGATCTCGCGCAGCTCACTGCGAGCAAGTCGTGAACGGGTGAGCACCGCCTCCACCACGCGCGCCATAGGTCCCGGCAGCTGGCGGGCTTCATGCAGAGCCTCGTTGTACTGCCCACTGCGCAGAAGGACGGAGAGACCGCGCAGGAAGTCGCCGGAGTTGATGCTGATACGGTGGAAGTAGAAGAGGCGTTCGGCGATGACCGCCAGAGCAAGCACGGCAAAGAAAACGATGAGCCAGACAATAGGCCCCATGGTGATGATGTTTCCGTTCATGAAGGAGAGAGAGTCAAGCTCAAGGTTTGTTGATAGAGGCGTGTCCGAAGTAGGGGACAAGAGCGTCCGGTATACGGATGGAACCGTCCGGCTGTTGATACTGTTCGAGGAGGGCGACGTAGAGACGAGGCAGGGCGGTGCCGGAGCCGTTGAGCGTGTAGGGAACGCGCATTTTTCCATCGGCTGTTTTGTAGCGCAGTTTCATGCGGCGAGCCTGGTAATCCGTGAAGCAGGAGCAGCTGGAGACTTCCAGATACTTTCCTTGACCGGGAGCCCACACCTCGATGTCGTAGGTCCTTGCGGAGGAGAAGCCGACGTCGCCGGTACACAGCTCAATGACTCGGTAGTGCAGGTTGAGTTTTTGCAGGATGCTTTCGGCATGGGACGTGAGTTTCTCCAGGAGGTCAAAACCGTCTTCCGGACGGCAGATTGTGACGAGTTCAACTTTATCGAACTGGTGTACGCGAATCATGCCTTTGTTTTCACGTCCGGCGGAACCGGCTTCTCTGCGATAGCACGGGGTGTAGGCAGTCATCTTGATGGGCAGATCCGCTTCGCGCAAGATCTGTTCACGGTAAAGATTGGTGACGGGGACTTCGGCGGTTGGCACATTGAACATCGTGTTGCCTTCGAGCCCGTACATGTCCTCTTCAAACTTGGGGAGCTGACCGGTGCCGACCATACAGTCGCGCTTTACCATGAAGGGAACGCCCACTTCCTCATAACCATTTTCCAACGTCTGCGTGTCGAGCAGGAAGTTCACGAGCGCTCGCTCCAGACGGGCTCCGAGCCCACGGTACACGATGAAGCCTGAGCCGGAGATGCGCGCGGCGGATTCAAAATCCAACAACCCCAAGGCAGAGGCGAGCTGGACGTGGTCCTGAGGGGTCTCGATCTGTGGCTTCTCACCCCATGTGCGCAGGACGGGGTTGGACGATTCGTCCGCGCCGACGGGGGCGCCATCGTGGGGCATATTGGGGATGGAGAGCAAGAGTTGCTCCTGTTCCTCAGCGGCGGTGGCGGCGGCGGCTTCCAGTTCGCGCAACCGTTCGCCGAGTTCGGTCATACGGGTTTTGATGGCATCCGCCTCCTCCTTTTTCCCTTCTTTGAGAAGGGCGCCTATCTTTTTGGATGAGCTGTTTCTCTCCTGAGAAAGGGCCTGTTTTTCCGTCTCAATCTTACGGCGTTTCTCATCGCATTCCAGCACGCGATCGACCAGCATCCAGTGCTCGCCGCCACGGAGGCGTACTCGTTCCTTGACGTACTCCGGATTTTCACGGATGACTCTTATGTCCAACATAACGGGGCTATTTTACGCCAACAGAGCGCTTTTTCAAGCGAAAAGAGAGGACAGCAGAGCAAACGCATTTGAAAATGCGTTCGTTATTTACGATTTAGCAAAGCCGACAAAGCCCCTGCGGGCTGGCTAATCGACCTTACAGCCGTCGGCCGCCTTGCGCATTGCATATCCCGAGCCGCCGGCACGATAACATTCCTATCGTCAATCTCTTCTATTGTTCCCGGGAGGGTTCACAGGCCTGCACGCGGTAGCAACGGCGGAGGATGAAGCGGCGCGTGTTGGGAGATTTCGCCGGTACAAACCAGAGTTCGAGCGCCACAGCGAAGGCTTGGTGAGCGGCTCCGCTCTTTATGGTGAAGACGGGCGCATTTTCCGGAAGCAGGCCCGACACATGACCGAATGAATTGTCACGAAGGCGCATGGGGATGGATCCCGGTATGTCATGGCGGAAGAGGACAGACTTGTCGTCGGAGAAAAGCGCAGGGAAGGAAAAGAGGCGCAAGGAGGCGTTAGTTTCCATGTCGAGGATACGCAGGAGGAGGGTGCCTGCTTCTCCGGGATTGACGTAAACCTCCGCCTGATAGGTGCCATATTGGGTGGCGGGTTCGCTGAGAAGGATTCGAGGATGGTCAGCGACTACGCTTTTCGTGCCGGACAAGAGGCGATTGAGAGAAGTTTCGGAGGGCTCATCAACGAGAGGTTGCAGCATGGAATCGACCGTGGAGATGGCAGCGTTGATGGCACGGTGCGCCGTTTCCGCGTGGGAGGTTCCACGCCAGGCCAGCAGGAGGTAGTGTGCCCCTCCGAGATCGAGCGCGAGATCCGGCACTTGCTCACTGCCCTCGGGGGTGCCAGGCATGGGATCGCCCGGTTTGACGACGGTGTAACCTACAGGAAGCTGCTCGCCGCTGACGAGGTGGCGGAATGCAACGTGCACCACTCCCGGGGTGCCGCCCGTTGTGGGAGGTATCATGACCACGTGGGCGGGCTTGGTATAGAAATTGTCATCCTTGGTGTGCAGAGCCCAGCGGGGCGACATATCCACGTACGTGTGCAAGAGGGCGGGGTATTTATTTTCAAGGAAAGAGAGATTGGGGATCAGGGAGACCGAGGAGGGTTCATATTGTTCCGGTACGATGGGGATGACGAGAGATTCGGGGCTAGTGAGAGAGTCGATAGGAAAATGGATTTCCTCACGTGTATCGACAGGACTGACTTCAGCAGCTACACTCTCGACATCTCGGGGAACGTTGGCAAAATAGGCCAGCACGCAGAAAACGGCTGCCGTGCAGAGCCACCGAAAGCCCCAGATGAGAAGCTGCACGAGGGTGCGCAGGTTGCGCAGGTGCAGAAGCGTAACGATGGACGAGATGAAGATAAGGGTACAGGAGAGAAGGAAGCTGGCCATGACGAGCGATCCCGCGTAGTCCGGGGCCGCGCTACGCCAACTTCTCGGAAGCATACGGGGCCAGAGCAAGGGCAGGCATCCAAGGAGCGCCGTAAAGCAGCAGATCCAGTGCCATGTACGCGGGCGGGAGATAAGGGGAAGATTCATGGTGCGGGTGAAAGAAATTCATGGGAGTGTTCGAGGAAGAAGCGAGCCGTGACGACTTCGAGTTCAAACTTCCACTCATCATCGGCGTTCATCAACCGGTCGAGTTGTTCAGGATCATCCCAATTTTTTGCAAGATGTTCGTAGGCTTCGGCAGCGTGGGGAGCATGGACATCTCGCATGAGCGCGAAAAGCCTCGCTTGTTCCTCACGGGGCATCTTGCCGAACCAAAGTTTTTCCAAGGAGGTGAGGAGCACGGCATTTCGCAGGAAAGGGGTGTCAGGCTCTCGGTTATGTCCCGTGAGCCAAGTGGCAACCCCGTTGTCTCGCGCTTCCGGAAGACCGGCCATCGCTAATTGGGCGGCATAGGCGCCGGCGCGGAGAGGGAGGGAGTCGGCGTTGCAGAGGCGTTCAATTTTTTCGGAGGCGTTGGAACTGCGAGCCAGGAGTTCAACGAGATCGGCGGCATCTTCATGAAGTCCGGCCTTGTCTGCTTTAAGAGCCTGCTCTTCCAGAAAATCGGCAGGGAAAGAAAGGGAAGGAGTATCGCGCAGGACATCGAGAATGGGACGGAGAAGATCTCGGCTGTCTTTTTCCGTGAAGGAAGGTTGCTGCCAGAGCGGGATAGCGAGGAGGGTGCGGGTACAGCGTGCGGGATCGATTCGAGTGAGAAGCACAATAGCCGCATCCACCGCCTGAGGGTACATCTCATTTCTGCGCATTTCATCGGTCGGTGAGAAAACCGCCGCGATGGAGTCAAAGTGCGGAGAGAGTTGCTCCCCGGGATGAGGGGAGATGGCGGCACGGCAGGTGTCTGCCAGCAGAGCTGTTCCCGAGCCGAACTGCAGAGGCGGACTCTGGAGGGCAATGCCGCGTTCGCGCAGCTTGTCGAGCAGGTATGGCTTCATCGACAGAAAATCGTACGGACAGAATCCCGGAAAGTTCTCATCCTGCCGGAAGCGCGCATACGGATCCGCTCCGTTTCGTATGAGAAATTCGGCCACATCCAAGGCTTGTGGGAGAAGTGGAGAGTCTTGTCCTATGGAGGTCAGCTCCTCGGCCAAGTTGAAGAGAGCCGTGCTGCCGGGAGCAGGGACTTTGGAGTCGGACGCCTTGGCGCCGAGGTCGAGGAGAAGCTTGATGCAGGCTGTGTGTTCGCCGGGGAAACGACAGCAGCCCACAGCAGCACTCTGCAGCAACCCCTCCGTGTCCATCGCCGGGTCTGCCAAGAGTTTGCTGAGCATGCGAGACCAACCGTGCAGGGCGGCGGGCTGGGCAGATTCAGAGTCCGGACGCGCGCCCTTGTCCATGAGGTGCAAAATGACATCCTCATTCTCACAGACGAATGCAGCTTCCGTCAGAAAATCTCCCCCCTCGCGACCGGATTGATCAAAGGTGGCGCCCTTCGCCAACAGGGTGTCAACCAGGTTGATGAGTACCTCCGTCGGCGTGTCCGGAAATGCGTAGGTATCAACGGCCACTATGAGCGGGGAGTCATCCTCCTGGTCATGGGCGTTGGGATCAACGCCGCTCAGCAACAGCCAACGAGCTAACTCTGTCTTTTTGAAAAAGCAGGCCAGATGCAGCAGCCTCACGCCGGAGCGGGGATCTTGGGGCTTCACATCCATCGTACGGGAAAAATCCTCAACGGTTTGTTGAAAAATTTCAATCAAGTCGGGTTCGATGATATCTTTCGCTGTCAATTCAGGTAGATCATGATCACGGATTTCGGCGAATTGCTTGGCAGCAAGCGAGCTCATGCGCTCCCCTGTTCCATCGTTACAGCCGATGAGCAAGAGTACACATACCATCGCCGTTAAAAGAACCCTCATCCTCATACCTCCTACCATACCAGATTTGTCTCCCGTTTGCAACGAGTTTCCCCCGGCAAGGCAAACTCATGAGAACGTGCGTTTGCCTGCATACGATTTACGATGCCGCATCTAAATCGTACGGTGTAAATCGTCCATTTCTCATGGGTATGCCGCTCGGGTTCTGTAAGCCGGATTCTGTCCGTCCTTTCGAACGGGATGGTCATTTTTCTCAGGAGCCTGCCGAGAGGTTCCTGCCTCGCAGTGAAGCGAAGTGCAACTACTACCCGGGGGTCATTGAGCGGGCAGGCTACCCTCCCCCTGTTTGTCTTGCATCACGCGGGGCTTGCCGTGCCCCCGTCGTTACCTTCGGGGCGGTGGGCTCTTACCCCACCATTTCACCCTTACCTTTGCAGGCGGTTTATTTTCTGTGGCGCTATCCGTCGTCGCGGCTTGACCCACGACTCCCCCGCTTTCGCGGGGCGCGTTGCCTTGTGATGTCCGGACTTTCCTCTACAGGTTTGCACCCGCAGCGACCACCCGAACCCGAGCGGCGACGCCCTTATACCACAGTTCTCTCTGAATGACAAGAGCAAGTAACAATCGCATGGGAACCCACCACATCCTTCCCAAGAAAAAGCGATGCTCAATAGATATTTAACGGCAGATGATGCAGCATAACCCTAGGGCAAACGCATTAGAAATGCGTTTGCCTATTTACGATTTACGATGATTTTACCCATCCCCTCAGCTAAAGCTTCGCATCTTCACGAGCAAGGCATGCCGAATTTTTAAATCGCAAATAATCAATGAGTTATCGTCACAGGACCAGCTTCCATCGTTCTACGGGTTGGACTGCTTGGGACGCTTGAGGAGGATACGTCTTAGTTCTTCAGCAGCTTCTTTGGTGTCCTGCACGGAGTGACCGGAAGGTACAATACATTCCGAGCCCCACGGGAGGTGAGAGGACCAGTAGGGGACGACGCCGTCGGAACTATGAGGGGAATTGTTGCGCCCGCGGTCGCCGATGATAGAGTGAGTGGGGACATTTCGGACGGCGAGAGAGGAGAGTCCACGAATGGAGTAACTGTCCGGGGAGAGCTGGCGAATGCTGGTGTACCATTCGGTGAGGCGGCGCGGATTGGTGATGAGGTTGTCTCGTTGCAAAGTAGCTATGCTGAAGGCCTCTTCCACAAGAGTTTGCGGCAGATGTACCATATTGCTCAGGAGGAGAACGAAGCGGTTGCGGGCGAGGGGGGTCCCACGGTGAGGGGTTGCCATGTACACCACTTGGCATGCCTTTACGGGGTGGAAATAATAGACATCCTTTATATCACGCAACCGGTTTGAGGGGAGGGGGGCATTTATGTATTTTCCGGAGAAAAAGTCAACGAGACTGTTGTGGGAGGTGCGGGCGGCTTCCAATATTTTCCATGGCTCTACGCACTGACTATAACGTGTGATGAGCCCGCCCATGGAATGTCCCACAACCACCATTTTATCCCAATTCTCGTTCTTTTGTTGAGGGTCGAACCTTTCACGTGCTTCTCGCAGAGCCTTGCGGTAGGCAGCTGCGCTGATCGTCCACGCCGTGCCGGTGGGGTAATTAAAATACCAGAATTGGTAACTATGGCGGATTTGGGGGTCGGCTTGGAGACGGTTCACAAGGTTGCTAAAGGTAGCGGCGCTTGAGACCAGCCCATGCACGAGCACAACCGGGATTTTGTAGGGATCATAGTGTTCAATGCAGGTGAGTCCGACGACTGTTTTTTCCGGCTGTGGACGCAGCAGACCCAGGATACGATCTTTGTCCACCTCAGTGAGTCTCCAGTACATCTCGATAGCAGCAGAAAAATCGGCCGAAAGGGGGTAGGACAATCGACCCACCTGTACGCGCTCCGTGTCCTGTCGCGGGAGCAGGCGTATCAGAGGACGCGTATTCTCACCGGATCCATTGAATTCCACCAGAGCCGTCAGAGTACGCACGGCGCCGTGTGAGTGAAAAGTCGCTATCTGATCGCTATTGCGTAATTTTCCCGCAGGAACAATGCCAACGAGAGGCACCCCCAGACCCGGGACAATGTAGCGCTCTTTCAAATCCGTCATGCGGATGTCTTTGGCCGGTACCAAGTCATCAAACAGACGCTCGAGAAGCACCGGATGTCCGCCTTTTGGGGCATTTATCACAACTTTATAAGGCAGATTCTTCCCATGCCTCAGGACATCTCGTCTTAGCCGGTTTAGCAACAAAAGCACGTCGTCATTGTACCGTCGTATCAGTTCCTGACGCTCACCTTCCGCCATCTTCACTTTTTTTAGTTTCTTCCACTCCTCGCGCAACACCTGCACCAACTCCTCATCGGACTGCACCGAACGACTCGGGCTGCTTAGTCTCGGTGGCGGCGTGAGCGGACATTTGCAACCGGAAAGCCCGACTGCCAACGCAATCCCAGTCAGAAAGATGCTCAAAAAATGCTTCATCGCTCACCTATCCTAGAGAAGAGAAGGTTGACTGTCAATCCTATAGATTTCAGACAAAGTTTTCACACATCGGAAGGGTGTTCTGAAGCGGAGAAAAAGTTCAGGTTAGTCGTTATTGTCCGTTTTTGTGTAGGAAAATATCAGAAAAAAGTGGTCAGTGACAGAAGTTTTGCTTGACGTGACTCAGGAAATGAGTACAATCCCCCTGCGAATCGAATAACCTGTTTGAGGCTATGTCAAGAATCTGTAACATCACGCTCGCTATCCCTCACAAGGGACGCCGCATTCATCGCTCTGGTCTTGCCAAGAAAAAGGGCGGTATCGGGCGCCACGTCACAAAAACTGTCAACCGCACCGTTTATCCCAACCTGCAAGAAAAACGCGTTTGGGTGCCGGAACTTAACGGAGGACGAGGAGGATTCATTCGCATGAAGCTCTCCTGCAGGGCGTTGAGAACCATCGCTAAGAACGGTGCCCTGAACACCCTCAAAAAAGCCGGCATCCTGTATTGATTTTTTTGCGATTGCTTTTGAACGGCAGAGTCACTTTTCGTGTCTCACCCCTCGTTCAGGTTCATTCGTCGGGAATCGTCCCTGAGTCGAATTTTTTCCTTCCAATCAGTATAAACGCCATGACTCCTCAACATACAAAGATCTGCCTCCGGATCAACGATGAGAATCAAAATCATCATCTTTGGAACAATCGGGGTGTATGGTGGTGCCACGTCACTGTTCATAAACCTGATGCCACAGCAGAGCGGCTTCGCTTCTCCTTGCGTACTCGAGACATCGAACGCGCCCGTTCTCTGAGGGATCGTATCTTTCGGGATATCCAGCGCCACTTTGGCGTCGTTGCTTGATTGGGGCGAAGTTCGTTGATCGCTCCGCCTGTAACCCGACAAAATGGATCAGGATGCGGTAAGGTCAGCGGGGAGGTAGTGGACCTGGCGAATGACTCTTGCCCAGCGCATGAAGGCGTCCTCTCTCCGTTTGTCACTCGGATTATTGGGGACGGCTGCCGCAGCCCATCGGGATACTTTTTCTGCTAAATCGGCTGCTTCACTGTAGCGTTCCATTTGCAAAAGTCTGTACACAGCGCCGGCTCCGGCGTAATAGTACATAAAGCGGCAGGTTTCATCCGATGTGCCATCCGAGTGATTTCCTTCGTTCATTACGTCGAGGTAGTCTTGCAGAGCAGTTTCGTTACGAGAGTCGCGGGTGCAGAGTGCGGCGTGCTGCAGGCGTGCCCTCATAAGCCAAACGTGTGGGAGATGAGGAATGGAAAAGATCTTCTCACATACGGAGATCGCACGTGGCAGAGCATCCTTTTCGGAGGAATAGCTCAGGGAATCGGCCAACACGCAGTAATAAGCAGCTTGTTCTTCGGCCGAGAGGTTGGAAACATTGAGGTCGGAGAGAAGAGAGAAGGCTTCTCCGATTCGGTTGATGCGGGAGAGCACACCGGCTTGCTCAATGGTGGCCACCGCAGAGAGGGAACTGTCCTGGCGCACACAGTCGGCGAAGAGTCGGGCAGCATGCTGCAGAGAAGGGAGGGTGCCGCAGCGTTCGCATTCCTGACCGGCGAAGAGGAGAGAGGCAGCTTTATTTTCGCCTGGAGCCTGGAGGAGAGAGAGTTCAATGAGGATATCGCGTGCAAGCGCATGTTTGCCGTGCATGGATAGGCGATCCGCCAAGTGCAGGGCGATGGCCTCCTTGCGCGTGAGAGAGGAAGCTTCCTCATAAAGGCGCCGCAGCAGAGAGTCAGCATCTGCCTGACCGTCCGGCAGGAGGTCTGCCGCGAGTTCCACAAGAGCGGTGTAGCGCAACTCCTGTTCATCCGTCCACTTCGCTCTCTGCTCTTTAGTGCAGCTGAGGAGTTTTTTGATGGCATCAGTGGGATCATCCTTCATGGTGAGATCGATTTCTGTCAGCATCACATCCGTACGTTGTCCGGGTGAGGCTTGCAGGTTAAGAACCTCATGCAATTCTCTGAGGGCTCTCTCCTTTTGGGATGGAGGAAGAAGCCGCGCATGCGCCAGAAGGACGGCTCTGCGTGAGTGTTGTTCCATGGGGGTGTTGAGGATCTGCTCACACAATTGGGAATTTCCTGCATTCGTGGCGCAGATGAGTGCGTTGACCAAGGCCGGTGTGCGCAATGTCTCATCTGCCACAGTTGCGCTGAGAAGGAAAATTTCCGCCGCATAGGAGTTGCCAAGTTCCGTACTCTGCGCCTTGAGGAAAAGATCCTGAGCATCGTCGTGTTTTCCTCCGTCAAGGCTGTTAAGGAGCGCATGGTAGGGGAGAGTTTGGCGCACATTGCCGAGAGAGAGGAGGTAGCGGATGTGTTCTTGCAGGATGGTACGTGTTGATGGTTCGCCGGGGAGTTCAGCTGCCGCCAGATTGGCCAAGGATGAGGTATCTCTACCCTGGGCATGGAGCAGGCGCATCATGGCGAGTATAGCGAGAGCCGCCCGATGGGGGTGAGACGTGTCTTCTATCCAGTCTCGGAGTTTTTCACGGGTATATTCGCTTTTTTCGATGGAACCGTGTGCGTGCAAACGCCGAAAAGCTTCTTCTAACAGAGGAGAATCAGCGTTGGCTGAGATAAATTGCAAAAGAGTTTCTTCTCCCTTGCCGACATCTTCCTCAATCTCCTCTGCACCGGGAATCTCATTTTCGGACTGAGGGTTGTTTTTTTCTTTATCGTAATAAAGTTCGGCCAACGCAAGGCGAACGCGTTGACGCATGGTAGCAGAGAGCGAGGGATCATTCTCCAGAGCGCGAGCGCGCTCAATCCCTTCGTTAAAATTGCCTTCATGGCGCAGAACGTGAATGCCAAGCAGTTTGACAAGAGGCAGGAGTTCCGGCGTTTGTTCCGCTTTCGTACGCAGACGGTCAAAGTCCGTGAGGTCAGAAACGGAGGAGTATCTCAACTGTTGTTCTACCAGACAAGCCAGGGCGAGGGATGCTACCTGTTCATCCTTGCACTGAGAGAGTTCTCTGGCTATCGCCATCATATCCAGCTCCGGGCATAGCTGCGCACAGTACAAGAGTCCGCGGGCTGCATAAGGGAAAAGGGGGTGCTGCGGAGACACCATGCGGAGGTAGGACGAGGCCTCTCGAGGACGCTTCAATTCCAGCAGGACTCTCCCCATCCAGAACGCATATTCCTGGCTTCGGGAATGGACAGGATTAGAGGAGAGAGCCGAGAGTACCTGAAAAGCCTGCAGCGTCTCGCCCTTGCGCAGGAGCTGTTCTGCCTGATGCACGGAGGAAGAGTCGTCTGCCGCACAGAGAAGACCCGGCAGAAGCAAGGCTGTGAACAGGGTTGCTTTCATGGTGTCGGGGAAGGAGGCGGCGTTTCCCTTTGACGGAAGAATTGATCGACGTAGCGGCGACCGGAAGCCGTGAGCGCGGCGTCAACACTGCTGTTTTTGACGCGGTTCATGGTGACATTTTGCTGGGGTGTTGGGAAAGGGAGGCAGCGGATGACTTTCGGTTCATCGGTTTTTTCCTGAGAGGGATAAAAACCAAGAGGGATGCCTTCCCGGCTGAAAGCTACGTCTATGGATGCCGTTTGCGGGCTCAGGTGTCCCCGCAGCAGAAAGGGGTGGCGCTTGAGAATGTCCAACGGTTCGCCGTTGTAGGGGACTCGAACGCGGTAGTGCTCTTTCAAAGTTTCCCAGTGTCGCGCTATCGAGACAGGTCTGCCCTCGTAACCCTCCCTTAGCAAGGGGGAAGGATCGATCCCGACGAGGTTGAGTCCGTTGAAGAGCCCGTGGTTGTTGTTCGGCGGGCAAAAAGTGTCGTAGGCGGAATTAATCATGAGGCAGACCTCGAGGTGTACGTGGGAGCGTTCTTTGTTGATGCCCGCTCCACTGTGTCCCATACGACCGAGCAGGTTGCCGTTGCCAACTCTCTGACCGATGGAGCAACGGATTTCAGCCAGATGGGCGTACAGGCTGTAGATGATTCCCTCCGGCACGGCGTGGGCGACGACCACATAGCGTCCGTAGTTGCTCAATCCGGGCTTCTCGTTTACGTACGCCACAACTCCCGGTGCGATCGGATGTATTTTGTCCGTCGGCTCTCCCTGCGCGTCCCGCTGTATGGGTTTAATGTCGATTCCTTCATGCAACCGACTGTAAAGGATGGAACCGTCCGACGCACGAAAGGGGTTACGCACCATGCCGTAGCCGCCGGCTTCCCATGGCTTGCTCTTCACTCCTTCAAACGTGCGGTCGCAGTACATCAAAAAATCCTCTCCTCTCCCATCCACTAAAGCGTGGTTACCCGTGGGAAATCGGTATACGAGGTCAACCCCACCTGCGGAGAGCGTCCACACCCCTCCGATGAGCATACATAGCTGGATGAACTTCCCTCGCATTACGAGCCACTGGAAAATATCTCGCCGATCACTCGCCCGGTGTAGTCTTTCTTTTGGTTCTTGGCATCCTTCTTCAATTTGGGAAGCGGACGCGGGTTTTTCCTTTGGAAACGCTTTTTTTCCATCTCCGGATTTTCCGGTTTGATGTCACGAGCTATTTGCTTCAGGTCGTAGCCGTTTAGCCCGTTCCATATCACGAGTTTCCCATCCATGATCGGTTCGTCAATGCGCAAAGGTTGGAAAGCCAAGCCGTTCACCACCGGCAGTATCAGCATTCCCTGTCGGTTGATCGTCGCAGAATACAAGCGGTTTATCCATTCCTTTTTCAAGGTGAACACAACCCCGTAACTCCCATCCTGCATGCTCATGAATGAGTGGAAAGACGCTATGTTCCCATGCGTCACGATCGGCATTCTCGTGTATGGTCTCCCGTTGTACATCAGAATGAATTTCGTACTCGTCCCTTCTGTACTCTCCGCTTCCGACAGGAAGAATATTGGGTAGGGCTTCTGCTGACAGGCGCTCAATGCCAGCATTACCATGCCCACCAACATTCCGTATACTCGTCTCGCTCTCTTCATAGGCTCTCCCTCCCATCCTACCACACTCCTCCTGACCGTCAAGTCAAATAGGTAAACGCACGGGGCAAACGCATTAGGAAATGCGTTTGCCTATTTACGATTGATTAATAATGTGCGCGTTGCGCAAATTTTTCGAATCAGTAACGTGTGCGGGTGAGTTCTCTGGATCCGTCACCATGATGAACGCTTGTTGTCATGATTTTTGATAGGTATCAATGATGATATCAATCAATAAGAGCATTCTCTCTTGGTGCACCTCTCTCAAATGCGTTTGCCTCGTTCCGCGTGTAAGGTAAATTGTCTCGTCAAATGCACTTCGTTCGTAATCGTAATTTATTGATTTTCAGTCGATATATACACTTAATCAAGTCGATTGCCAATCTCTTTTCAAAGGAGATACGCAAGCAAAAAAATGCACATCATTGAAAAAAGTTTCATTGGAAGACTAATCGTTTGTAAAAAGGTCAATCAATCTCGCTGTTATTGTCGGGGCGTTTCATTCGTATTTGTTTTGTTTTAAACAAATAACAGACTTTCTAACAGCTCATCTCTTTTGAAAAGAGATATACTACCGGAACAATGGGAGTGCGGTGTTGTATCGATGTACTGCATCGTGCTTCCGGCGTCGCTTCCATCCACTTTCCCATTCTTTTCCAGCAATGAAACTCCATTTACCTTTGGGTCTTCGCAAGACGTTGGTGGCATGCCTTGCAATAGCAGCTTTGCCCACAACGCTCCCTTCCACCCTTGCTTCGGCTTCCGGTATCGCGGCGGCGATGTTCCTGTTCGCGAGTCAGCGTGCGGCGGCAGAGGCGTTGACATGGTCGTCGGGAAACTCCTATACGATCCGAGATGAAGACAATTCAAAGAACTACGATTCTCTCACACTCACGGGTGAGACGGGCGTTGTGACGGTTTTGTTTCAAACGGCAGACAATACGCTGACCATTAGTGGGTGGGTGAGTAGTGGACAGGCGGGTGTTGATTTGCGGCTATGCGATGACAGTAACCATAACAAGGGCACCGTTGTTTTTCAAGGGGGAGGTGAGATCAAGGGAACATTGGTGCTCTTTGACAACGCCACGGTTAAGATAGGTGCGGAATTGTCCGTAGGAGCTTTGGGAGGCAACGGCTTTAACATACAGGCCACCGGGGATCAGGACGTGATTCTGAATATAACCGGAGGAGCAACCGGCGGCAGTAGCAAGGATGCGCTGGGAGCCGGGCAGGGCAGTGCGATTGGGGAGCATATTGTGCTAAAGATAGGGCAAGGGGTGACCCAGAAGATTTCCGGCGTAAAGATTTCGGGGACGGTTGATCTGAACGGAACGAACGCAGTGCTTTCCTCGACGAATGTGATTTGGGGATGCAACGAGGATACGATGAGCGGAAAATTGACGGGGAATGGGACACTTCAGGTGGTGGGAGGCTCGGTCGGTAGTTTTGAAGGAGCCTCCCACACCTTGCATTGGAGCGGAGATTCGAGTTCTTTCACGGGAAGACTTGAGGTGAAGACAGGAGGCATCCTTGACATGTCAACGAACATGCACGCAGGCTCCCTGACGCTGAGAGATCAATCCGAAATCAGAATCACAGGAGGAACGTTGAGTGTTGGAGAAATTACCCTCGATGGGAATGACGCGAGCATCACCATTGCCAGGAACGAGAGCTCCATGATCGATTTCTCCGACATAACGGGAGGGCGTCTGACGATAAACTTGAGCGGTTTTACCGAATCCGGAACCTTTCAACTGTTCGGCTCACAGTTCATCGATTGGTTCAGTGAGCACAGGGAGGATTGGAACGATTACATCACTTTCTCAGGGTTGAGTGTGGGTCAGAAGGTTACTTTGAGTACGGACCAAACCGGGTCCATCGTCATTTCATCCGTGCAGACTCATGTCTTTTCCGGGGAGAGCCTTACTTGGCAGGAGAGGGAAGGCGGCTGGACGAGTGGCGGTACGTGGGTAAACGGTGACTCGGCAGAGTTTTCAGCCGACGCTGGGGAACACGCTGTGACCCTTGACGGTGATGTGACCGTCGCCGGTCTCAGGGTCACAACAGTCGGGGCTACGTACAATTTCACCGGGACGGGTACACTCACCATAGAGGAGTACGCCAACGCGGGAAGCTCAGGTTCTCCGGAAGTTGACACGACGATGACGTTTGGGGAAGGAGTGAACGTGCACCTAACCGGGAATTTCACCAATCATGGCGCCAAATCAGCATACACTTTCAGGGAAAGGCTAGTTGTGGATGGCCGCCTCTCGCTTTGGGGATCCCCCAACAATGAAGGAGGAGCATCGGTGATGACATTGGAGAAGGGAGCGGAGGTAGGAGAACTTGATGCGAGCTGGGCGGGAAAGTTTGTGCTGGGCGGGGATTTGGTCGTCAAAAGCTGGATCTTCGATGGAGGTAATGGAGGAGGTCACTTCACCTGGTTTGAGAAAATGGCAGAGGTGGAGGGAAACGTGTATGTGGACGTCCAAACCTCAATGACCCTCAGCCCCTCGGGAGGCGGAGCTACGTTATCGTTTGGATCCGCCGAAGCGGGGACGGGAGTTGGACTCAAGGTGAGTGGGAGAGGAAACACATTGACGATGACAACCGGTGATTGGAATATAGGCGGAAACCTGGCGGCGACGGAAGGAGGCAACCTCATCCTTCAACCGGGCTCTTATACGATAGGAAGTTCGTTATTCATCGGAGCCGGGAGTACGGTACACGGTCTCCAAGGGGTCACGATCAAGAGCTCCGTAACTCTGTCGGATGGTGCCATCCTTAAGTTCGGTAACGGGAATGACACTACCCGGGAGTCAATCATTGAGGGGAAGGTGACGGATGGCGACGGATACGGTACCTTGCTTTTCATCAATGCCGACGTCACCTTGTCGGACGACGTTGTGTTGAAGGGAGTCCTCCAGTTCGGATGGGGACACACAGAAGCAGCCACGAGTTACATCAAGCTCAAGAAGGGGGTTGAGGTGGGCTCACTGCTTCTCGACCTCAACAATCACAGTATGCACTTTAAGAAGGCCGACGAAACGGAAGGAGACGTGTACGTGATTCTCAATCTTTCGGAGGAGGAAGGTCATGCCAGTCAATTAGGCAATTCGAATAGTCCGAGTCAGATAAGTGACGGTGTCCTGACGTACACGGATGAAGGATTTCTTGCCCTCTTTGAAGAGGGAGTCGTCTTTGGAGTGAAGGGGGACGGAAAGAAGCTGAGTCTTGGAGGAGGTGGTGAGATGAAGGGCGGGCTCTTTGTAGATGCGGGTGCGACGCTGGAATTGGGTGGATCGGGACTCACTTGGAGCATCAAAGGAGCGATCAATGGGGAAGGGCAGTTGAATGTGTATAATTCTCCGGTCGTTTTGGAAAAAGGCGGATCTATCGGCAAGCTACTCGCCGGATGGGACGATGCGTCAATTGTGTTGGGAGATGATCTGGAGATAGGAGGGTGGGGGTGGGATAACGGCAACACGAATTTCCGCTTTAAGAAAAAGGAGGAGGCTGAAGGGAGTCCCGTGGTCATTTTTAAGAAGGATGAAGGAGTGGACTTCACATGCGGGAATAATTGGGGGACTTCTCTCCAAGATGGAGGTGACATTACCCAGTACGTCGGATGGTTGACGACCGGAGAAAACGAAGAGGATAAAATAAGAAACGGCGTGGGACTGGGCAAGAGCGGCACGGGAAAATTGAAAGTAGGCAACAATCGTGCGGACGTGGTGAGGATATACGGCGATGTAGTTATACTCGGCGGGGAACTGCAGATGGGTGACGACTGTGGAATCCTCGTCCATGGAAAGCTGCGTGGGGAGGTAGGAACGACACTGACCATCCAAACAGGGAGTGGCACCACGGCAGAGGAAGATGTCCATTGCCTCGAGCTCAAAGGCGGCGGCGATTATGACGGTCTCCTTTCCATGAGCCAGTGGGGAGGACAGATAAAAATCGGCGCTGATCTGACCGTGGGGGGCATGACGGAGGATGCGCCTGTCAACACAGGCTACAACAGAAAGAGGATGGTGGACAGCAGCGATGAGACGGATCGTTCATTCATTCTGGACGTGGCGCAAGCCAGTTATAGCGCGGAGAAAGTGCGATTCGGAGAACACATCAATCTTGTCAAGAAGGGTGAGGGGAAACAGATGTTCAGGGAGGCAACGGTCGGTGGTGATGTGACGGTGGAAGCCGGTGAGCTGGCATTCAGTGCGACAGAAGGGATGACAATCGGCGGCGTTGTGAGCATCACCGGGGGCACGATGGGCTGGAGCGGCGGCACTCTGACGATCACCGGTCAGCTCTCCTCAAGTAGTGGAGGAACTCTGTCCGTGGCGTACGGAGAAAATACCCGATTGACGCTCACCGGAGGAGTTGGAGAAACTCTCTCTCTGACACTCACGGGGCTCGCGTACGATGTTGCCGGTGGCGATGGTTGGGAGCTGTTCGGCGAATCGTGGAGTGACGAATGGAAAGACAAGATCACGGTGAACGGATTTGTCGTGAATGGCGGACAACGATACAGACTCAAAATTGATGAGAGTACGCATCACATTGTCCTGGGAGAGCAGCTGGAGGTGGAGAGTCTCACGTGGACAAGCGGCGGCGCGGACGATGTGCTCAACTGGAGTAGGGATAGTGAGTGGGATAGCTCTAAAACATTTGAAGACTATGATAACGTGACTCTTGCAGGTGGTTCCACCGGTGGCAAAGTGCAGATGAGCAGGGATGTTGTAGCAGGCAACTTGACTGTAACGGGCAGCGACGGAATCATCAGCCTCCGGGGAACTGGAACGCTCAACGTGGACGGTTCATTGAAGGTGGAAAACGGAGCCACTCTTTCTGTCGGTGGCAGCGTGACGTTGCAATTCGGATCTGTCAGTGAATCAGGTTCAGAAGGGAAAATGGAGGTGACGTCGGACGGCGTCATCAAGCCCACAGCCGGCGTTACAATCACCTCTTTTAACGGAGCAGGAGGAACCATCGACCTCTCCGCGCTGAGCGGCGAGAGAGAGGAAGATAGAACCCTCGCCATCACCACCCTGACGTTCACCCCCGAAACGATGACGACGGTGAGTCTCGGCGCATCCGGCGTGTTGAGCATGAGCGCGCAGGTGGAAGGCAGCGGGGCGGACTTGATCATCGACACCGGTGAACAGGGGAATCATAGCACAGGTGCCCTTGGACTTAAGATGACCGGGGGTGGCACGCTGGGCAGCCTCCGATGCAGAGGACTGGCAGGCGGGGCGTGGGTAACGGCTGAGCTCAACGGAGAGTGGACCTTGGAGAAGGAGAGCAACTTGGGAAATTTGCAAATGAACTCCGGCACCGATCTGAGGTTCACCTTGGGCGCCGATTTCACCCTCAACGGCTTTGGCGCCGTAGGTTGGGGCAGCGGTGGAACAAAATTGGAAATTTTCGCTGACAAGGATGGGGTTGACTTTATCTATGATTGTCAATTTTCCGACAGAGAGATTTGGTTTCATACAACATCAGGTTCGTTGAAAATCGGCAGTGAAGAGCATGCCGTGGACTTTGTCGTGAATCATACCTCGGACGCCAGCTCCACTGCCTTTGGCGTGCCGACATTCAGTCTGACCGGCAATCTTGAGATACGGCGGGGTATCCTCAAATTCTATTCTACCTCGGCAGGAATAATTGAGGGCCATCTCTCCGGTGCGGGGACATTGAGTCTGACCAATTCGACCTTCACCATCGGGAAGGACGGCAGCGCCGGCAGCATCGGTGCGCTTGACTTCCGTGGTGCGGGTAATGCTCCGACGAGCACCGTAAAGCTGGTTGGCGACCTCGTGGTGAAATCGATTACTTCGACTACCTCGGAGGGTGTGGCTGGTGAAGGCATCCTTCAAAAAGCCGAAGAAGCAACTGCGGCGAACGTTTACCTTCTGATTGACACGGGAGCAGAGGTGGCGGAGGAAACGACAGGGGAGTTTGTTGGAAGGTATGAACACATTACAAGCTTTGGGGAAGGCACGGGCGTGGGCAAGGCGGGCAGCGGGGAATTGAAATTGAGCGCGGCGGAAGGAGCCGAAACAATGGCAACGCCGTTCAAGTTGGCGGCGGGAACATTAACGTGGACGGGAGGGACGCAGGAGGTGAGCGTTTTTACGGCGGTGAGCGGGACGACACTGAATGTAACGGGTGGAAATTTGCAGCTTGGCACGTTCAGCGGGGAGATCACAAACTTGAAGCTGTCGGGAAGCGGAGTCCTCACGGTAGGTGGGGGAGTACTGACGGTCGGCAGCCTCGAGGTTTCGGGCACGGCCGCGAAACTGGAGATTGATGCCGCTGGCAACGCTCAGATCAAGTTGGTATCCGCCGGGATATTCAGTAACGACGGAGGAAAATTAACGATCGACGTGCGGAATGTGACCGGTGCGCACTACCAGTTGTTCAATCTTGGGGATGCGGCGCCGAATTGGTGGACTGAATGGTACGAACAATACGACCGGTATGTAAGCATCGTAGCGGGCGGCGTGAGCGATGTCCATCTCAATGAGGATGGAAGCATCGACATCATACCGAGCGATGGAGTGACATGGGTGGGCGGCGGAGACAACAACACGTGGAGCAACGAATCCGATGCAGAGTGGAAGCCGAACCTTCAGCCCAACGAACAGCATGTACATTTCGTGAGGGACACAGGAGAGGAAACACACGAGGGAACGGTGCGGATCGATGGTACCGTGACTCCCCACAATGTGTACATCGACGGTGGAACGTACACTTTCGTGAATGCGGAGACAGGTCGTGCAGAGGGGGGATTGAACATCGCAGAGGGAGGGATGCTGCAGGTGTCGGAGGGAGCAACGCTGCACCTCAACCTTAAGAATACGAGCATCCCGATTGTGGATCTGCAGGGCACGCTGGGACTCGGACATACGGATGCTCTGCCGGCGAGCGGTACCAAACTGCAATTCAACGGAGGCACTTTGCTTTACGATACGAAGGGCGTCGCTACGGACGTGAGTTCCCTCGTGGATCAGGAGAACAGTGCAGGACACGTAAAGGTGCAGGTGGAAGCCGTGGCGGGAGGTGTGACTTGGGGCGACAAGAACTCGGAGGCGAACAGCGGCGTCTCCCTCGCGTTGGACAGCGGGCTGGATAAGAGAGGCACGGGCGACTTCACTCTCGCGTGGCATGACAGAGGGACGACCGTCCATGCAGGAGGAATGAAGGTAGGTGCGGGAGGGAAGCTCATTTTCGATGTGGCGGCGGACGGCATCGCCCAACTAACCGGCGGAGTCGAAGTGGACGACAAGGGAGAACTGGCGTTGCAGGTTGACTTCGGTTCGCTTTCGCTGAGCGGCGATATCAGCGGTGATGGCAAGTTGTCGGTGAGTCAGGGTACTGTCTCGCTGAGCGGCAGAAATTCGATCAAGGAAATTGAATTAGGGAACGGTACAACGACGATCATCAGTGGTGATTACGCCTTGGGTGGAGCTGAGACAGCCCTCACTCTCTCCGGCGGAACGATAGCTGCTTCCTCCACAGCGCAGGTGTTGGCCGGAAAGGTAACCGTGTTCTCCGACACGACGATCAACGGTGACATCACCTTCACCGGAACCATGGAGGGGAGCGGCTCCCTCAGCGCAGCGGCAGGAAAAAATGTTGAACTGAGCGGCGATATCTCGAGCTACACGGGTATGTTAGAGACAGAGGATGGACAGAGTACGTGGCGTCTGAGCGGAGGCACGATTGGCGCGGACGGCAGGTTGAATGCGAATCTCGTCGGCAAGGGGATCTTTGAGGTACGGGGCGACAGCGATGTATTCCTCGGAGGCTTACTGGGTCGTGCCGGGGATTCCTTTACCTTGAAAAATGTCGGTGGAGGCGAGCTCGTTATCACGAGCGATACGGATGTGACCGGTGTGTCGCTTGACGTCGGCACGGGGAGAATTGTGTTGGGCGACACGGAACACTCCATCACCTGGAAGGGGCAGGAGGTTTTCGGGGTAGGGGAACTCGTGCTGTGCAACGTGACTCTGGGTGAGGGAGGATTCACGGGACGTGCCCCCCAATCTAAGCTACGAGTCGAAACAGCGGTGGCCTCCAATGCCGGACAAACCGGAGGTGTGGTGGATCTGGGTGGGATGGATGTGTCAAAAGGAGCACTTAGCGGCATCGTTGTCAATGAGCGAGGCCAGCTCAAGGGGGTCCGGGGAACCATCACGGTCGGAGGTAGTCGTGGTATAACGGTGGATATCTATCTTGCGAGGGAGAACGTTGGGGATGGGGCGAAGGCCGCTGTCGTTGGCAGTGGGGATGAGGGAGTGACTTTCGACGTCAAGAGAAGAAATTCACTCAAACTGCATCTAGGAGCGAGTGCGGCGGGAGCGATCGCCGAGAGTTTTCAGGACACGGAACACGAAGGAATCGGAACGGCGATTCTCTATGTGGTGGAAAATGGGAGCATCGGCGCTCCCGATTCGGACGTGAGTTCGTACTTCGACGTGAGTGCGGAGGCACAGGTTGTGCTTGATGTAACGGGCGCTCGAGTAGAGAGGGATGAGCAGGGACGCATCATCATCACCGGGAGCGCGGCAGATGTCTATATCGTGCGAGACAAGATAACGTTGGAGGGTGATAGCACGAAGGTGCTCGAAGAGAGCAAGGCTACTCTTCTCTCCCGAGAGACGAGCAAGCTGCACCTCTCCCAAATGGGTACAGTCGGTACGGACGACGATATAACGATCAAGAATCTGGTGGGTGTGAGAGGCAGCGAGCTCACGGTAGAAAATCAAGCGGAGGACGCTGGGAACAATCGCTTCACTGTCCGCTTCAACAACACAAGAGCGGATATTACGCAAGAGGATGTGATGGACGAAGGAAAGACGGAGGACGTGGAGGGACAAGATACATCTTTCTACGGATCCCTCACGGCGGGCGTCGGAGTAGATGTGGAGAAGGAGGGGCTTGGCACCTTCACGGTGGGCGGTAACTACACATTAAAAGATGGTTCTACGGCCATCACTCAGGGGCGGCTCGTACTCAGGGGCGAGGAAAACAGCATGGAGAACCTTACCTTTCATTACATGGGAGAACCGGATCCGAACGGGCACCAGGGAGATCAGCCGAAAGCCGAGGCGCGTGGGCTTGTGCTTGCCGGCGGAGGAAAGACGACCGTTAGGGGGACAATCACAGAGAGCACGGATTCGACGGGAGGCAGCAGCGATGCCATCGAGATATGGGACGATTCGGAGCTCGTGCTCACCGGCAACAACACGTTGAAACACACCTCAATCACCGCCGATGATGCGGAGAATGGCGGCGGGAAACTGACGCTTGAGGGCGAAGGGGCGGGTCTCACGCTGAAAGGAGGAGATTCCCAACTCTCCGGTGTGGATGTAGAGCTCAAAGGAGAGGGAAGCACGTTGGACGTGTGTGACGCCAAAAATGATGTCGCTTCCCTCTCCGGCAACGGCACCCTGAAGAGCGCCGCGGGGGCGGAACTTTCCGTGGGCGGCGGTTCCTTCTCCGGTATGTTGGATTGCTCACTCGACAGCTCGACCGGAAAGGCCGGCAAGTTGGTGGTGGAGGAAGACGCTGACTTTACGCTGGATAACGTGGGCACCGGGTCTGATGCAGCCAAGGCGTGGGACGTGCAGGTGCGGGACGGGGGAGCGTTGACCATCGATGTGAGCAAAAAAGGGGCGGAGGACAGCATGACTTTAGGTGATGTGGATCTCGGCTCCGGCAACACGACCACCTTCAAGGTGAACAGCGACACCTACGGAGCAACGACCGTGCAAGGCAATTCCATCACGTGGGGAGAGGACAGTACGATCGTGCTGGAGGCATCTACCGGAGAGAATGTTTGGGATCCGAGCAAGGGGGAGCTCACTTTGGGCAATTACGGCAGCATAGGCGGTAACATGGATGATCTGGACGTCCGTCTTCGTGGAGACGCCTTTCTCATGTCCGACGTGAAGGGCGTAACGGAGAAAGACGGGAAAGTGGTCATTGAGTTGAAAGAGACTCAGGACAATAAATTCGAGCGTGCCATCCCGAACGGAGAAAAGAACTCCATGGCTGGGGCTCAGATGTTCTGGGGCTCGCTCAAGGATAAGACTCAGTTTGAGACGCTCATGGATGTTCTCTCCAATCCGGATTCCGATTACGCGAAGATGGTGCATGGTCTCGTCGGGTTGATGGATACCGGCAACAAGGCAGAGCTGGAACAAGCTCTCGCCGCCGGTGCCGGTTCTTCCCTTGCGACTCTTGGACCCGCACTCGAGCAGGACCTGCACCGCCAACTCGGCGCCATCCGTAACCGCACGACGACCATGGCGAATGAAGTCACGTACGATTCGTACGACGCTTACCCGACGTGGCACGCCTGGCTCAACGCCGAGGGTAACCACCATAAGATGGACTCCGACGGTTTCGCCCCGGGTTACACACTCAACAACTGGGGCGGCACGGTAGGTGTGGATGCGGATGTTTCTTCTGCGACGACAGTGGGATTTGCACTCACGGCGATGTATGGTGACCTGAAGCCGGAGTCGGCGGACTCAGCGACAGGAGATGTGGACACGACGTATTTCTCCGCGTTTGTTCGCACGACGAAGGGAGCGTGGATCCACACCCTCGTGGTGAGCGGAGGAATCGCGGATGTGAGCTTGGATCGCACAGTGAACGCGGGTGGCGTGAGCTACCGCACGCAGGGCAGCACGGACGGATATGCCGTGGGGACCTTGTATGAGGTGGGCTACACGAAGCTGGTGAACCGAAGAGGGACGGTAGCGTTCCAGCCTGTGTTCAACGTGGAGATCCGGCACGCGGCGATCAAGGGGTACACGGAGACAGGGAGTGATGCGGGACTCAAGGTGGACGACATTGAGCAGGATGTCGTGACCTTCGGGGTAGGCGCACGGGTACAGAGCATCGTGGGAGTAAACATCTACAACCGCACAGCCATCGTCGAGGGACGCCTGTTGGTGAAGGCCGACATCGGGGACAGCACGGGAGTGGCAAAGAACGCACTGATAGGAGCGGCGACGGTGGGAGAGGTAGAGAGTGCGGAGGTGGGTGCGCTGGGGATAGAAGCCGGTGTGGGACTGACGATACCGCTTGGTGCATCGATGGGGAGTGTGTTTCTGGATGCAACGGCGGAGATGCGCGGCGGCTGGACCAGCTTCAATGCGACCGTGGGATACAGGGTTAACTTCTAGAAAGGACAAAAAGAAAAACAAATAAATCATGCAAGCTGGTAAAACAGCGGGGGAATCCCCCATGATTTAGACGTGTTGCCGCTTACCAGGCAATTTTCTCGCTGGGAAGCGAGGAGAACGAAAAGAAACGAAATGAACGAGCGCCGGCGGTGGGGAAACCCACCGCCGGCAAAATTTGGTTGTTGTTAAAAAAATCATGGACGATGTAGGGAATTAACGCGCCATCGACGCGGGTCAATGCCCAAGCATTGGTGGCGTGTGAAATTCAGGGCGGTCGCTACAAGGAAAGCGTCCGAAGTTATGCTAAGCTGTGTCATTGCTTTGCTACCATCATCCATGGTACACGGTTAATTGAGGATGTTAAGATACGCGGGACTTCGTATATGAATTGCCGTCAGGTGCCATCTTCTCTCTACCCTTCTGGTTCTACTTTCAATTTGATCAATTTTTTCAAGATTTTGAAAATAGGAATTGACAAGGAAAATCAAAAAGGCTATTTTCAAAAAGGAACATTTTATGATGAAAAAGAAAATAGACATACCTCGGGATCTCTATTTGAAACGCTTGCTTTCCCGTCGTGAGAACGGGATGGTGAAGATCATCAGCGGGCTGAGGCGGTGTGGAAAATCCTACCTGATGAATACGATTTTTCATCGGAGTCTCGCAGAGGAAGGTGTACCGGAGGAGCGGATCATCAGCATTGCTCTCGATGACCTGCGGAACGATGCTCTTCTCGATCCTCGACGGTTCTACGATTTTGTGTGCGGTCGGGTTAAGGGGAAGAGGATGCACTATTTGCTGGTTGATGAAGTTCAGGAGTTGCCGCAGTTTGAGCGGGTGATGAACAGTCTGCTGCATCTGCCGAATCTGGACGTTTATGTGACCGGGAGCAACTCGCGCTTTTTGACGTCGGACGTGGTGACGGAGTTTCGTGGGCGTGGGGACGAGGTGCGTGTGTATCCGCTGAGCTTTGAGGAGTTCTATTCCGCGCGGAAGGGAGATTGGAGGGAGGCGCTGCAGGAGTACTTTCTCTATGGAGGTATGCCGTACGTGCTGCACTGCCGGGATGCGGAAGATAAGAGGCAATACCTGAAAAAACTCATGCGTGAGACCTACCTGCGCGACCTCATCGAGCGGAATCAATTGCGCCGTTCGGAGGAATTGGAAGAACTGGTGAACATCGTCGCTTCCGGTATCGGCGGTCTCACGAATCCTCTCAAATTGCAGCGCAGCTTCGAGAGTGTCAAGCATCTTTCTCTCACCGCTCCCACCATTCGTCACTACATCGATCTGCTGCGGGAAGCCTACCTCGTGCAGCTCGTTCGACGCTTTGACGTGAAAGGCAAGCGTTACATCAACAGCCCCTACAAGCTGTACTTTGCCGACCTTGGGTTGCGTAACGCCTTGCTCAATTTCCGCCAGTATGAGCCTACCCATGCGATGGAAAATGTGCTCCACAACGAACTCGTTCTCCGTGGGTTCGAGGT
>CANQYL010000007.1 GCA_947628035.1 uncultured Akkermansia sp. | reverse complement strand
AGGCGGCCATCTGCGTGTCATCTGTCACCACTCCGGCCTCACGATCGGTTACGATGCCGAACCCGGGAACCATCTTCTGTACACCGCGCGGGAAGTGAGAAACGATGTCGTGGCGGTAGCAAAATTCAGCCGGAGCCCCCAGGGCATCCCCCGCCATAAAAGCGGCCCAAAGCCGCGACGAGTGAGAAAAAACAGATGTTCTCATAAACGGATTATATACCCATTTTGCAGATTGAGAGGCGGTATGACGCACTTCGCACCGGTTCAGTCACGTTGGTATGCAAGGGAAGGAATATTGACTCTGAGCAGCATGGATTAAATGAGCCAGGAGAAAATTTGTTGGGACACGTGTGGGCGGCTAACGCCACCTATTTACGATATGGGGAGTTCGGCGCCTACGCCGCAAATGTTTGCACGGTGACTTTACATATGGAGTCATGCGGATGTCGGTGTACTTTACGAAGTGAAAGAAAAAAGGCTTGCGTGGAGGGGATGCATAGGCTAGAATGCGGCGTTCAAAACGCGAGGATGGGTGGCAGAGTGGTTGAATGCAGCGGTCTTGAAAACCGCCGAAGGGAAACCTTCCGTGGGTTCGAATCCCACCCCATCCGCTACATTTCGTGTATCACAGAGTTTCATTGGGAATGCAAGTGCTTGACAGGACACTTTTCTACTTTGACAAGGCAGCAGAGGGGTCTATATAGTGGGGGCACAAAAAGGGGCACATAGTGGAAACCCATCAGAGGTTTTTCGCCCAATTCGCGAGAACGAAAGAGGAGGAGAAAAAGACCGGCGCTCGCATCACGCAGGATGGGAGCGCCGGGAAATAGGTTGATAAGAGATTCAAGCGGAAGCTTTGTCGTCGAGAGCCTTCTTGGCGAGGTCGAAGACAGCCTTGAAGGCGTCCGGGTTGTCAATAGCCAACTCGGAGAGCGACTTGCGATCCAACTCAATGCCGGCTTGCTTGATACCCTCCATGAAACGGGAGTAAGTCAAGCCGAGCGGGCGCACAGCAGCGGAAATACGAGCGGTCCAGAGACGGCGGAATTGTCCCTTACGTCTCTTACGATCACGGTATTCGTACTGCCAAGCTTTGTAAACAGCATCCTTTGCATAGCGAAAGAGCTTGGAGCGGAAGCCGCGGAAGCCCTTGGCTCGTTGAAGGATGCGCTTGCGGCGGGCATGAGAAGCCGCCCCATTAGTAGCACGTGCCATATTGTAACTTCTTGATTGGATAAAACGAGCTGTTCTACCTCACCTCCTTGCAGTCTCGCTCGTTGCTCCTTCACGGGGAAGGAAGGCTGCACGAAGGCCGTCCGAGGAGCGGACGGGGAACTCGGCCGAGGCCAGGAATCGCGGTTCAGGCGAAGGGCATGTTCTGCTTGACGGCCCAGACCTGTGTGCTATCCACGAGGGAGGGCTTGCCGAGGGCGCGCTTACGCTTGCTGGATTTTTTCTGCAAGATGTGGCGCTTGCCCTGCTTACGGCGCAGAACCTTGCCCGAGCCGGTGACCTTGAATCGCTTGGCGACAGCCTTACGAGTCTTGTTGATACCACCTTTACGGGTCATGGTGGGAGCATTATAGACGCGAAATCCCGTTTGGCAAGAAAAAATTGGCGAGATTGGACAGAATTCGGAGATTTTTTGCCATTTGTCTCAGTGTTTCTCGTCGTTTTTTGTTTTCTGGAGCAAGCTCTCCACCCTGTCGAGCCTTTCCTTGTAATCAGTTTGGGAGGGATCGATACGGGTGAGTTTTTCGAGAAGATCCCGGGCGTGGGCGTACCATTTGGACGCCTGGACTGTGTCGCCCTGACGGACAGCATGGTTAGCAGATTCCATGAGGGCATCTGTGTAGATGAACTGGAGGGTGGTGTTGGCGGGACTTTGCTCAAGGAGTTTTTCCGCGAGGCGGCGGTAGCTGGTGAATTCCTCGGTGGCGTTTTGGGCAAAGTAGGGGGAGCGACTGTGAGCCAGGGCCATCCCGCGCCAGGCGGCTGCTTCCAGCATGGCGTAATCCACGTTATCCGGGGCGGTCTTTCGCAGCTTCTCTATCTTGCGCATGATTGTGCGACTGTAGGCTTCCGCCAAGTTGGGCTGTTCGTTGCGCAGGAGGATGTCCACCATGTTCGAGAGAGCCTGACAGTACATGTAGGGGTACTCTGTTTTCTTTTCGTCCTGGGTTTCAAGGTAACGGACGATCTCGTTGTGCTTGCGGTAAGCCTCCAAGGCGCGCTCGTCGTAGCGAGTTCTCTCCTCAGGGGAAGAACTTTCGCCGGCTCGATTGTAGAGACGTCCGAGATTGTAGAGGGTCAGCGAGAGACCCTTCTTGAAGGAGAGACGGTAGGGATGTTGGGTGGAGAGATCCGTGAAGACTTTTCTCGCTTCGTCCAGTAATTTGTCGGCTGTGTTGAAATCCTTCTGCCCCATGGCGTACTGGGCGTTATAGACGAGCGCGTAGCCAAGTCCCTGGCGAGCCTTGATATGATCGGAGAAGGTTGAGAGGAGATTTCTGTACAGATCCAGCATTTTCTCCAACGCATTCTTGTAAAGCTCGGTGTTGCCTTCACTGTGAGCGAGGAAGGCTTGTTCACAGAAAGCTTCGCCGAGGCAGCAACGGAACTCGGGGTTGTAAGGCACCTGTTTGCAGATTTTCTCCAGGATTTGCAGAGCCTCGCTGAGAAGTTCGGCCTGAACCTTGCTTTGGTTGCGACTCCTGGCGACCTCGATGCGGTTGAGGAGGATGCCCGCAAGATCGTAGCAATAATTGGTCTTTGTGGGATGTTCCTCGCAGAGCTGTCGGAAGAAGCCTTCCGCATTCCGGAGGTCCGAATCCGCCTCTGTGAGGAGACCCTGCTGGAGGCGCAGCACGCCGAGATTGCGCCAGGAAGCTGCGAGCGAGAGGGTGAGTTTTTCATCACGCCCGCCGGGGGGACGTCCCATGTTGTTGAGGTAGTTGTTGAGGTGATCGCCGAGGATGCCTTGGAGTCGGGTAGAGGCGGGGATATCGGCGATTTCCTGATTGAAGTCGTAGAGGAGACGCTCAGTGAATTGGGCACTGTTGTCGTAGGCTCGGATGGCGGCCCGGCGTTCCCAGAGAGCCCAGAAGCTGATGCAGCCGAGGATAGCAAGCACGCCCAGCGGAATGAGCGAAGTGAGTCGGAAGCGTCTCTTCTTCTCTTCATCCTGAGAGACGACCGTACCTTCACCGATGGCGATTTTCCAAGCGGCGGCCGTTTGCCAGCGATCCTCCCGCTTGAGCTCAAGAGCACGGTCGATGGCCTTCAGGAAGGCGGCGCCGTAGAGTACTTCCAGATCCGCACGTCCGGCAAGAGGAGTGTACGGATCGGATCCCTCGCCTGAGAGCATACGCAGTTCAGCTTTTGGCGGGTAAAGATGCGTGAGCATGTAGTAGAAACACACGCCCAGCGCGTAGATGTCTGTCCACGGACCGAGGTTGGCGGACATTTCGGCGTCATCCACACCTTGGACTTGCTCTGGGGCGGCAAAGTCCGGTGTGTAAACGTTGGTGAACACCTTGCCTTCCTGGAGCTGACGGGCGGAGCCGAAATCGAGCAGCACCGGGCTACCTTCTGCCGTGATGAGAATATTGTCCGGTTTGATGTCGCGGTGCACGATGTTGTGCATGCGCAAGTAGTCGAGGATGGACAGCAGACTGAGCAGGAGTCGGCGGTTGTGGCGCGCCTCTTGAGACTGGAGGTCATAGCTGAGAGAACTTTCCGCCGGGACTGTCAGGGGATCTCCCTTCATGAAGGGCATCACGTAGTAAGCGGTGCCGTTGGCTTCAAAGGCAGAGAGGATGGGCACGATGCCGGGATGGGAGATGCCCATGAGAACAGAAACTTCCTGAAGGAATTCGGACACACTGGCTTTAAATCGCTCCTCTGATTCCGGAGCGGAATGGATGACGTAGTGACCGCCGGGTTCGCGGATGGCGAGTCCCTCAGGTATATGTTCCTTGATGGCAACATCGGAGCCATCCTTGGTGTTGACGGCCGAGTAAACGATACCGAAGCCGCCGATGCCTATTTTTTCTTTGATGGTGAAGTCGCCTACCTGAGTACCCGGCGGAAGAGGGAGCCGTTCGTCCTGAGCAGCAGCCGTCCCCTTTTTGGCGGTCATCGAGCCGGTGGTACGGCGTATCCTGCTCCGCAGAGCTGCGTCCTCTTCAGGAGACGTGGGAGTGGGATTCGGGACGATGGGGGTAGATGCGGGGATGACGGGGGCTGCCGGTGCAGCCGGGGGAACCATCGATGAATTCACCGGAGGTTCCGGGGCGATATTGGTCTCTGCCACCGGCTTGTCAGGGAGGGGAGGAAGGGGAAGGACAATCGGAGTCTCCGCCGCCGCGCTCGGTACCGGTACCGGGGGAGGCGCCAGCGGGGACGATTGTTGCATGGGTTCGTCGGATGCAATTGACTTGTTCAGATCAGGTTCTTGCATAGCGTCACTACGTTTTCGTTTTTATCAGTCAAAGTGTAAGAAGCTTGATCCAGGGGGAGCTCGGGAAGCTTTTCAAGGGGGTTGAGGGGAGGAGCAGGGAAGGAGAGCACGATGCTCATCTGCTTCTCGGTGCAGTTGGTCTGCAGGTACACGCCGGTTTCCGGAGGAAGCGTGCCCAGGATGTCGCTCAGTGCGCTCTGCACGGCTTCGATGTCGGGCGGGGCGGCGAACATTTCCTCCATCTGGGCGTTCACCGTTTCCCGGATCTGTTCGCGATCGGCCGCCGTGAGAGCAATGTTCTTCTCGTTGGTGGGAATACCGCAGTATTCGAGGCAGAGCATGGAGACGTCTTTCCTGAGGCTCTCGCCCTCGTTGTAATGGCGCAGGGAGGTGCGCACAATACGCAGCACATCGGCAACTGCCGGCGCATCTTCTCGGAGAGCCTTTTTGAGGCGCGACTCACTGTAGGGGACGTTGGTAGCAGAGTTGCTGCTGAGCACGCCGGCGGTGTAGAGGAAGAGGCGGTCTCCCGGAGAGAGCTTCATGGACGTCGTGCGGTAGATGGCGGCGGGGTTGTCGCCCACAACGGGGTTGGTGGTGGCATCGGCGAGGGTGTTGTAGTCCATCCCATTGCGCTGGAGAAGACCATGCATTTTACCGGCATTCACGTAGATGAGTTCCCCGGAAGTGATATCGAGAGAACCGTAGAAAAGAGTCATGTGGATGCCGGACTGGTTACCCTCACTGAGTTCCCTGTTGGCTTCGGTAACGAGGTGGAGCAGGGAGCCGCCGGTGCGGGCGAGGGTTCGGATGAGCGCCATGGCCCTCATCATGTAGAGAGCTGCGGGGATGCCGGATGCGTCCACGTCTGCCACGAGGAAATGCAAGTGACGTGAATCCGGCATATAAAAGTCATAGAAATCGCCGCCCACCTCTTGAGCCTGGAGGCAGGTGGCGCAGAGTTCAAATTCCCGGACATTGGGATAGGCGGGGAACTTATTGGGCAACGAGGCGCTTTGGATGGCACGGGCGAGTTTGAGGTCGCGCTTGACCAGGAATTGGCGTTCTTCACCGACGGAACGCAAGGAATCCACCATGAAGTTGATGCCATTGGAGAGTTTTTCGAATTCTTCCGAGGTGCGCACTTCGACCTTTTTTTCCAGATCCCCTTCCGTGATCTGCATGAGCGTTTCGTTGACGCTGGAGATGCCGTTGAGAACGATGCGTTGGAGCAACCAGCTCACCACGCCGAACATCATGATGAAGAGTACAAAGTTGCTTGCAAGCAGCACTTTCACCGTGCGCAATACAGATCGATGCACCTCGGCAACGGGCACCATGCCAATGATGCGAAAACCAGCCCCATCCACCGCATAGAGGAAAAAGCTGCCCTCTTCGGAGGAGAGTTCCTTCACCCTGCCCAACGGGAGGGAGAGAAGCTCGGTGTCGGAAAACTCAGGCGTAACCTGAGTGAGGCGAACGCCACGACGGAAGACAATGATGTTGCCCTTGTCACCGAGGCGTAGTTTGATGGCTCCGTCGCGGAGAGAAGCTTCGGCGCGCGATTCTTGTTCGAGGCGGGTGAGAAAGCCGAGGCGGATTTTACCGGGATGGTCGAGGCGATCAACCCCGGCGAACTGCATGCTGCCTAACTCTTGTGCTCCCTCCACGGCGAGCATTTGGGTTCCTTCATCCTGCTGGGTTATGATGGGACGGATGTCGTCGCCGTCCTGGAGGTTGAGACCGACGTAGCCCTGGGGCACGGCAGCTTCCACAATGCCGTTTTCATCAGTGATGGCGAGCTGTTCTGCGCCGATGCGGTTGCAGAGTCCCTGGAGCTTCTCTTGGTTGTGGATCATTCCGGGGTCAAGCTTAAGGACTTCGGCCACGGCGCGCGCACGATCCAGGGTGCTGGTGTCATTAACGGCACTCAGATAACTAACAGCTTTTTCCGTGTGCCTCAGGAAATCCAGCATGTCGTTGAGCCTGGTACTCATGAGCTGCTCCGCCCTATCCTTGACATGAGCCGAGAACTGACCGTACACCAGCACTGCAGTCACGAGGAAAGCAGTGCAGATCACAGCCGAGAGCCATGTTAAGAATTTCCTTCGCATGCTAAAATTTGCCGCTACATTCTAGCATGTTTTTGGGATAAGGCAAGACGTTATTGCTAACAATTCCGAAAGATTGGGACGGCGGAGGAGACACGAAAAATCAAGGGAAAAAGCAAGAATGGTTCTCGAAAATTCCGTTCTGCTCATGCTCCGCAAAAACGCGCGTAGCGCGCTAAAAATCACATCGTCCATTGTCCATTGTTCCTTGCACATAACTAATGTGTTACGCTGCATTACGCGTCGATAACTGCCTGTTGGGGGGCTCTTTTTTATGGAACGGATGTGTGAGGGGGGTGAATTACAGGGTGAGACCTCTCATCTCAAGTGAAGGGAGAGGAGGAGTCGACGCACGGGAGAGAGTTCGTGGCGAGGGTCGGATTGAGGGAGCGGATGCTCTGCGAAATCGAGAGAGGGGATGAAGGAGGTGTCCGGCGGCAGGGCGAGGGCATGGGTGTCAATGACGACGTCAAGCAGGGACGGCGCGCGTGAGGACAACCAGGAGCGTACGGCGGAGGGAAGATCATTCGGGTTCTCGACGCGTAGAGAGTGAACACCCATCGCGCGGGCGACGGCGGCGTAGTCGGTTCCGGGTAGAACGGTGCCGAGATGCGGCATTCCGGCTATTTCTTGCTCCAAGGAGACAAAATCGAGCGAGGAATTATTGAAGACGAGAATCTTGGCGGCGAGCCCCTCTTGCACGAGGGTGAGCAGGTCACCGGGCAGCATGGAGAGTCCGCCGTCGCCGCAGAGGGCGATGACTTGTCGGGAAGGGAAGAGAGCCTTGGCGCCGATGGCCATAGCGAGGGCACATGCCATGGAGCCGTGCTTAAAAGAGCCGATGATACGGCGTTGGGGCATGGCTTGCAGGTAACGCGCGGCCCAGATGACGGGTGTGCCGGTGTCCACGGTAAAGACAGCGTCCGGTTCTGCGAGGTCGCTGACGAGCTTGGTAAGGTATTCCGGGCGTATGGGGGAGAGCTCGTCCACACGGCGGATACGAGCCTGAATTCGCACGAGTTCCTTGCCGTGGCGCGAGAGGCATCGCGCGAGAAAGTCATCATCTCGGTCATTTTTCACGAGGGGAAGCAGTTTGCGAGCCGTGAGGGAGGCGTCCGCATGGATGCCGAGGCACAGCTTAGTGCGGCGACCGAGAGCCTCGGCATTTGCGTCAACCTGTACCACTCGTCCGTGAGCCGGCAGAAAGGCTTTGTACGGGAAATCCATTCCCCAGAGCACAAGCAGCTCCGCCTCGAAGAGGGAACGTGTCGCGTCCCCCCAGCCGATGAGACCGGTCATGCCGACGGCGAAGGGATTATCGGCCTCCATGAATTCCTTGGCGCGGAGGGTGTAGGCGATTGGTGCTGCCACCTTGCGGGCGAGTCGGATGATTTCGTGCTTGGCGGATGCGCAGCCGGCGCCGCAGAAAAAGGTGACTCTCTTGGCGGAGTTGATAAGGGAAGCGAGTTGCTCAAGCTCCGGCTCCGCAGGCTCTCTCGGGGCGTTCTGTGGTGCGACCGGCAGGGGCAACGTTACGCCGTGCGATACTTTCATGGCCGCCACATCTCCGGGTAACACCACCATCCCCACCCCCGGTCCCGCCAGAGCCGCCCGCACAGCCGCCCCGATGGTGGTAAGGGCTTGTGAGGGGCTGTTGGCGAGTTCGCAATAGCGGGCGCATTCCGCGAAAAATTGTGTGGGATGCGTCTCTTGGAAATAGTCTGTCCCGATGTTGGTGGTAGCGATATGGGAAGTGAGTGCCAACACCGGGACGGCGCTACGGTGCGCATCGTAGAGACCATTGATGAGGTGCATGTTGCCCGGTCCGCAGCTTCCGCAGCAGACGGCGAGTTTGCCGCTGAGCATCGCCTCCGCTGCCGCGGCAAAGGCCGCCGTTTCTTCGTGTCTTACGTGAATCCAGCGGATGCGTCCATTCCGTTGCAATGCTTCCATCACGGGATTCAGACTGTCCCCGACGAGTCCATACATTCGTTGCACTCCCTGTGCCGCGAGGATTTTCACCAAGCAATCCGATACGTTCTCTTCCATACTCTCGCTTTTCTCCCACTTCCCGCCTCTAAATGCAATCTATATCCCCAACCGTTCGCCCTCCTCCTCACACGGGGAACTTTATCCAAGACGTTCGGGAGGGGAGCAGGCAGCTCCGGACAGAACCAATGCCTGCCGTTTGTTGGAATTGCCTTGAGAAATCAATCCCCGCTTTTGAGGACGTTGATGAAGGCCTCTTGGGGGATGTTGACGCGACCGATGGCTTTCATGCGCTTTTTGCCTTCCTTTTGCTTTTCAAGGAGCTTGCGTTTACGGGTGACATCGCCACCGTAGCATTTGGCGGTGACGTTTTTGCGCATGGGGGAGATGCTCTCTCGGGCGATGATTTTTCCGCCGATACAGGCCTGGATGGCGACTGTGAAGAGCTGGCGGGGGATGACTTCCTTGAGTTTGAGGGCGAGCTCCCGACCCTGAGCTTCTGCACGCTCACGGTGGACAATCATCGAAAAGGCATCGACCGGTTCGCCGGCGATCATCATGTCCATCTTGACGAGCTGGGCGGGTTGGTAGCCGTCGTATTCGTAATCCATGGAGCCGTAGCCGCGGGTAGAGCTCTTGAGCTTGTCGTTGAAGTCCACAAGTATCTCCGCCATGGGGATGCGGCAAGTGAGCATCACGCGCGTGTCGTCGATGGTTTCGGTCTGGGTCACCTCTCCGCGTTTCTCCATCACGAGTCGCATGATATCCCCGATATACGTGCTGGGGATCATGACGTACACCTTGACGATGGGTTCACGGATCTCGCGGATTTCCTGAGTTTCAGGGAGGATGCTGGGGTTATCGACGAGCATCTCCGTCCCGTCGGTTTTGGTGACTTCGTAGATGACGGAGGGGTAGGTGGAGATGACGTCCATGTTGAACTCGCGGCGCAAGCGCTCCTGGATGATCTCCATGTGCAGCAATCCCAGGAAGCCGCAACGGAAGCCAAAGCCCAAGGCGATGGAACTCTCCCCGGCGTACGTGAATGCGGCGTCGTTGATCTGGAGCTTCGCCATGGCGGCTTTCAGACTCTCGTAGTCCGCTGAGTCCACCGGATAAATCCCGGAAAACACCATGGGACGAATCTCCTTGAACCCCGGCAGCGGTTCGGCGCAGGGGTTCTGCAGGTTTGTGTAGGTGTCGCCTATCTTCACATCGGCCGCGGTCTTCATGTTGGCGATGATGTAACCGACATCGCCGGTCGTCAGTTCCTCCGTGGCCTGCATTTTGGGGGTGAAGATGCCCACTTCTTTCACCTCAAAGGTGTCGTCCGTCGCGAAGAGTTTGACCTTCATCCCGCGGCTGACGCGTCCACTCATCAGCCGCACGTAGGAGACGACTCCCCTGTAAGCATCATACACGGAATCAAAAACGAGCGCGCGCAACTTGTCGTCCTGCGCCTCCTTCGGCGCCGGGATGCGCTGCACAACGGCCTCCAGCACCTCATCGATGCCGATGCCCGCCTTGGCAGAGCAGAGGATGGCTTCTTCACGCGGGATGCAGATGAGTTCCTCAAGTTGGTGATAAACAGAGGGGAGATTGGCGCCGGGAAGGTCGATTTTATTGATGACGGGTACGATTTCGAGCCGTTGGTCCATGGCGAGGTGCATGTTGGCGAGTGTTTGCGCCTCCACCCCCTGGGCGGCATCAACGACAAGCAGCGCGCCGTCACACGCGGCGAGCGATCGCGACACCTCGTACGAAAAATCCACGTGTCCCGGCGTGTCCAGCAGATTGAGTTCATACTCCTCCCCGTCCTTCGCCACGTAGCGCATCGTCACGGGATGCGACTTGATGGTGATTCCCTTTTCGCGCTCCAGATCCATGGCATCCAGCAGTTGGTCCTGCTTATCGCGTTCGCCGATGGTGTGCGTCCACTCCAGCAGACGGTCCGACAAGGTGGTCTTGCCGTGGTCAATATGCGCAATAATGGAGAAATTGCGCTTATGACGGATGTCTGTTGCCATGCGCGCGCAAGCATAATGCATCCGCTGCACAGAGTCAAGCTCGAATCATCAAATGGTTTCGACTTGAATCATCGGGTTGCACCATGGAAGGCAACAGGTTGCAAAAAGCTGCATCGGTCTTTGCAGTGCACAAACATAGAAAATAAATGTGTTTGTAACTTGACAAAAGATGAGAGGGGAGCTAAACTTTAAGATGCACAATGGGAGGAGGTAGCAAGTACAGTAATCCTAATTGGCCCGGGGCGGATTGGGATGTGTCGGGCGCGTTCGTGAATGACCGCGAGCTGCTGGCTTTCTTTGATTTCTGCAAGACGCGCCTAGGTTTTGAGCCGTTTCACATGGTGCACGGGGCGCCGCTATGCACATGGAACAGCGGGCGGGTTCTCAAGACATTGTTGAGGGATGCGGAGGAGTTGCGTGCCGCCGGGCTGGAGTATGAGAAGCGAGGTGTAGCTGTGTATCTCACTTTTTCCAATATTCTTCTTTCGGAGGAGCATTTGAGCGATGCTCTCTGCAATGCGTTGTGCAAGTTCTTCACGAGACATAACCCGACCAAACGCAATGGAGTGATCATCGGGTCGGATCTTCTTTTGTCCCACATCCGTGAGAAGTACCCGGAGCTGCGTTGCATTTCCAGCATTCTCAATATCGTTCAAAAGGGAGGGAAGGGGAAGATGGACGCGTATCGGGAGCTGGCGGAGAAGTATGACGAGGTGATGGTGCACCCGGATGATGTCCTGAATGACGAATTGCTGGAACAGTTGACGGAGAGAGAGCGTTACATTCTTTTGATCAATGAGTATTGCATCCGGCATTGTCCGCTGCGCGGGTACCACTACAAATCGCTCTCCGAGAATGCCCTGAACTTTCTTGGGTACGACGGGCGCGAGTTCGACAAGAGACAGGCGAGCAACGGGTGTCGGGAGTTGGACGTGATGCTCACGAGCGAGAAGCACGGTGTGCTTGCGCTCACCACGCCGGAAATCAAGCATCTCTACGACATGGGGTTCCGGCATTTCAAGCTCCAGGGGAGAGGTCACTCGAATGCCTCCTCCATCCTCTTCGATTTGATCCGACTGACGCTGCGCAATGATGCAGCGGATGAAAACCGCATGGAAACCATAGCCCAGAGGTTCTTTGAATCACTACGGGCGCCCATACCGTCATGAGCGAAGAGACAACCAAAGCTCCCGGAGTGGAGATCGACTACTTCATCCGTGACCACTTGCCACAGGCGAGTTGGATTGTGGGTGGGGCCTTTCGCTTTGATGTGCATCTGCTGGTGCTGGTCAATTACCTGGCCTCCTTCTTCAAGCCGCGGCGCATAGCGCGGGTGGCCGGAGCGCCTCCGTGCCCGTGGTCGCTGGACATGCTTGAGCCGCGTGCGCCGATGAGTCCGCGCGCCTGCGCGAGCATCATCTCCAGTTACGCGGAGGCGAGGGTGGGGCTGTTGCTGGTTTTCGACAATCCATCCATCAGCCCGGAAAATCGGGAGGATGCCTTTGGACTATGGCTGGTGCAGGAACTCACGAAAAAAGCAAACAACCCGACAGGTCGCAATGGAGTGGTCGTGGCTGATGATTCTCTGGCGGAACTTCTGCGTCGCAAATTCCCCAAACTCACCATCATTTGCCACCCGAATCGGCTTATCATGAGCAATGACAAGCGGACGGCAGAAACCTACGGAACACTTTGCGAGAAGTACACACAGGTGGTTCTGCACCCGCGGGATGCCGTGCTTCCCTCTATTTACACGCGCCTCAAGTACCCGGAACGAGTCATCGCGATCGTGAA
This sequence comes from uncultured Akkermansia sp., assembly GCA_947628035.1. GTDB lineage: Bacteria > Verrucomicrobiota > Verrucomicrobiia > Verrucomicrobiales > Akkermansiaceae > Akkermansia. Next base: position 26,574 of record CANQYL010000007.1, on the reverse strand, counting down.
CGACCCCGTGCCGCGCCGCTATCCTTCCCGACGCGACCTCATCAATCTCGCCATCCAATTGCGCAAAAACCCGTACAACTACGAGCTCGTCGAATCCATGCACCGTCTCCACGAACGCACGGGTCTCTTTACAGATGAGGACACCTGCAACCTCACCAAAAATGAGGAAGCATCACTATACGGGGGGGGGGTACGCAGCTTTGCCATACAGGCTCAATTTTTCCGTAATGAACTCACCCTCTGGTGGGATATGTTCCATCACATGCTGCGTACGGCTCCGGAGCACACCAACAAAGCGGCGCTCATTGCCACCGCTGCACTTGCCTGCATCCGCGAGGACGTCGATAAAATTCCCTCCGGTCTCTCCCTCTTTTCTCAGGTGGGTGAACTGGATATGCAGTAAGCGGAAAACTCCCGCAGAGCACACCCCCGGCGCGCAAATTCCCTGACATCGTAAATCGTAATTCGTAATTCGTAAATAGGCACCTCCGGTGCCCCCGCCCACCGGTGGCCGCCTGTTGGAAGCGCGTTTTTCTTGGGACGGGTGTGGACCGCTTGCGGTTGCCCCACTGCTTTGGCTTGCAGGGTTGCTTAAAGTGTGGTATAAGCGGGGGGACGAGAGTGTATCCGAGGAGAGCCCGGCGAAAGATGGCGATTTCCCCGGTGTACCGCCTGAGAGACTGCAATGTTTACCATGAAGACACCACATTTATTTACTTCGGAATCCGTTGGTGAGGGGCACCCGGACAAGGTGGCGGATCTGATATCGGACAGCATCTTGGACGCCTGTTTGGAGCAGGACAGTGACAGCAGGGTTGCCTGTGAGACACTGGTGAAGGACGACCACGTGGTGCTTGCGGGAGAAATTACCACGAGGGCGAAGGTTGACTACGAGGCGATCGTGCGCAACACCATACGAGAGATCGGATATCGCACAGCCGAGGACGATGAGATCTTCAATGCCGAACGGGTAGAAGTGCTCAATTTCTTGTCGGAGCAGAGTCCGGATATCGCGCAGGGAGTGGATGCGCGAGCAGCGGAGGGTAAGGACGGGGCGGAACAGGGAGCCGGAGATCAGGGAATCATGTTTGGCTTTGCCTCCGATGAAACGCCTGAACTCATGCCTGCGCCCATCATGTACGCCCACCGCATCATGAGGGAGCTCGCCGGGGCAAGGCACGCGGGAGAAGTCCCTTGGCTGAGACCGGATAGCAAGAGCCAGGTAGCCGTGGAGTACGGACCGGATGGACGCCCCGCTCGCATCGTCAACGTCGTGTTGAGCACGCAACACACGGAGGAGGTGAGCCTCCCGGAGATACGTCAGTATTGTACGGGGCTGGTGCGGCGAGTGCTGCCGGATTCGCTTCTTCGCGATGAGACGGAGTTCTACATCAACCCGACAGGGCGCTTCGTGATCGGGGGACCGCATGGAGATTCCGGTCTCACCGGTCGGAAGATCATCGTGGACACGTACGGCGGCATGGGGAGGCACGGCGGCGGGGCATTTTCCGGGAAGGATTGCAGCAAGGTGGATCGCAGTGGGGCGTATATGTGCCGTTGGGTGGCGAAACACGTCGTGGCGGCGGGGCTGGCGAACCGCTGTGAATTGCAGGTGGCCTACGCCATCGGCAAGGCGTCTCCGGTGTCGATCATGATTGATGTGGACACCTTTGGAACGGCGCGTGTGAGCGAGGAGGAAATTATCCGGCGCGTGAAGGAAATCTTTTCCTTCAAACCCGCGGATATGGAAGCTGTGTTGGGATTGCGGCGTCCTATCTTCCGGCATTCCACGAACTACGGGCATTTTACCAAGCCCGATTTGCCTTGGGAGAAACTCGACCCGGAGAGGCTGGAGGCGCTCAAGTAGTCGGAGGCAGCGGTCGGGAAAACCGCGGAGTTCGTTCCTCAAATGGGGTCAATTCCTCCTCCTGCGTCGGGAGCGCGAGCGGTTGTTTCGGTTGGAGTCGGACGCGCGGGACGCACCTTTCGTCTCGTTGCGGGGAGTCGATGGAGGCGTTGCAGGTTTGGTGACCTTGGGGGCTTGAGTGACGGTCAGTTTGGTTTGGGGATTAGTGGCTCGAGCAAAAGTAGCTACCCCGCGGGCAATGGCTTGTGCTAATTTTTCTCGGTACTCCGGGGAGTTGAGCAATTTGCCCTCGCGGTCATTTGTTGCGTAGCCGAGCTCGACCCACACGGCCGGGATGCGCAGAGAGCTCAACAAGGTGTAGTGCGCGTAGCAGCAACCGGCGCTTACGCGTCCCGCCACACTGCTCAATGCGCTCTCCACGGCGTAAGCCAGCGCGGCGTTGCGGGCATTTTCTCCGTTGCCGGGAGCGGGGTGATGGGCATCGCGAGGAGGAGCGAGCCGATAGACTTCAGGTCCGCAGGCATTGGGATCGGCGCTGTTGACATGAAGACTGAGGAAAACAGCCTGCTGCATATCTGCCGTGGCGTCCACTCGTTGTTGGTCGGAGACAAAGATGTCGGAGTCGCGGGTGAGTACGACACGCAGCCCGATTGTTTCGAGTTGTTGTTTGAGGGCTTGCGCCACGAGAAGGACAACCTGTTTTTCCGAGGTGCCGTCAAAAGAGGCGCCGGTGTCGCGTCCGCCATGACCGGCGTCGATGACGACGGTGGAGATGACTTCCCGCTTTTGGATGTAGGTGGGTCGCAGAATGGGATCCAGCCACATGACCCAATCGGAGCGTGAGAGCAGAAGGTTGCCTTTGGTGTCGCGGGCGAGGGGGTGAGCTAAGGCGAGGGGAATACCGCCGAGGCGCATGGAAAGGGGACCGGGACCGAGTTCAAGCGAGATGTCGGAGTTGCCCATGGCGAGGGCGCCCTTGCGTGAGGCGCGCGCGACGGTGTCGAGTTTGTAAAAATTGCGCAATTCGTTGACGGATTGGTAGGGGACATCGCGAACCATGGTGGCGGGAGCCCAGGCAGCCGCCTGGGAAGGAGCCGCTTCATCTTGAGCCGGGCAAAGGGGGATAAGCAGGGCGAACAGAAGCGAGAGATGGCGGGAGAAGGGGAACATCATCTATTTCGAGTAACGGGAGGGGTAGGTGATGATAGCGCCATCGCTCGAGCGACTGAACCCGGCGCGTGGCGTTCCGGCAGTCGTACCGGCTCTGGTGGAGCCGCTGCCGGAGTGTCGCACGGGGGCGGAGGTAGGGCGTGTGTTGAAGGTATAGCGAAGGATGCCGTCGCAGATACATTGAGCGAGGAGGTTTTGGTAAGCAGAGGAGGCGATTTTGGCGCCTTCTTGCGGATTGGTTACGAAACCTCCTTCAAAAAGAATAGCCGGGCGTTTGATGGTGCAGAGTACGGAGAAGCGGGCGCGTTGGATGCCGCGGTCGATGGCGTTCGTTTTCTTGATGGAGTAGCTGTGGACTGCTGTGGCGAGGGCTATATTTTCGCTGTCCTGATTGTTGCCCGCGAGATCTTCTGTTCGTCGGGTGCGGGCGAACGGGGAGGTGGTGCCGTGGGGGGCCAGAGTGAAAGTTTCGATGCCGGATGCGGCGCTGCGACCGGAGTTGTGGTGGATGCTCACGAAGATGGATTCCGGGGTGCGGTTGGCGATGGCCACGCGATCCCCGAGGGTGAGGAAGAAGTCACGGTCGCGGGTCATGACAACCTTGAAGCCGGCTTTCTTCAACTTATCGCGTACCTTGAGAGCAAGCGCCAGATTACAGTCCTTTTCGCGAGCGTACGGACTCACCGCCCCTGCGTCGTGTCCGCCGTGCCCGGGGTCCAGGACAACCGTGGTGATCCGACCGGATTTGGAGAGGCGCGGACGCAACACGGGATCGACAAGTTTGCTCATGTCGATGGCAGAGATATAGAGGCGACCGTTGCTCTGCAGCACGGGGTAGGAAAGGATGTAGCGAAAGTTGTTGACGTAAAAATCCTGTTTGGAGGGGCGGACGGAGACGACTCGGTTCCCGGCGCCGAACGAGACGCAACCCGGTTTTCCCTGTTTGGGGGAAAAGCCGTAGAATTTCCAGACGTCACTGAGGTGGACGTAGTCAACCCCGTTGAAGGAATCTACCTGCCATTTTCCCTCCCAAGCCGAGGCGGGGCAAGCCGCGGAGAGCAGCAAGCCGATGCAGAGGAAAAAGGCGAGAAGCAAGTGCCGCATTCGGATGGACGGTGCAGGGAGAGTCTCGTTTGGAGCAGAACGGTGCGCGTGGCAAGGGAAAATCGTCTCAAGGGGAGGAAAGGGGACTCCTGCTTCCGCTCAGCCGACGAGATCAGCCGACTGAGCGGAGAAAACGAGGAGCGAAGTTATCACTCGCCTTTCTTGAGAGCATCGCGGATCTCGCGTAACAGAAGCGTGTCTTCCGGAGTGGGCTCGGGAGCTTCGGGAGCAGCTTCCTCCTTGTCCTTGGCCCGGAAGGAGCAGAGAATGCGGATAGCGAAGAAAATGGAGAGCGAGATGATGAGGAAGTCGAGCACTGTTTGGCAGAAGACTCCGTACTTCACCTCGGCGGCTCCCTCAGCTTCGCTGATCTTCCAGGAGAGTGCGGCGAGGTCCTTGGTGCCTCCGGTGAGCAGGGAAACCAACGGCATGATGATGTCACTCACAAGGGAGGACACGATCTTGCCAAAGGCGCCGCCGATGATGACACCGACAGCCATGTCCATGACGTTTCCCTTCAGGGCGAAGGCTTTGAATTCATCGATCCAGGCGGGTTTGAGTTTGGTGATGTCCATAATGATGTGTGGTTGGGTTTGGGTGTGTTATTTTGAATGAGTTTGTTTGAAGGCTTTTACGCCCCAGGCGGAGCAGACCCAGGGGGAGTTTTCCTCGCGGGAAAAGATGCAGACCCCGCCGGTGGGAACCTTGATATCGTGCTCGGCGCAGAAAGCATCGTAGTCGTCCATGATGTGGGGTGCGAAGCGGATGGTTCCGTTGGAAGAGACGCAGAGCAGCGTCTCTCCGTCTTGTATGGAGTCTGCCGTCTCTCGCCACGTTTGTATGATTTGTTGCGGATCGACCACCCAGCCGGGGGGCACGATGGCGCGGGTATTCCACAGCTCAATGGCGTGCGTGCCGAGTTCTTCCAGCTTTTCTTGCGGGAGCGAATCGGGATCTTGTCCGGCGGCGAGAGCATGGTCCCTTCCGAGGCGGAGAATAACGTCTTGCTCGGTGTGATTTTCGTCCGGTCCGTAGTCGATCTCAATGAAGCGGGCATCCGGGGTGATAGGGCAGGGGTTGCCGAGCTCTTCGGCAGCCAGAGCCGCCGTGCACAGTGTCCGTTGCAGGGGAGCTGCGAGGATGCGCGTTGGCACAAGATTGAGTTGCCTGAGGTAGCGTCCGATGCCACGGGCGCGCTCTTCCTCGACGAGGGGGAGATCCGTACGGGATCCGACGCGAGTGGGAGTCTCTCCGGGGCGGAAGGTGTTGCCGTGGCGTGCGATGATGAGGGTTCTCATGGCGGAAGTGTGGGGGGGATCAAGCGAGGTCTTCTTCGATGCGCAGGTTGTCGATGATGTACTGCCGGCGGTCGTCCGTGTTGTCGCCCATGTAGAAGCGCAGGACATCGCGTAGATTGTGGGCATTCTCCAGGGTGACGGTTTGGAGCCGTATATCATCGCCGATGAAGTTGCGGAACTCATCCGGTGAGATTTCGCCGAGTCCCTTAAAACGGGTGATTTCCGGGTTTTTGCCGAGTTTTTTGATGGCGCGGTCGCGTTCGGCTTCCGAGTAGCAGTACAGGGTTTTCTGCTTATTGCGTACGCGGAAGAGGGGCGTTTGCAGGATGAAGAGGTGCCCCTCGCGGATGAGTTCCGGGAAGTACTGGATAAAGAAGGTGAGCATGAGCAGGCGTATGTGCATTCCGTCCACATCCGCATCCGTGGCGATGATGACCTTGTTGTAGCGCAGGTCGTCTATGGATTTATCGATATTGAGGGCGAGATGGAGGAAGTCGAGTTCCTCGTTGCGCTTTTCCTCAAAGAGGGCGGATTTGTTCATACCATAGCTGTTGGCAGGTTTCCCTCGCAGGGAGAATACAGCCTGGGTTTCTGCGTCGCGAGCCGTGGTGATGGAGCCGGAGGCGGAATCACCCTCGGTGATGAAGAGCATGGTCTCCCCGGCTCGTTTGTGTTTCGTGTCGTAGTGCACCCGGCAATCGCGCAGTTTCTTGGTGTGGATTTTTGCTTTTTTGGCGCGTTCCTTGGCAATCTTGCCGGTGACGCCGGCCACCTCCTTGCGCGTCTTTTCATTCTCCTTGATCTTCTCTTCAATCGCCGTGGCAACCTCCGGATTGCGGTGCAGGTAGTTGTCCAGCTCCTTGGCGAGGAAGTTGCCCACGAAGGTGCGGATCGTCTCCTTGCCGGGACCCATCGTGTTGCTTCCCAACTTAGTTTTCGTCTGGGATTCAAAGACAGGTTCGATGACCTTGATGCTGATAGCTGCTTCGATGCAGGCTCGGATGTCTCCTGCCTCGTAATTCCTCTTGTAGAAATTTTGCAGGGTTTTGGCGATGGCTTCTTTGAAGGCGTTCTGGTGCGTGCCTCCCATGGTGGTGTGCTGCCCGTTCACAAAGGAATGGTAGGATTCGCCGTAGGAGTCGCTGTGAGTGATCACCACCTCAATGTCGTCCCCAACGAGGTGGATGGGTTCATAGAGAGGTTCTGCGCTCATCTCCTCGCGGAGCAGGTCAAGCAGCCCGTTTTTTGAGGTGAAACTTTTGCCGTTGAATACAATGGTGAGTCCCGGGTTCAGGTAGCAGTAGTAGCGGCACATGCGCTCCACAAACTCCGGGTTGTACGCGGCATCCTCCGGAAATATCGTGCGGTCAAAGAGGAAGCTCACGCGTGTCCCCGGCTCCTCGGTTGTCTTTTTCGTCGTGTCGCTTCCCTTCACTTTTTCCCCCTCGTGGAAGGTGATGCAGCGCGTCTTCCCTTCTCGGTAAGCTTGCACGGTGAAGGTCGAGGAGAGCGCGTTCACAGCCTTGATGCCCACGCCGTTGAGCCCCACGGATTTCTTGAAGGCTTCGCCATCGTACTTACCGCCGGTGTTGATTTGTGCCGCGCATTCGTAGAGTTTCCCCAGTGGGATGCCTCGTCCGAAATCGCGCACCTCGCACGTGCCATCTTCCCCTATTGTCAGGATGATCTTTTTGCCGTTCCCCATCACAAACTCGTCAATCGAGTTGTCGATCACTTCCTTGAGCAGGACGTACAGCCCGTGATCCGATGCCGAACCGTCTCCCAAACTTCCGATGTACATACCGGGACGCAAACGGATGTGTTCCCGCCAATCCAGCGTCTTGATATCTTCCTCCGTGTAATTGCTATCCATAAATAAAGCCTTTCCCATTTTACTTGTTTCATCCTCAAAAATCAAGCCCGGAGACCAGGGCAAACGCATTTCAAATGCGTTTGCCTACTTACGAATTACGATATGGATGTTAGCGCGGTACGCGCGGGGGTGGAGCGAATGCAGAGCGTAATTAATGCTCGACTTGACCTCCTCGCCGCCCCACACACTCCCCGCACTTTCAAAAGTAAAGTGCTTCTCTTATGAAATTTTCCCCAATTTGTCAAATTTCTTATGTTTTTTTTCTGCGATTTCTAATGTTATTGGGGGAGAATTTTGTGAAATTTGATAAATTTCTTATAAAATTCGGACAAAATTTTACTTATTTCTTATGTTTTTCTTTACTTTTTGTGAATTTCTTATAAATTTTACGGTATAAAACATAAGATTCGGGTCATGATTGAAGACGAGCTGCGTGAGTTAATCGAAAAAGTCCGGCGTCGGGGATGCGAGGGGCAGACCTTGGAAATCAAGTCCGCCCATGAAGGATGTCCCAAGAGGCTCTACGATACCCTGTCCGCCTTTTCGAACCAGAATGACGGCGGCGTTCTCCTCTTCGGACTCGATGAGAAGGCGCATTTCGCGAAGGTAGGCGTGTACAATGCTCAGGATTTGCAGAAAAAAGTAACAGAGTACTGTGAACAGATGACGCCCATCGTGCGCCCGGTTTTCACGGTATATGACGAAGGAGGCAAGACTTTCGTCTCCGCTGAAATACCGCCTGTGGACGTTGCGGAACGTCCGTGTTTCCATACAGCCTTCGGCCGCGTTAGGGGGTCGTTTTCGCGTGTCGGCGAAGCGGACAAGCACATGACGGAGTACGAGGTGTACAGCTATGAGGCGTTCCGACAGAAAGTACGCGATGATCTTCGCCCGGTCGAGGGCGCTTCGTTGGATGTGCTGGATCAAAACAAGCTTGATGAATACATGGCGCTCATGCGGTCGGAAAGACCCAACCTCGCGCATATCCCCGAGGCTCAGCAGTACGAGCTCAACGGCATTGTGCGGGAAGGACGTGTCACCATGACCGCCCTGCTGCTCTTCGGCTTGGTTCCGCAGGCGTTTTACCCCCGCCTCTGCATCTCCGCCACCTGTGTTCCCGGCACGGACAAGGGAGCGGTGGATGCCGCAGGCAATCGCTTCACCGACACCAAGCGCCTTGAGGGAACCCTCCCGGAGATGTTGACCAAAGCCCTGGACTTCGTGCGCCGCAATATGCGCACGGCTACAAAAATCAATCCCCAAACCGGCAAACGCATCGACCAACCGCAGTACCCGATGGAAGCCGTCCGCGAAGCCGTCTTGAACGCCCTGGTCCACCGCGACTACAGCGTCCACACCGAGAACATGCCCATCCAACTGGACATGTACGAGGATCGACTGGAAATCGTCAATCCGGGCGGCTTGTACGGTCGGCTCACACTTGACCAACTCGGTCACAGCCAGCCGGACACGCGTAACCCTGTTCTGGTGACGGCCATGGAAACGCTTCACCTCACAGAGAATCGCTACTCCGGCATCCCCACGATACGGCGCGTCATGGCGGAATATCATCTACCTGAGCCTACTTTCCGCAATTCGGCAGGAGAGTTCAGAATCATCCTCTCCAACGCAGCGTCAACCGCTACCCCTTCCCTTTCCCAAGTAAAGAAGCAACTTTCCGCTGCAGCCAACGCAAAAAACTTGGTCGATTACTGTCGCGTTCCACGCACGCGTGCTGAAATCCGAGCCTATCTGGGCATCGCCTCAGCTCAGTACGCTCTTCAGCGCTACCTTGATCCGCTCGTCTGCTCCGGCGCCATTCGCATGACCATCCCCGACAAACCACGCAGCCATCGCCAGCAATTCATCGCCGCCGACAGCCCGCAGGAGTGAGGCGACCTGCCTACCTCCCCCGAAAAGCTTAGGGCAGATTCTTGCTATCAGGGGTAGAGCGTTTGAAGCAAACGAAAGCTGGGAATCTCGTAGATACGAACCATCGTACGCCCTTTTTCCACGACAGTCACGGTGAGCCTGTTGCCGCTCAACACAGGCTGCCCGACAATTTCACCATCACTCCATGCAACCTGTGCAGCGCCCAACCAGCGACCAGTCACGGGATCGCACAGCACAACGGTCTTCTTATCCCGCACGACAGCGATCATCTCCTGCGTCGCATACGGAACAGCCACTACCTCCGTCGGCGGAGGCGTACACATGGTTGCGAACAAACTTAATACAGGTACCAGCATCGTTATTATGGGGTTGTTGTTAAATCATACTGAGAAGTCCTTCGGTGTCAAGCTTCCGCTTTGGACTCAAAGCAGGAAAATTGCATCACTGAGCCGAAGGGAAGCTGGAATCAAGGAACAGAGAAAGGAAGAAGCGGCGGAGATGAATCCCCACCCCCGCCGCCTTTGAGATGTATTTTACCGATTAAGAAACTCAGCGGATGAATTCGATGACATCAGCAGTAACCGTCGTCTTGGGACGTGAGAAAATAAGATAATTTGTACCCCCTGTCTGTTCGCGAAGATTAATTAGAGCGGTCGGACGGTTCCGCAGATCCCCGCAATTTTTGTACAGATTCTCTATAGCTTTCACCTTAGTAGCGTCCTTAATCGTAATGCCGCCGTCCGGAGACAGTTTAGCTATTTTTCCCAAATCTGATAAATTCGAGGGAATGCTGGTTGGTATGGCACTCAGAATATGGAAACCGGTGCTTTCTCCCTTAACTTGCGTAGCAATGACCCGGTAGTTTGCTTGTTCAAGTCGCACATTCGTCGATGAGACATTCTCGCCTTCCATATTGTGAGAGACACAGCTGCTCAGCGCCAGTGTTGCGAAGAGAGCTGAAACTAGGATTGTATTTTTCATGGTGTATGTTATTGGGTTTTAGTTTGTGTTTGGATCATCCCCCGATACCGTACCGGAGGATAAATAGTATTTATATCGTTGTTCTGTGAATGGAAAAATATTATTGGCATCTGCATTCGAGTCGTGAAGTCGCAGGTAATCCGGCATGGGGTAATCGATCGGTATGGCGTATCTGAGATTCCGGGTTTAATGTTTCCCCAATTTATTCAAATAATCCGGCATCTCCAAATCGATGGGAAGCACGACACGCCCCTCAAACTCTCCCGCGTGTTCTTTCAGGTATTTCTTGGTTACGTCTTTCCAGTCACGCGAGGCATCGACGTTTTCTTTGTTGTATTGCACGATCCCGTACTGCCAGTAGGTGAATTCTCTGTAATTTTCTTCCTGACATTCACCTTCGAAAAATTCTACCATAGCCCTTACCTGATCCTTGTTGAGCCTAAACTCCGGCATCCCATCTTCTCCTCCCTCAATATAGCCAACTCTTGTAAACGATATCCTTGCCACATGCTCGGATGCCTCCAGCTCATCTGAATCATAGAACTTAAAATACGGCTCCTTCCCCTCCAATATCTTGTCTGCGCGGATAAGATAGAGCTCATAGGCTTCTATTGTACCTATCATAACCTCGTGTTCGATGTCTTCTTCGCTCATATAGCGTTTTTGCATTATATCCAAGTTCTGTGATTCTTTTTGGAAGTCCTTCCTTTTGTGAGATTGAGATATAATACGTTAATTGTTATAGATTTAAATTAAAATGACCGTTTAATCTAGCAGTGATTTGAACCATCGGATCATTCTTTTAACTGTTGTGACATTTTCCCCTAGCTTTAATGAAGGGGTATTGGTATTGTTTTAGTGAGAAAGGAGCAGTCGGCTATTCCTTGTTACAGGCATCTTTCCGCTACAACCCATAATGCCCGCCATGTTTTTGGAGAAGTTTTTTGATACGGGCTGCATTGTCGTCCCCCAGGCAATCCATCGGCGTTGCTCCGCGATGAGTCTTTGCATTCACATTCGCGCCATGTTCAACGAGCCATTGGGAAATGCTCCAACTTCCCAAAGCGCACGCAAAGTGTAAAGCCGTGTTTCCTTTGGTCTCCGGCAGGGTTACATCCACATCAGCGCCATTGCGAATGAGCGGCAACAACTCAAGAAGCCTCCTTTGGTACAAGGCAGAGTCGGCTCTCTTGCACTTTAATGCACGCAACCGATCTATCATGGCATCAAGCTGCTCCATGTCCGACTCGGGTATACTCTGACGTGAAGAGCTCTTCGTTTCCTGTTCGACCCGCTCCACACTACTGTTTCTTTCCTGCATTCCCTTGGGCAGTTCGACTGATTGGAGAAGCATTTGATTCTCCTCATCGAGTAATTGTGCTGTCCGTTCCGTCTCTTTAGAAATCCGTTTTGTCATCGCCTCAGCGTAGTATTTTTCCGCAAAGAGAACGATCTCATTGTATTGTTTCTTTAACTCCTCATTCCTCGTTTCCACCTCTTTCAACTGTTCCTCCACCTGCTCTCTTACATCTGAATACACATACCCATGTTCGCTTAATTCCATTAGGTGTTCCCGTACAGCCTGGCACTTTTGCCAGCCTCGATTGTACCTGCGGCGTATCTGATTCGCTCTTTCTTTAAGAGAGCTTACCTGTAGACGTTGGACGTATTCAGAGTTCTTTAACGGCTCGTCATCATTCACGGTTTGCTCATCCAATAGGGAACACTCCCGAATGGTGGCTTGCAAAGAACGTGCTTCTACATACTTCCACATGTTATACCCACATGAGGGAATAAGGATGGAGAGGAAAAGTGCTACTCCCGCTATTATGTGTTTGCTATCATCCAACATAATACGTTTGCCTACCAATCCTATTCCTCATTAACCAACTGTGCACAGGCTTCCTGAACTTCTCTCAGTTCTCGCTCTATATCGGAATCGGCTGACAGGTTTCCCAAGCGGGTCAGATACTTTGAAAAATACAATCGCTGAGCAAGTTGTTCAACCCGATATCCCATATTTTCCAGTTCCTTTTTCCTGTTCTCTTGATTCTTTATTTGGTCATTGTAGACATCTTTTGCCTCGGTCATAGCTGAATTTTCTTTCTCTGCGTTGAGTTTCTTTATTTCTTCTTCTGTACGCGCAAGAGATCTATTCACCGCCATGAAATAGTTGTGCAACAGTGGAGCTTCTTTTGCCAAAATAATGACTGGTCCGCGGTAATGATCCCACAAACATGGAAATTTGATCTCATCCAAAAGTGATATAACCGAGATAAACAGGAAAGCAACAACAGACAATGCTATAAATAATCCTCCGCCTCCAACCTCTGATAATTTATTGCAGAAAAAGAATCCGCTGATGAATACAAGTACACACACAACTATAAGTCCCACCCACAACATATTACACCAGAACTCGGATGTCAGGAAGTATTCCATCTCAGTCCTCTATATTCAAAATATCGATTTCTGCACTTAACTTGTTGCAGTGACTTTGCAAATTCCTCACGTTTTCGCTTGCCTTCTCGAGCATTTCTTCTTGCCCGGAATTATCAAGCGCATCCTTTGTTGCTTTCAGCATGGCAATACGCTCCCGCGCGAGGCGCACGTCTTCGCGTGCGCGATCACGAATTGTGCGCAATTCTTGTAATTTTTTTGTACGCGACTCAATCGACTTCCCATAACCGGCGAGCTGTTTCTCATAAAAAGCGGACTGTTCATCATTGCGCAGTGCGAGCTCCTCCTTGCCCTGATTACGGTAGTTCGTTGCTTTCTCTTGCGCACGTCGCAGACACAGCTGCGCATCTAATTGGAGATGTTTAAGCGTCACAAGCTTTTGCTCGGCTCTTGAGTATTCCGTATCGAATCGTTGCAAAGCGAGTGTCCCCTGATCAAGTTTAGATTCCAATGCTGACACGGATTGTCCTGTCACCACTTTACATATAATCCCCAATTCGGTTCGTGCCGCTGGCGAACATACAAGAGCGACGAGTACGATCACACAGACAACACCTACAATCTTTCCGATTAGTTTGCCCATAGTTCTATTATCAATTATTTTCATCCATCGCCTGCACTTCCAGCTCGGCTTCCAAACGGTTACAGGTACTGCGTACCTCATTTTCTAGTTGACAAGCTTTTTGGAGCGCAAAGCCGGCATCGCACCCTCCTGCTGCCCGAAGCTCAACACCGAGGCTCTGCATCTTTGCTTTCAACGTGTCCAGCTCGATCCTCTTTCGCTTAAGCACAAGCTGGAACCGCTTGTATCCACTCTCCGCTTTCTCTGCGGTCGCCGTGAGCGAGGGAAGTCGCTCCTCCAGCATCTTGAGCTCAGCCTGCTTGGCAGAGGTGTCGCTCCCGCGCCCCTCCCCTTCCGCCACGGCCGCCTTGCAATCTTGGATCTGCCGTTCGCAATCGGCTTTCAGTGTCTTGATCTGGATAAGGGATTCCCGCTTCGCCTGCAGTGCCGTCTTGTAATGCTCCAAAGCTACATCTGCTTTCCCCACACGCTCCTCCAGGGCAGATATCGTCTTCTGCACGGCTACTGCCCCCGCCGCCTCTAGTGATTGCTTCGCTTCCTCACTCTTCTCTGGGTAGAAGATGAAGGCTAGACCAACAAGCACAGTCACAATAGGTACGAACCAAATGATCTTTTTCATGTAGTATTACTGATTTTGCCTGTTTCCCCGCTATCTCCTGGATGCTTTCCCTTTTTCTCTCAGGATCATGATCAAGCTAAATACATCTATTCTTCTTCCTCCTCCTCGGATATTCCCCACAAGCTACGCCATATTTTACCTGCAAGCCGAAAGGAACCTTTTCTGGCTCGTCTATCGCTTTCTACGCCTCGATTATGCTGGTCACGTATTCTCTGCTGATATTCACCATAGGTTTCACCTGGTTTCCGTTCCCATCTATCTGAGAATGCTCCCACTCCCCCAAAACCTATCGCACCTAATATCTCCATAAATCCCGAAAAAATTCCGAAACAAAAGACGATAATGAACGCGGCAAATTTTACCAGCCACCAAATAGTAAAGAATGAGTATTTTATTATCAACCACGCAGTAATTGAGGAATACTTTATTGTCCACCAAACTGCGAGGGAAATCCAAACTATAATCTGCCAACACAATTTAAAAGGGAAAAGAAGGACCTTTCTCCAAGGGAAAGATTCCTTCGGTTTAGAAATTTCTCCCCCTACTGCATCGGTTGTTCCCGTTGAGGCTGTTGCCTCGTGTTCTTGAGGTAGTTCCTCTCCACTGCCTGACATTAGGGAAGAGGTTAGCACATTATCCTCCTCTGTTTTCGGGGAGAGGTTATCTCTAGATAGCTCCTGATCTGCTACAATATCTTTGGTAGTCATAATTGTTTAGGATTGAATTGGTTGAAAATTGGCATAAATTTGCTCGCAACACGGTTGAAGAGGAGGATATTGGAAGATTATTTCTCCTTCTTTGTTTTCTTTTGTTTTGGAATTGGGTAAGCCCAGTCTTTAGGATAATTCTTTGGTTTCTTCGGTCGGGAGGATTCTTCTGGATGCCATCCATAGAGTTCCCACGCTCTGTACTTTAACACATCTTGAACCCAGTCATCATAGTCAGTCAAAGATGCCAAGGCAGAGGGAAGCATAACAAGATTAGCGTAGCAAGTATGATAGCGTGGATCATGACAAGTGTCCTTCCAAATATGACATAAATGATAATTTTTAACAGTGAGCTTATAAACAGATTTTAAAGCACTTATCATTTGACTCTTGGGATAACAATTGCTATCAAGTCGCACGTTTGGATATCTAGGATCAAAGCCACTTCTTATTTTGCCCTTGCCCCGTTTAACATTGCTATTGGCAGCATAACAATTCCCGTTCTTACAACTATCATGTATTTTCTTAGGAACCCAAATCGCAGTCTGAGCAATGAGCCGACCGAGTACATGTAATGCACCAAAGTTGGAATATAGTCTCAGAGTGCCATCCAATTGGAGAAGTTTACCTCCCTTTTTCAAAGAGCAAACGGCGGTCACATCTCTCTTGGATGTGGTACGGTATATT
Organism: uncultured Akkermansia sp.; assembly: GCA_947628035.1. Lineage (GTDB taxonomy): Bacteria > Verrucomicrobiota > Verrucomicrobiia > Verrucomicrobiales > Akkermansiaceae > Akkermansia. The sequence continues at coordinate 11,332 of CANQYL010000007.1, read as the reverse complement.
TTACCTGACTCATAACCAAGGTAAAAACTGTATGCATCATTATGCTTATTACTTTTGATTTCAACATTCTTTTTCTCAAAATGTTTAAGTAAGAAATTCGCCTTTCGATGGTATTTGTAACATATACCATTGATGATACACTCAAAAAAGAAGGTTTCGTCCTCTTCCGCAGCATCTTTCAATTTGTTGACATCAATATCCATCCAACAGAGATCTGAACGTCTACGAACAGTTGTTTTCGAGATAGTAGTATATTCTTTTTTCATATTTTGAGGAAATAAAGAAGTGATGTAATTTGGGGACCAACATGCTTATACTAGCAATTCCACCAATTCCTCCCGCTTCACTTCGGGGTGACGCTCGCAATAGGAATCGATATAGTCAAAAGCATTGGTCTTATTGTCACTCTCGCGGAGGCTGGGATCAGCACCAGCGTAGATAAGCGCTTTTATACAATCGAAGTCGACACCCGTGTTACGTTGAAAAATTGCCACGAGGGGAGTGCTGCCATAATTATCCCTGGCATTCACGTCTGCCCCGTGCAGGATGAGGGCTTCAACGGCTCCACGTGTATAAGCGAAATGCAGGGCAACGGTTCCTTGGTCGTCGCTGGGCAGATTGGGATCTGCGCCAGCCTCACACAAAGCAGCGACAATGGCAGGCGCCTCATCATCTGTCCTCCTGGCTGCGAGCTGCAACGGCGCATGCATGGCGTCATACGGCGGATCATCCTGCTCTTCGTCGCTTAAGTCATCCCAACCAAGGCAGGCATTCACATCCGCACCGGCATCGATCAAAGCTTTAATGGCAGACAAGCCTGCCCCGCTGTCTATGGCAAACTGCAGAGGAGACATGTGGTCTTGTCTCTCATCAACATCCGCCCCGGCGGCAATGAGCTTCTGTATCTGTTTAGCAGTGACAGTCTCCTTTTGCAAAGCCTCGAACAGTTTTTCCGTTGTCGTATTCATAAACGTATCTCATGAAGATTTTTTCTTTTAATCGAGTTCTGTGTTGCCGATAACCATTCCCTGATACGTACTTCACTACCGAATTTGCTTCCACATATTTTGGGGCTTCACGAGGGAGTTTACCGAATTTAGAATCCGTACCATTTTCGATCCCTTTTGTTGATTATGAGTTAGTTCTTTTCTGGCAAATGGAGCATTTTATGGGCTTTCGTTGGTTATCTTTTCTTGTGGAAGCAGTTCTCCAAATGTAGGTCTGGTAATTTTTGTTTTTCTGTCATATTTTTTCTTGCACACGGATTCTAAATACGTACCGACATGAAAACGAAATCTAATAAAACGATGGAGCTGGCAGCGATAGAGGTGCTGCAGCAGACGGGTGTGGATGTGCTGGAAGCGGCGTTGGTGGCGAAGAGGGCGCTGGAGGCGGGGAGAGGACGCGTGAAGCGCGCCATGGCGTGCATTGCGGCGGGAGAGGAAGAACTGCGGCGGTGCGAAAAGACGGTGACCTTTGCCCGGGCCGTGGAGGAGGCACTGGAGGCACGGAGGGACAGGAGGGCACGAACTCTGTGCGACTTTCGTTGCATCACGAGACGGTTCATGAAACGCTGCAAGGGGCTGGCGAATCGGCGCGTGCGCAGCATTTCCGCCGAGGAATGTCGGGATTATATCCGAGAGGCTTTCGCCACGCCGCGGCAGCGGAACAAGGCAAGGCTCATCCTCAGCGGGGTCTTCTCCACCGCCTGCAAACGGGGATGGTGCGCAGAGAATCCGGTGCACAAGGTCGAGCCGGAACGCATCGAAGAAAAGCGCATCAGCATCCTGAACAAGGAAGAAATCGGACGGTTGATGCACACCGCCGAGACCTTCGAAGGCGGCGCCTGCCTCGCCGCGACCGCCATCATGCTCTACGCGGGCGTGCGCCCGAACGAGGTGGAGCGGTTGCGCTGGAGTGATGTGCGGATCGATGACGGCGTCATCTGCATCGCTCCGCGCCACAGCAAAACCGGAGGCGCCCGGCACGTCACCATCTTTCCGCCCCTGGCACGCATCCTGCAGCGCATCCAACGTCCTGAGAGCGAGCGGATCTGTCCTCCCAACTGGCGACGCCTCCGCGCCCTCCTGCATCGGGAGGCGGGCTTCGACACTTGGCAGCCGGACGTCCTTCGGCACACCTTTGCCACACACCACTTGGCAACCTTCCGCAATTACGCCGAGCTGCAGTTGGAGATGGGGCACCGTTCAGCAGATCTGTTGCGCACGCGCTACATTGCCATGGAAGGCGTGTACCATCGGGAAGACTCCCTGCTGGTGTGCTAAAGAGAAGCAACACTCTCACCTTGTTCAGCCGCGTCACGCTCGTGCGCACGCTGCCGGACAACCACGGCGTGTCCCACAACCACACTTACATCACCACGGCGCATACCCGTGTGGCCACCATCGGCATCGGCTTCGGAGACGGCTATCTGCACTACCTCTCCAACACGGGCGCATGCGTGTACCTCAACAACTCTTACTGCCCGGTGCCGGGTCGCGTGACGATGGATCAGGTGATGGTGGATGTGACCCACTTGAAGGATGTGAAGCCCGGCGATGGGGTCGAAATCATGGGACCGAACGTCCCCTGGCAGGAACTCACCGCCCGCGCTCACACCATCCCCTCTGACGTCATCACCTCCATCTCAGCCCGCGTCCCACGTGTCTACCGCCCCTCCGGACAGGAGGGAGGAACGCGGTAGCCGAGGCATTTACTTTTTGGCATCTTTGCCGAGCAAGATGTGGGCCGTAAGCATCTTTGCCAGCGTACCGCCGTCAATTGCCCTGGTGACCGGCATGCTGTACGAATCCAAAGCGTTCCACAACATGGTACGCAGCGCCAGTCGGGCTTTTTTGACGCTTTTCGTCGTTCCTATGCCGAAGAGATACGAGTGTACCACTGCATACGAGGCCTTCACCCCGGCGTGATCCCGGCTGACGCAATAGTATTCAAACGCTTTCTTGGGATCTTTCGCCCCGTTTGCACCGGACGCACACAAGTGACCCAAGTAGTACGCGGCATTCCAAGCCTTGTGCTTGAGCGCCTTTTCCATTATCTTCTTGTATTCTGAGGCCTTTCCAGGATCCGCAAGCAGTTGTTCTCCCAATATCTTCACAGCCGTCGGGGAACCACTTTCCGCCGCTTTGCGCAACCACGCATCGTCATCCACTCCCGGGTGATTCTCGTTGGCATCCATGTTCATCCGTTCTGCTATTTTTTTGAGAACCCTCATCTGCTCGTCAGCAGCCTTGCCTACGGCATTGTCTTCGCTGTGGCCCTTGATTGTTTCGAGATGTGACATCAGTTCAGCCACGTATTCTTCGTCGTAGCCTTTACGCTGATTATCCAGACCCGGCGGGTCAAAATTGTCAACCAGGCTTGCATATTTCATATATTGGGTAACCTCCTTGAGGCGGTTGGGATATATCGCGAGTGCTTCCGCTATGGACAAAAAAGTCTGCAGAGCGTTAAACGAACCCTGCTGAGCCGCAGTATCCAAGTACTCAATTCCTTCCTTTTCACAGCCCCATACCTCGCCGGAAGGAGCGAGTCCCAGCTCTTCCCCCACTTTCTTCAACAGAGGTCTGCAACCCTGCTTGAGTGATGCCCATGCCCAATTCGGGTACGATTTTTTGATTCTTTTTTTGACTTCTTTGCCTGCAGCCTTAAAACCTGATTCCTCATAAACCTCATCAAAAACATCGACATTCGACTCATCCCGTGCCAGATACCGCTGAACAATGAACCCGATAACACTCTTATGTTCGACAGCCTTATCCGCCAACTGCTTCATTTTGTCCTCGTTTTCCGGCATACCGAAATTGCACACGAGGTAAGCCTCCATGGCTTCCAGCAAACCCTTGTTCGCCTCGGCTTCCAGTTGTTCCAGATCCTCGCTCTTTCTCTGCTCCCTACCCTTGGCGAGATATGTTTGAAGACCGACCGCCGCTTGCGCACGAGCATCTCCGGACTCAGCCTTCTCCTGCAACAGCTCCATAGCTGCCTTCCTTCCGTCCTCCGTATCCTCACCTATGAGATGAAGCGCTCGCATCTGCCAAGTTTCCTGCTCCGGCGGTTGTGAAGCTCCCCCGGGCGCGTCTGCGGCATGTGCCATCCCACCGAGCACAAAGCCCGCCGCCCCTGCAAGTATCAGAACACCCGCCAAGGTAAGAATTATAAAATGTTTACAATGAATCAATAACAAAACAGGGGGGGGGTAACAGATTTTTGACATGGGAATTTGAAATTCTAACTGAGTGCACTCTATCAGAGATAACAATTATAAGCAAGCAAAAATAAACAAATTTTTTGAGGCGATGCGTGCCCTGCGTTTTCTCGGGCTTTGCTTGACATGATGCGCCGTGTATGAGAGACTAAGCGGCGTGCTGGATATCTGCTTAATGGGGACGGGCGGGACGCTGCCCATGGTGAATAGGTGGCTCACTTCGCTGATGGTGCGCTACAAAGGACACAGTGTGTTAATTGATTGCGGGGAGGGCACGCAGGTGGCGGCGGTGAGGGCGGGGATGAGCTTAAAGCCGATCGATAAGATACTGCTCACGCACCTGCATGCCGACCACGTGAGCGGGCTTCCGGGGATGCTGCTGAGCATCGGCAACAGCGGACGGACGGAGGCGGTTTCCATCGTGGGTCCGGTCGGGACGGAGCGAGTGGTGCGCGCGCTGCGGTGCATTGTGCCGAATCTGCCGTTCGACGTGAAGGTCTCGGAGCTGGAGACAGAAGAGGAAACGATGTTTTTCCTGGACTGTGACATCCACGCCTTTGCCTTGAATCATGGGGTGCCGTGCTACGGTTACAATTTCACCCTGCCGAGAGGTGGAAAATTCGATGCCGAGAAGGCGCGGCAGGAGGGCATACCTCTCAAGTTGTGGAAGACGCTGCAACGCGGGGAAAACGCGGAACACGAGGGACGCACCTACACGCCGGATATGGTGCTCGGTCCGCCCCGCAAGGGCATCAAGGTAACCTATTGCACGGACACGCGGCCGACGCCGAGCATTCCGCGCATGGCAGCCGACTCAGACCTCTTCATCTGTGAGGGGATGTATGGCACGGCGGATATGCCGGCGAGCAGCTGGACCAACCGGCACCTGCTTTTTGAGGAAGCCGCGAAGATGGCGGCGGAGGCGGGCGGAGTAAAGGAACTCTGGCTGACGCACTACAGCCCATCCATGCCCAACCCCAAGGCCTATCGTGACGTAGCTCGGGCCATTTTCCCCAATACCTACACCCCACGCGACGGCTGGACAAAGAGCATCGCCTTTGAAGATGATTGATCCTCGGTGGATGATTAGCAGGAAGGCTGGGCAAACGCATTTGGAAATGCGTTTGCCATTTACGATTTACAAGACGCTCGACGGTCCCGTGTAGGGCGCACGCGAAGCGGGCGGTGAGTGCGGTTGGACAAAATGCGTGAGCATTTTGCCCGAAGGGCGCTGAGGCAGGGTGGTGCCGAAGCGTCAATTTACGATTTGCGATTTGTTGATAATGTGCGCTTTGCGCAGATTTTCTGCTTTATGAACGTATGCGGGCAAGTTCTCTCGATCCATCATCATGATGATGGCTTGCAAGAAGTCTTCTCGTTCGCCAAATTCGCGGCGTAGCCGCCGAACTCTGGACATCGTCCATCGTCCATCGTCCATCGTACATAATCAATGGATTATGTTGCATCGACCTCCGATAACCATCTGTTGTGATCGCGTTTTTCTTGGGACGGATGTGCGGTTGCCCCGGCGGAGGGGACAGTTTTATCGATGGGAGGCAGACTCAATGAGGAAGATCTCGGCTACGCGGAAGGCGCGACGGGCTGTCTCGATTGCGATAGAGTCATCCATGAGAGCCAAGCCTTCCTCTGTCACCTCGCCCAAGAAGATTTTCCATGCTCGGCGGTGCAGTTCTTCCGGATCGACAGCGACGGGATGGGCAGAGGACGCTGCCATCTCGAGCCCCGAGCGGCGTCTGCCTCGGTGACGTCGGCGATGGTTGCCCTGAGGTTCGTGTCCTCCCACGGTTTCCGGCTCCGGATAAGAAGCGGGAGATGAGCGGCGGACGTGTTGTTCGACGGGCGACTCGGTTTCCGTAGGGGTCGTGGTAGCGTTTTTAGGCTTGCGTCCACGGCGATGAGGCGTTGCAGGAGCTTCCGGAACGGGAGCAGACGCTGTCGTCTCCTTGGCGGGGAGGGTCTTCGGTTTGCGACCACGGCGACGCGGTGCGGAAGGGGCGTCAGAAGCCGGAGTGGTGGGCATCGGCGCGGTTGGTTGGGGCGTTTGATCCATAGGGTCGTTCATGATGATTGGATTTGAGGTTCGGATTCAATGTAGAAGAACCACTCGGCAGAATGGGAGGAGCCGTCAGTGGTTTTCCATGAGAGACGCACGGTGAGGCGCGGAAGGTAGATACGCAGGGGAGGGGCCCATTGCACGGAGAGGGTGGAGGAATCCACCTTGGCGGGCACGCGCCCGAAGCCGCTGACCTGCATCTGGATGGAGTTCGGCTCGACATTGGTCATCCCGCTGAGCTGGGCGGAGATGAGGGAGATGTCTGAGTGCGCCACTGAGTTCGGCAAAGGGTACACGGGGAAGGGAGGCACGGGGGAGGGCGCCCCGGCATTTTTTCGATCCCCGCCGGTTGCTGCAGAGAGTTGCCGGAAATCAACGGCGTGGCGGAAAATGGAGCTGTCTGTGCCGAATACCATGTAGCGGTGGACTTGAAACACATCCTCCGTGCAATCGACTTTGCCCGGGATGACGGTGAAAGCCGCCACGAAGCCGTAGCCTGGGAGTCGTTCAATCATCTGGGGAGTGACGTAGCCGCCGGGATAGCAGTAGGTGTTGATGGGACCGAAGAGTTCGCCGAGGCGTTTGAAGGAACCGCCCATTTCGACGTCCATGAGCTCATTGTACGCCTTATCCCCGTCGGCTTGCGCTCGTTTCCAGAATCGGGGGTAGAGATGGCTGGTGGAGTGGCTGCCGATGGTCGCGCCGTGCGCTTGCATCTCGCGAACCATCTCGGGAGTCATGCTGTCGCCGCGTCCGGAGAGATATTTGGTGTAGAGAAAGAGGGTGAAGGGGTAGCCGTACTCCTTGAGGATGGGGAAGGCATCTGTGTAAACGCTGCGCCAGCCATCGTCCAGGGTGATGAGCACGCAGCGAGGCGGGAGCTGCAGGTTGCCCAAGCGCCAGTCGAGGAATTCTTTCATGCTGATGACGCGCAGTCCTGCCTTGTGGATGTATTCCATTTGCTGACGGAATTCCGATGTACGCATGAGCATTTCAGACACCGGCTTCGTGTCGCTGAAGTTATGGTATCCCAGCACGGCCACTCGAGTTTTTTCTCGCGGCACGGGGGAGGAGTTGTCCGGCAGCTCGGTGACGGCGGCGGGATCATTAGGCGCGGGCTGCTCGGATCTGCCGCCCGCCGGCTGAGGTGCCGGAACCGGGCGCACCGAGACCTCTGAGGAGGGATCCGGATTGATGGGGGGCGGCTCAAAATACTGCGCCCGGGCACAGGGGATCAGGGCAATCCAGAGCGTGGTAAAAAAATACCTCATCTGCGCACAAGACTAGCACATTACTCGGTCTTGGCAAGCTTTTTTCTTGCCGAGAGGGGGCGAGGGGAGTAGAATAAAACCATGTCGAAAATAGTACTTACACCCATCGCCGTTTTCGCCCTGCTCTCCACAGCTTGCACGACGTGCTACAACGAACGGTTCTGTCAGGAGCTCATCGGGCAAACCAGTTCGCAAGTCATCTCTGTTGTGGGGATGCCGACGCACGTCTATGAAGAAGGAAAGACGAAGGTCATGGAATGGGCGTACGATGGGACATACCTGACCAATTATGTCGTGCCCGGGCACTCGGACACGTGGGTGGATCGACATGGTGGGGTGCACAGCACCTTTGTCCCGCCGTACCAGGGAGTGAGCACTATTCCTCAGGTCGCGGTACTCCGCCTCACCTTTACGAAAGATCGCGTCACCTCTTACACCACGCAGTTCAACGGCAGCGGCATGTGCAACCATTTCATCCCGCAAAACTACATAGACCGCTATCGCGCCGAGGATGACGCTCGCCGCGATTGAGGTTAGAAAAAGAAGAGAGCATCTCCTCTGCAAACGCATTAGGAAATGCGTTTGCTGTTTACAAATTTGCCACCTCTAAAAACTACCAGGGTGAAAAAACGAGAGAAAAACAGTTGAGGAGAAAGGAGTCAAAAAAGGGAAAAATGGGAAAAATGTCCGAGAGAATACGCACCATCGATTGCCCGCTATCTAAAAAACGAGTTTTTAGAGGTGCCAAAATTACGAATTACGATTTACGATATGTTGATAATGTGAGCTTTGCACAGATTTTCTGCTTCATGAACGTATGCGGGCAAGTTCTCTCGATCCATCATCATGATGATGGCTTGCAAGAAGCCTTCTCGTTCACCAAATTCGCGGCGTAGCCGCCGAACTCTGGACATCGTCCATCGTACATCATACATAATCAATGGGTTATGTTACATCACACTCCGATAACCGCCTGTTGGGGTCGCGTTTTTCTTGGGACGGATGTGGGTTCCGTCACGGGAGCCGGAAAGAGGGCGTAGAAAATGAGGAGATTTTGCGTTCCTACAGGAGGCAAAGGATGCGTGTTCGTGGGAGCGGCTCGTGCGGCGGGCGGGTCTATAAGCTTGCGTACGAATGCGTTTTTTGCTATAAAACACCCAAGCGCTTATCAACCATGAAAAAGCAATTCTTTATCCTCGCACTCTTGGGGACGGCTACAGCCGCTCAGGCGGCTTCGTTGCCGGATTACCCCGTGGTTTATAACCCGCAGACGGGGGGACCTGTGCAGAATCCCAACTATGCTCAGACCCCGCCTCCATCTGCTCCGGCGCCTCAGGCGATGCCGGCATCACCCCAATCCTATCCCGCCGCCGACGGGCAGCCGCAGGGGTACTATTCGCCGCTCGTTCCTCGTTACATGGATCCGAGCAGCTATGAGGTCGGACTCAATTTGGAATATGGCTTCAAAGCATCGCCGGATCACCGTTATGCATGTGATATCGCGGGGTTTGAACTTGAAGGCGCGTACCGTCTCTCAAAGCGCCATGCCATCACCGCCTCCATCGGCTTTGCCGGCGGTGGACAGACCAATGATTTTTTGGTCGTTAATCCTCACGGTGGCTTTGATCCTTTCACGGACAGCTATGACCGCTCAAGTTTTACATTGATGGTCGGCTATCGTTTCACTCAGCCCCTCGGAAGGCGATGGGTGCTGCAGTTGGGTGCGAAGTGCGGTATGGATGTGCAGACGCTGGATATCGACTACGGCTATGGGTGGAGGTGGCCTTACGATGATTGGGGCGACGGGCAGCGCGACACGGACGTGGGTCTTGCGTACGCCGGTTACGTCAACATCGGGTATCGCCTGACGTCGAACACCGTCTTGTACGTGGGATACCAATTTCGCGGATCCACGGCCGAACCCAAGATGAATTATTCCATTCCGGAGGTTCCTCATGAAAAGGCCGGTAGCATGCGCTGGCATGAGGTGCGCATCGGCGCTTCTTTCCGCTTTTGACATTTATTTTGCCTCAAACAATGATACTCCATTTCCATAAAATGACCGGTGCGGGAAATGACTTTGTCATGGTCGATAACCGCGATCTTTCCCTTTCCGACGTGCTCACGCATGACAACATAGCAGCCCTTTGTGATCGCCGCTTCGGCGTGGGCGGTGACGGCCTCATCGCCGTAGAGCCCGCGCAGGCAGGCGGCGATGTGAGGATGCGTTATTACAATTCCGATGGCGGTGAAGCTGAGATGTGTGGCAATGGAGCCCGTTGTTTCACGGCATTTGTGGATTATCTCACCGGAGGTAAGCACCCCTTGCTGCGCTTTGAGACCTTGGCCGGTATCGTGGAGGGTCGCATGAATGAGGACCGTTCCGTAACCGTGCAGCTCACCACGCCGAAGGATATGAAACTGAACGCCCTCGCTCCCTCGGATGTGCTGCCTTTCCCTGTGCATTTCGTCAACACCGGGGTTCCCCATGCCGTGGTGTACATGGACAGCGTGGATGATCTGGATATCATGAAATTAGGTTCGTGGCTACGCTACCACCCGGAATTTGCCCCCGCCGGTACGAACGCCAACTTTGCCTGTGTGCTTTCTCCTCAGCACCTCAAACTGCGCACTTACGAAAGGGGAGTGGAGGGAGAGACGCTTGCCTGTGGCACGGGGATGACTGCCACGGCGTTGCTGCACGCCGCGCTCACGGGGGCTTCCTCTCCCATTTCTCTTGATGTGGCGGGAGGTTGCACGTTGAGAGTGGCTTTCCAACGCGAGGGAAAATCCGATTTTCGTCAAGTTACTCTCACGGGACCGGCCGTCATGGTGTTTGAGGGCACGATTTCGTTGTGATGTCGATGGACATGGATGAAAAAAGCGAGCAGACTTACACGCAATCTATCATCCTTATCGGATTGATGGGCTCCGGCAAGACGACCATCGGTAAGGAGATCAGCCGCGCCACGGGACTCCCCTTTCTGGATATGGATTCCGTCATTGAGGAACAGGTCGGAATGTCCATTTCAGAAATTTTCCGAACCAAGGGAGAAGCCCATTTCCGTGCGTTGGAAACAGCGCTCCTGCACTACATGGAGAAGGCTTTCCTGCGTGACCACAAGATTCATGTCATCTCCACAGGTGGCGGGGTTGTCTTGCGCGAGGAAAATCGCCCCATTCTCCGACGCCTGGGCTTCACGGTGTGGCTCAATGTCGATCTCCCCACCCTCCTCCAGCGTACAGCACGTTCCCACGGACGTCCGCTGCTCGCAGAGAATGATCGCGAGGCGACCTTACACCGTCTCATAGACGAACGTTACCCCCTCTATGCTGAGACGTGCCACATCAGCATTCCCTCTTCCCAACTCCAACCCCAGCAGGTTGCTGACTTTATCATCGCTCGCTCCGCTCAATTCGCAAAGTCCCTGCAGTAACCCGCAGCGGACGGGGAGGGATTCGAACCCTCGGTACGCTTTTGGCGCACACACGATTTCCAATCGTGCTCATTCGACCACTCTGACACCCGCCCTAAGAAGCTCGCTGAGAAGCGAGCGAGCAGACTATATGCGAAAAGGCGTCATTTTGCAAGCATTATTTCGCCCAAGAAGTGAAAAACGGACCTCCGGCAAATTCGCTGAGACAGATACTGAAGGGATAAGATAAAAAATCGGCACTTCATCCTTGCATTCTCTGCAACACTCGTTGCAGAATAGTGTTATGATCAAATCACTCTATGAATGCAGTGGTTGGAGTGCC
>CANQYL010000006.1 GCA_947628035.1 uncultured Akkermansia sp. | reverse complement strand
GGCATCAAGCTTTCGGAAAATTCTTTTTCTTCGTTTCTGAGGTCCCTTCGGTGACTTTATTTTTGAGGCAATGCGTCGTTTCTCTTGGGACGGATGATTACTTGCCAAGCGCGAGCTGATGTGGTAGAGTATGGGCAGAAGCGAACTCATGTCATCCACAACGACAGCATTTTTGGGAGCCAGCACTTTGCTAGGGAAGTACTGGACGGCTCGGCGGCAGTTTGACTACCTCATCGACAAAGAGGATTTTCATCGCACCTTCGGGAAGAGCTTCCGCATGCTGGTCTGCTTGGATCCGGCGTTGGCGGATGGACCCGCCCGCGTGCGCAAGGATGAACAGATGGACGAGAGAGAGACGCAGCGTTTGCTCAAGCATCTCGCTGATATCAAACCGGAGTTCACCGTCTTTGTCACCACGTGCGACATGTTACCGGAGGATGCGGATGAGAATGTGCCGCCTCTTGAGAGCAGCGAGGATCCTTACGTGCAGAGACGCATCGACCTGCACCGCGAGGTGAATCGACAGTACGGCAGGGTTCTCAATGTCCACCTTCCGGAGATCGTCTCTCATGAGAGTCCCGGCTTCAATGAGTTGATGGACACCTTGGTGAACCCACCGAAGAGAGGAAAACTTCCCTTTCCTCCCATGGAGAATCACCAGTTGTATTTTTCCCGCCGCATTCTTGGCGATGTGGAGCGTTGCATCCCGTTGGGTATTTCCTCCATTATTCCGGCTATGCCTCCTCTCACCACACAGGAAATAGTTGAGGCTCTCGCCCCCTCATTGCTGGATCGGCTGCCCGCGTACTCTCCGGAGCAGCCTCGCGGTTCTCGCCGTACCTCTATCCATTCCTTCCAATGGCTCGATCCCAAGGACGGCTATCTCGTCACCAAAGAGGACCAATTGGAACTCCTCCGTTTCTTTTTCCAGTCGCTCATCAAATAGGCTTGTCAGGCGCCCCCGGAAATGATACGATTTTTCTCATGAAGAAGCTGATAGGCACAACCCTGATGGGAATCGTTATGATGGGCTTGGTCGCTCCCTGTCTCTACGCCGGGCCGGAGGAGGATTCGGGCGCGAAGACGGAACAATCGGAAACCAAGTCCTTGGTCGGAGAAGCTCTGGGGAAGATCAAGACCTTTAACGCGAAGCCGAAAAAAGGAGCTCAATTTTACATTTACCTGCAGTCTGCCAGTTGGTGCGGTCCTTGCCGTGCGGAGATGCCCAATATAGCCAAAGAATACAAGAAAATTAAGAAGGCAGGCGGTGAGATTATCTTGCTCGGGTGCGACAAGACGGAAGCTGATGCCAAAAATTACCTCAAGGATTTCCGTGCCAAGTTCCCCGGCATCATGAGAGAAAAAGGTTCCAAACTCCCCGGCTACGTCGATGCACCCGGCATCCCCCACGCCACCTTTGTAAGACCGGATGGCTCCGTCATTAAGTCCGGACACGGCTCCATCATCATGGATTGGAAGGAGATCATCGCAGAGATATAATTTCTCCCCGACCCCGGGGCAAACGCATTAGGAAATGCGTTTGCCTATTTACGATTACGATTTGGAAAGTTCGCGCGCTTCGCGCGGAGAGGCGCAGCGGAATTTTTAAGCAACGCGGGATATTAGTTAGAAAGGTTTGTTGGTATACTATGCCATCTTACTGACTTTGCCTAAATCGTTTATGGGAGGCATGGGGAGCTTGAATGAGTCCGGAGAAAATTTTATGGGATACGTGTGATTTGTGACCGTATCTCGCTATTCTTATGATTTGTCTGTGATTAGGATACAAATGTTTCAGTACAGTATTTTTGTCCGGGCGAACATTTGCTTACCCTGTTTTTCTTTTTTCGTGTGCTCATTTTTGTCCGAATGCGTATGAACGAGAGCTCGCAAAAGACTTGCTTTTAGGTAGGGAATGGCGTATAGTCACGCGCATGACGGCAGACCGCAAGAAACCGTATCCGTTTGATGAATTTGAGCCCGCCTGGCAGAAACGCTGGGACGAGGAGAAAACCTTTCACGTGGGCAATCCGGGGGAGCCGGGTTTTGATGCTACAAGACCGAAGCGTTACATTTTGGATATGTTTCCCTACCCAAGTGGGGCGGGATTGCACGTGGGGCACCCGGAGGGCTACACTGCTACTGACATCGTGAGCCGCTATTCACGGCGGGTGGGGTACAATGTCCTGCACCCGATGGGGTGGGATTCCTTTGGGTTGCCTGCTGAGCAGTACGCCATCAAGACGGGGCAGCATCCCGCCGTGACCACGGCTGCCAACATCGACACCTTCCGTCGTCAGCTCAAGATGCTCGGTTTCTCCTACGACTGGGAGCGCGAGATCGCCACGACTGATCCTCATTACGTGCGTTGGACCCAATGGATCTTCCTGCGTCTCTACAACTCCTATTACAACACCGAACTCAAAAAAGCGCGACCTGTCAGTGAACTCGTCGAGAAAGGGTGGACGCGCGAACAGATCGACTCCGTCCGTCTTGCATACGTTGCCGAGGGATTGGTCAATTGGTCGCCGGACATGGGGACAGTGTTGGCGAATGAAGAGGCGGAGGAATGGAGGAGCAAGGGATTTACCATCGAGCGGCGCAAGTTGCGTCAGTGGATGCTGCGGATCACGGCTTACGCCGAGCGACTCATTGATGAGCTGGAGCCCTTGGATTGGCCGGAGAGCATCAAGCTGCTGCAGCGCAACTGGATCGGTCGCTCCACCGGCGCTGAGGTTCGCTTTACCTGCGGTTCGCACGTCATCACCGTTTACACCACCCGCCCGGACACCCTCTTTGGCGCTACCTACATGGTACTTTCTCCGGAGCATGAACTCGTGGATGCCATCACGACGCCGGAGCAGAAGGAGGTCGTGGATGCCTACAAGAAGGTGTGCGCCGAGAAGAGTGACCTTGAACGCACCGATCTCTCCAAAGAAAAGACCGGGGTCTTTACCGGAGCCTATGCCGTGAACCCGGTGAACGGCGAGCAAATCCCCATCTGGATTGCGGATTATGTGCTCACCGGCTATGGCACGGGCGCCATCATGGCGGTGCCGGCGCACGATGAACGCGATTTTGAGTTTGCCACCAAGTTTGGATTGCCCATCATCCAGGTTGTGCAGCCGGATGATCCTGCCACCCCTTGGCAGGACTTCTGCGGTTATGAGGGCGTCATGGTCAATTCCCAGCACCTTAACGGACTCACCGTCACGCAGGCCAAAGCTGCCATGATCGAGTGGTTGGAGAAGGAGGGACACGGTTGCGGCAAGGTGAACTACAAGCTGCGTGACTGGCTCTTCAGCCGGCAGCGTTATTGGGGTGAGCCTTTCCCCATTCTGTGGGACAAGGAGACCGGGCTGCACGAGGCACTGCCGGAGAGTGAGCTGCCGCTTTTGCAGCCTGAGATGGAAGACTTTAAGCCCAGCGGTGACCCTCGAGGTCCGTTGGTGAAGGCGCAGAATTGGATCCACTATTCTGAGCGCTACACACGTGAGACCAACACGATGCCGCAGTGGGCGGGCTCCTGTTGGTATTACCTGCGCTACCTCGATCCGCACAATGACGAAGCGTTCGTTTCCCCGGAGGTGGAGAAGTACTGGATGGGCTCCTCCGGGAACCCGGGTGGGGTTGACCTCTACGTAGGCGGTACGGAACACGCCGTACTCCACCTGCTTTATGCGCGTTTCTGGCACAAGGTCCTTTTCGATTACGGTCTCGTCTCCACCAATGAACCCTTCAACAAACTGGTCAATCAAGGACTCATCCTCGGTGAGGACGGGCAGAAGATGAGCAAGAGCCGTGGCAACGTCGTGAATCCGGACGACATTGTACGCGAGTACGGAGCAGATGCCATCCGCCTCTACGAGATGTTCATGGGACCGCTCAAGGAAGTGAAACCATGGGCCACGAAGGGAGTAGAGGGCATCAGTCGATTCCTCGCGCGCGTCTGGCGTATCGGCATGGTGGAGAATCAGGAAGGCGCTTGGGAAGTGTCCGCCAAACTCACGGAGCAGGATCTGGGCGCCACGCCCGCTCGCAAGGAACTGCACCGTTCCATCAAAAAGGTGACCGAGGATATTGAGACCATGAGTTTCAATACGGCCATCTCCAAGATGATGGAGTGCACGAACGCCATGACGAGCGCCGAAAGCGTGTGCGTGTCGGATTACGTAGGTTTGCTGCACATCCTCAACCCCTTTGCCCCGCACATCACGGAGGAACTTTACAGTCGCCTCTGTGTTTCATTCCCGGCGCTTCCGACCGCCCAGTTGGCTCTCCAGCCCTGGCCAAGCTACAGCGAGGAACTGCTCGTCGAGAACACGCGTGAAATAGTCGTACAAGTGAACGGCAAGCTGCGCGACAAGCTCCAAATGGCGGCAGATGCCTCCAAGGAAGAATTGGAGCAGGCCGCCCTCGCCAGTGCGCGCATCAAGGAATTTACGGATGGAAAAACCGTACGGAAAGTGATTGTGGTTCCGGGACGTCTCGTCAACATCGTTGCTTCCTAACATACTATGAGTGAGTTCTATTCAGCCACCTTTAAATCTCCGCTGGGGGAAATCTACCTCGTGAGCGATGAGGAGGCACTGCGCGGAGCTTGGATTGAGGGACAGGCTAATTACAAGGAGGGACTCATCTTCCCGCCGCACAAACGTCGCATCGTTCCCCCGCTGGAGCAGGCTCGCGAGTGGCTGCGGTGCTATTTTGCCAAAATAGACGGGGCTGAACGACCGAAATTGCGTCCCCTCTGTACGCCGGCTCGACGCAACATCTTGGAGCAGGTGTGTCGTATCCCGTACGGCTCGACTGCCAGCTACGGCGATATCTGCAAGCAGCTCCACGCCCGAGGAATCATGGCTTCGCCGCGTTCGGTGGGCAACGCGGTAGCCCACAATCCCATGATCATCTTCATTCCCTGCCATCGCGTGCTTGGCACCAATGGCTCGCTGACCGGTTACGCCGGTGGACTCGAACGCAAACGGTTTCTCCTGAGCCTCGAAGGGTCTTTTCTTCCCTTTGACGTGGCAAATGCCCGGAGCCGCTCCAAGAAGTGAAGGGGGCAGGATGTTGCAGCATCCGTAAGGAACTTCCCTTCACACAAGCCTTTCCTTAACACGGCACATTGAGCCGAGGCGTGAGCACGCAACGATTGTACACCCCGGGGGCTACATGCGTGCGTGGCCAGACGATGCAATCCGTGAGGGTGCAGCCGTCCGGGATGACGGCATCCTTGCCAACCACGCAATCCTCGCTGAGATCGGCGGCAGGGGACAAGATAGCGGTCGGGTGGATGCGCTCCCGGGAGTTCATGGAGAGTACCGCGTCCAGATAGTCCTTCGGGGTGCCCATCTCGTGCCAAGTCGGCCAATCGGCGACAACGCCTCCTACTTTCCCTTGCTTGATGATTTCCAACCAGATAGGGACGATAGAAAAAGGAGTTTCCGGAGAAAGATCGGGAAAGAGTTCGGCAAGTTCCGGCTGCATGACGTAGGTGCCGGCAAATTGGTAGGAACCGGGATCGGCACCGAGTGCGTGGCGCATATCGGTGACACGACCGGAGGAAGGATCAAAGCCGACATTGCGTTTGCCGTCAACGCTGCGCAAAGCGAGAGTGACCATGTTGCCTCGGCGTCGATGCTCGTGGAGGAGCTCCTGAATAGGGAAGTCCATGTAGATGTCGCCATTGTGAACCAGGAGCGGTTCATCCGGGTGGACAAGCGGCATGATCTTGCGCAGACCGCCGCCGGAATCCAGAGGCTCTTCCTCGTGGCTGAGAGTTACCGGGACCCCGCGGTATTGCGGATCGGGGAAGGGAAAGGCGCGTTCCCACATGAGCTCTAGGTGGGAAGTGTTGACAATGAATTCCTGAACTCCGGCGCGGATGAAATGATCCATCATGTGCTGGATCAACGGCTTTTGAAAAACGGGAAGGAGGGGCTTAGGTACGATGGAAGAGAGGGGAGCCAAGCGAGTACCGAGACCGGCGCCGAGAATGAAAGCCTGCATGATTCAGCGAAAGGGGTTAGGGCGCGGGAGTACTCGTGGCGTGTCGATGACGACGAACTCGTCGGATGATGAGTCCCACCATGAGGGCAAGTAACAACACCCCGAGGATGGCTACCACAGGGAGCAGGATAGCCAGGATGGAACCGAGCAGGGAGAGGATATTCTCGACCGTAGTGACGACCCAGTTGCCGAGTCCGCCGGTGCTCACGGTGCTGGTGGCGCGGAGAGCTGTGGTACCGGCTTGCACGGCGCCGGCTGCTCCTGCTCCGGCGATGATACCGATGCCCCACTGAGCGTAGTCCGGCATTTCCGGGAGAAGACCGGCGGTTATGATCGCACCTGCAGCGAGGGCAAGCGGTGCGCTCACCGTATCCAGAAGATGGTCCACGAACGGGATGTAATAAGCGAGGACTTCGACAACTGTGGCTGCCAGGAGGCAGACAAATGCCGCATCGGAACCCACCCACGCAAGGGTGTCATTGACCGGCACGTTGAGGTACCGCACCGCTGCCGACACTGCGAGCAGAGGCACAAAAACGCGAAAGCCGCAAGCGGCTGACAACGAAATGCCTGTACACAAGGCGATGGCAAGAGTGATCCAATCCATAGTTGAAAAGAGAGGGAATTGCGTTGGGGAAATTATGGGGCAATGAGATGGTCGCAGAAACGAGCCATTTTGTCACAGGCTTGCTCTAGGAGATCGTAATTTGTCGCGTAGCAGCACCGCAGGTAGCCCTCACCGCAGACTCCGAACGCCGTCCCCGGGACGGCAGCGACCTTTTCTTCCTTGAGCAGGCGGAGCGAGAACTCTCGGGAACTCAGTCCGAACCTCTTGACGCTGGGGAAGGTGTAGAAGGCGCCGCCGGGCAGGTGGCAGTCCATCCCCATGTCGTTGAAGCGACCGACGATATAGTCGCGGCGGACATGGTAGCTATCGCGCATCTCCTCCATCGCCTGGCGACCGTGCTGCAGGGCCTCGATGCCTGCTTCCTGGCTGGTGATGGAGGGGCAGATCATGGTGTAGGAATGGATCTTGACCATCATGTCGATGAGCTCACGCGGCCCACAGGCATAGCCGAGGCGCATACCGGTCATGGCAAAGGCCTTGGAGAAGCCGTGCAGCAGGAGCGTGCGCTCCTTCATGCCGGGTAGCGAAGCAATGCTGGTGTGAGGTATCCCATCGTAGCGCAGCTCTGAGTAAATTTCGTCCGTGAGTACGAAGATGTCGTGCTTCTTACAGATCTCGGCAATTTTTTCCAGAGTCTCGCGCGGCGCGATGGATCCGGTCGGATTGGTCGGGAAATTCAGCATGAGTACCTTGGTCTTGGGGGTAATGGCTGCCTCCAATTTCTCCGGTGAGAGAGCAAAGAGGTCATCAATACTCGTCTCCACCGGTCGCGCCACGGCGTAGGTGAGCGCCACCGTCGGCGCATAGCTCACGTAGCCCGGCTCGTGGTAGAGCACTTCGTCGCCCGGATTGAGCAAGCAGCGCAGCGCCAAGTCGATCGCCTGACTCACTCCGACCGTCGGCAGGATCTCGCAGAGCGGATCATACTCCACGTGGAAAAACTCCTGTACATAGACAGCGATGGCGCGCCGCAAACTCTCCAGTCCGTAGTTGCTCGTGTAGGTCGTGTGGCCTTTTTCGAGGGAGAAGATGGCGGCTTCGCGGATGTTCCATGGGGTGACAAAGTCCGGCTCGCCGACGCCGAGGGAGATGATGCCTCTGCTGCCGATGACGAGATCGAAGAATTCACGGATACCGGAGCGTGGGAGATCAGCGACTTGGCGGGAGAGAGAGTTGTTCCAATCCATCGTGGTAGAAGGTTAGGGGGCTATGCTGATGCGTTCCGGACTCATGGGTTCCTCAAAGAGGAGACCGTGCATCTTGTAGGTTTTCAAGCGGAAGTGCGTGGAAGTGGAGAGCACGCCCTCCAGGCTGGAGAGCTTGTCGCTCACAAAACGTGCCACCTCCATCAGATCGCTTGCCTCCACCATCACCAGCAGGTCATATCCGCCGGACATCAGGTAACAACTCTTCACCTCGCTGAAGCGTGCGATGCGCTGGGCGAGTCGATTGAAGCCACCGCCGCGTTCCGGTGTGCAGCGCACCTCAATAAAGGCGGAGACACCTTCACGATCCTCATTCAGAATGGTGCGGTAACCGACAATTTTGCCGGCTTTTTCCAGCTCGGCGCGGGCAGAACTCACCTCCTTTTCCGTGGCTCCCAGCAACTCGGCTATCTGCCGGTCGCTGAGCCGCGCATCCCTCTCCAGTATGCTGAGTAATGCTTCCTGTGTCATCGTGCGCTCACTATACCACACGCCCCAGGGGATTGCAAAACGAAATTCACGCCTGCTGTGATGCGCCACATCCGTCCCAAGAAGAGAGATATCAATATGCTGTTATCGGCAGACAATGTAGCATAACTAATTGGTTATGTACGATGGACTATGGACTATGGACTATGGACGATGTTGGGAATTCGCGCGCTACGCGCGGGATATGCGATGCCGAGCATCGATGGTGGGGAAAGTTCGTGGATGTTTTTTGTGAGGAAAGCAACCGGAGATATGCCATGCTGGGTGTACTGCTATGACGAATCGTCCATGAAACACATGGAGAATGGGTTGAATGAGACCGGAGAAATTTTATTGGGGCAGATGTGGTGATGCGTTTCGACAGAATGTAGAGGAGGGAGGCGTCTGATGTCAGGACAGGTTTTCCGGACTCACCGCGTCACGCATTCCTCAAAGAACCCGCCCCCCAGGAGTCTCGCTCCTCCCGGAGATTCTCTATCATAGAAGGCGCATACCTGACCCGGAGAGAGAGCACGAACAGGGGAATCAAACGTGAGCTGCACGCGATGGGGTGAGAGGTATTGGCAGTTGGCGGGTACGGCGGGGGTGCGGTAGCGGGGTTGCACGAGTACGCGTTCCGGCAGGGGAACGCGCGTGTTGGAGATACTTCCGACCGTGGCGCCGGTGGAGTACAGGCCGGGTGTGTCCGGCGACTCGTAACCGACGATGAGTCGGTTGTGCGCGAGATCCTTGCCGACGACGACGTACGCGATGCCTTCGATGGGGGAGGCGACATGGTGCCCCTTGCGTTGTCCGATGGTGAAAAGGTGCAGACCCGGATGGCGACCCAGCACCTTGCCATGCACATCCACGATATCGCCCGGTGAATCCGGGATGTAGTGACGCAGGAAATCGCTCATCTTTACCTTGCCGATGAAGCAGATGCCTTGGGAATCCTTCTTTGCCGCGTTCGGTAGATCGTACTCCCGCGCCAGCTCGCGCACTTGGGGTTTGGTGAGGTGTCCTATGGGGAAGAGAGCTCGGGATATCTGATCCCCGCGCATGAGCGCCAAAAAATAGGATTGGTCCTTGTTCGGATCTGCCCCGCGCAGGATGTAACTCTCGCCGTCCGCCGCGTCCTCCCGCTGCGCGTAGTGACCGGTGGCGACACTTTCAAAAC
This sequence comes from uncultured Akkermansia sp., assembly GCA_947628035.1. GTDB lineage: Bacteria > Verrucomicrobiota > Verrucomicrobiia > Verrucomicrobiales > Akkermansiaceae > Akkermansia. The sequence continues at coordinate 30,356 of CANQYL010000006.1, read as the reverse complement.
CCTGCTCAAGCGCATAATGGAGAAGGACACCGAACTTCATTTCCCGGTTGCAGAGTACATCCGGATTCGGTGTGGCGCCGGCGCGGTAACCTTCCAGCAGGTAGTCCACGATGCGCTTGCGGTATTGCTCCACGAGATCCACCACACGCAGTTCAATGCCCAGTTTGGCACAGACGGCGCGAGAGTCGCGGATATCCTGCTCCCACGGGCACTCGCCGGGGATTCCTTCCTCATTCGTCCAATTCTTCATGTAGGCAGCCACAACCTCGTGTCCCTGCTGCACGAGCAGCGCCGCTGCCACCGCGCTGTCCACCCCGCCGCTCATCGCTGCCAAGATTCGTGCCATGGTGCGTCCTCAGGAAGAATGTTTGATTTGTTGAAGCAGTTTCCTCGCCGCCGCTGTCCGATCCGTCTGTTGCAGGAGCCACGAGACAACGACCACTCGACGCGCCCCGGCTGACAGCACTTCGGGCAGGGTTGATTCATTCACTCCTCCGATGCAAAACACGGGCATCTCTCCCGCGATTTCCTGCGCCGGAGCTATTCCCGCCGTCCCGACGGCCGGTCTCCCCGGCTTGGTCGCCGTAGGGAAGAGGGGTCCGTAGCCTATGTAATCCGCCCCCTCCTCTTTGGCTCGTTTTACTTGTTCCAAACTATGCGTTGATCGACCGATGAGCATTTTGTCTCCTACCATGCGTCGCACTTCCGCCAGCTCACCGGCGTCCTGCCCCACGTGTACGGCATCTGCCTCAATCTCGGCGGCGAGCTCGGGGTAGTCGTTCAGCACGAAGAGGGAGCCGCGCTCCCGGCACTCCGCCTGCAACGCTCTCCCCAGCTCTTCCACCTGTGGGAGTGCCACCCCCTTTGCTCGTAGCTGTAGAATGCGCACGCCACCGTCCATCAATTCGCGTGCGCACAGCAGCGCCTCACTTGCAGCCACATACCCCAAGTCCACGATGCCATACAAACGACTCGTTGCCAGCACTTCCTTCATTTCTTCACTCTACCACGCTGTCCCTCGGTTGGCAAGTGTTACCACAATTCTATTTACGATTTACGATATGGATGCTAGTGCGCCAGAGGCGCGGGAAATGTGAAAGCCCTCGGGGGCTTTGCTGACTTTGCCCAAATCGTACAGGACAAAACGCACAGGGGATGGGTTGAATGAGCTCGGAGAAGATTTTATTGGGACACGTGAGGTCATCAGTAATTTTGTGATCATTCAAGGGCAATAACGAATTGTCATGCTCTCTTCGTGAAAGAGGCAGCATCTTGTACGGATTGCGTGCGTGTACGACGTGCTTACAGTGGCTCCTTGTTTTTTGTCTGTGTTTACCATACAGACATTATGGTACGCTATTTTTGTCCAAATGATAAATCCCTTGCCCTCTTTTCCCCGTTCGGTACACTCATTTTTGTCCGATTGCGGAATGGGGCGTATGAAGAAATTCGGCTTGACTGATCAGTCATGATTATGGCAGAATGCGCATGCCGCCGGAGCCCCCGGAAGTGCGGCCGAAAAACCCCGCCAGGACCGAGAGGTAGCAACGGTATTCGGACCTCATTTGTCGGGTCAGCTTCGGCGGTTTTTGTTTATGGATGTTGTCGTATTAGCAGGTGGTAAGCCCTCGCTCCCTTATGCTAGGGATGGAGCAGAGCTGTACATTCGCCGGCTTCATCCGTACGGTGGGGTACAGGTGCAGTATGTCAAAGACAGCGGTGGGGCGGAGAGAGTAGGCGAGAGACTCCTGAGCGCCAGTGAGGGTTGCCTGCGCGTTGCTTTGGATGAGAGGGGAGAAAATTGGTCCACCCGCGAGATGGAAGCGAAGTGGCGTGACTGGGAGCTTCACTCGGTCAAGCGGGTTGCTTTCCTTATCGGTGCGGCGGATGGACACAGCGAACGGTTGCGGGAGGCTTGCGACTTTGTCATTTCTTTGGGACGGCATACCATGCAGCACGAGCTAGCCCTCGTGGTGTTGCTGGAACAGATTTATCGTATCCGTACCCTGTTGGCGGGAACGCCTTACCACCGTGACTAAATCACCTCAGGAGTAATTCCCGCAGATCGCGCACGGAATGTACCAGAGGTTGTCCGGTAGCCTCAAGAGTCTCAATCACCGCGTAGCCCCAGCTCACCAGCACGAGTTTGCAGCCGGCGTTTTGAGCCGTGTTCGCGTCGTACAGGGAATCACCGACAAGGGTCACATCCTGCGCCGAAACCTTCCATCTCGCCGCTATGTGCAGCAGAGAGTCCGGTGCCGGTTTGCGCGGAAAGACACCGGAAAAGCCCATGACAGGATTCCACGGAACACCGGGAAAAAGCTCTTGCACCATGGGGAGCGTGACATCGTGCGGTTTGTTGGAAAGAACGGCAAGGTGCGCCTGGTTGTCTGCCAGTTCCCGCAGGAGGTCTGCCATGCCGGGATAGGGTTGGGAGGCTCTTCCGCGCCAACAATGCGGGTATTCGCGTCGGAAGAGTTCGTGTACTTCGTCCAGCAAGTCAGCCGGGGCAGAATCCGCGTCCGGGTATCCTATCGCCTGGGCGCAAAGATTACGCGCTCCACGACCGATCATGCCGCGCACGGCGGTCTCACTCAGAGCTGCGCGGTGGAGACAAACCAAGGCGCGGTTCACTCCTGCTGCTATGCCCGGCAAGGTGTTTGCCAAGGTTCCGTCGAGGTCAAAGACGATATACCGGCGCATCAGTGCAGGAAGCCGCGTTCGGATTCTTTGAGGAAGCGGATGAGGTTGTTGACCATGGTATTTTTACCGTATTGCTCATCAGCCAGGATAGATTCCATGCCTTCGTGGATATTGCACCCTTTGTGGAGGAAAAGTTTACGGTATGCGAATTTAATCGCCTGCACATCTTCATCTGACACACCGCGGCGCTGCAGACCGATACTGTTTACGGCACGAACCATGGCGGGGAACCCTTCGGCGATCATGTAGGGAGGCACATCTTGGGCGACCCGTGCACAGCCGCCGATCATGGCGTGCTCCCCTACGCGCACGAACTGATGCAGAGCTGCAAACCCGCCTAAGATGGCCCAGTCTCCGATGTGGCAGTGACCCGCGACTCCCGCGAAACCCGAGAAGATGCAGTGGTTGCCCACCCGGCATTCATGTCCGCAGTGCGAATTGATGAGGAAGAGATTGTGGGAGCCGATGACGGTCTTAGTTTCCGGAGACGTGGAGCGGTTGATGTTGCAGTTCTCGCGGAACACATTGTCATCTCCTACTTCCAGATACGTCGGCTCTCCCTTATACTTCAAATCCTGAGACTTAAGTCCTATCACAGCAAAAGGGAAAAACTCATTCCGTTCACCGAAGACGGAAGGACCTCCGAGTACAACGTGGTTGTGAAGCACGCAGCCCTTGCCGAGCCTTACATGCCCCTCCACTACGCAATACGGTCCGATCTTCACGTCTTCGGCAATTTCTGCCGTGGGATCCACAATAGCAGTTGGATGTATCTCCGCCATGTGGTCATTCTAACTCTTTCACCCCCGAGCATCAAGAAAAAATTACCTTCCCCCGGGGCAAACGCATTGGAAATGCGTTTGCCTATTTACGATTTACAAGACGCTCGACGGTCCCGTGTAGGGCGCACGCGAAGCGGGCGGTAAGTGCGGTTGGACAAAATGCGTGAGCATTTTGCCCGAAGGGCAAGGAGGCAGTGTGGTGCCGACGAGTCACCGCTAGGCGCCCACCGCCCTCATTCTCGAAAACTTCGTTTTACTTTCGCTCCGCAAAAACGCGCGTAGCGCGCTAAAATTCACATCGTCCATCGTCCATCGTACATCGTACATAACCAATAAGTTATGTTGCATCATTCAGCGATAACTGCGTGTTAGGATCGCGTTTTTCTTGGGACGGATGTGGGATTGATTGAGCCCGTAGAAAATTATCACGATTTAGTCTTGCAATCCCAATCGAGCATGGTAGAATGCACCCCATCAGGCACGGGTAGCTCAGTGGTAGAGCGGCTGTTTTACACGCAGTTGGTCAGGGGTTCGAGTCCCTTCCCGTGTACTACCAGATTTGAGTCCCCGATCATGGGGGGGAAAAAAGGAACATTGGAGGGGAAAGGGAGCGTACGGGGTTGGACCGCGGCGGCTATGGAGGAGGCAGCAACGGGCGAGACGCCCGCAAACTCAACGAATGACCAACCATTGTCGTTACTCGGTACGGGGACCTCGACGACGTGATGAAGCAGCTCATGGACGGCGATTCGAAGATCTCCGATATTGCAGTTAAACTCCTTCGTCGCATTGCAGACGGCGGCGCGCAGCTATGCCTGGGGAAGAAAAAATAGCAGGTGTTGAGTCTGTTGGGGGTATTGCTCAGACCAGAACGACGGAGTGCTTGGCAAGCTCATCGCGCAGCTTTTCGGCTTCTCCGGCGCGGAATGGAGTGCCGTTTTTGAGGCGTGAGTGCAGGGTGCGAGGGGCGATTCCTAGCACGCGAGCAACCTCGGTCATGTTGAGAAGTTTGCTCGCCTTTTTGAGAGCATCTATGTCTGGGACCGGCGCGCGGTACGGGAAGCCGGATTCCTGTGCAGCGGCGATCCATTCGGGGATGGCCGTTTGAAGCTCTTCCAGCGCGTCGACTTGAGTATCGCCAAAGGCGATGCAGCCGGGCAGAGCCGGGACTCTGGCTACCCATGTTTTATCTTCTTCGTCCCATTCGAGGGTGGTGTCGTAGTTGTAGGTTTTCATAGTGGTGAAGGAAAATGGATTGGAGTTTATTCATTCATGAAATACAGCCTAACTTCGCGAATTTGTGCGCGTTTCGCTTTGCCGTTTTCGAAGCGTTGAACGTTGAACGGTTGAGACTTTTCGCGAGTGAAAATATGATGGGATCCAGAGATTCGATTCAATTTGTACCCTTTCATTTCAAGGAATTTTTTTAATTCGTCGAATGAGACATTTCCATCTTGAGTCCCGCTCATGATTTTCTCCACTAGTTTGTCCCTCGTTGTCATGGTTTCATTTTAGCGCAATTCTGTGAAAAGCCAAGAAAAAATCGCATTTTTATGAATTTTTTGCTTTACACTTTCTTCGAGAAGGTGTTTTTGAGAGAGGAAAAAATCGCGAGTGCTGTGCCGGGGAGGGGGTAGGGCAACCGCATTAGGAAATGCGTTTGCCTATTTACAAGACAGCCGACGGCTGTAAGGCTGGTTAGACAAAAGCGCAGCTTTTGCCCGAAGGGCGAAGTGCCGATGGGGCGGCGCTGAGTCAATTTTCGATTTACGAATTACGATTTGGGGAGTTCGGCGGCAACGCCGCGAATTTGGCGAACGAGAAGGCGTCTTGAAAGCCATCATCATGATGACCGCTTGTTGTCATGGTTTTTGGTACATATAAACAATGATATCAGTCAATAAGAGCATTCTCTCCGTTGATGAGCTTCTCTCAAATGCGTTTACTCTGCGGTCATGGACGCTGAGCGGAGGCAGTGCAAAAGAAACAAGTCTGAGACTTCTCGCGGTGGGGCTGCAAGGAAAATCAGGTTGACAAAAGTACCGCTCCGCACTAGAATGAGCTTGATCGTCAGGATCCGATCCTCGGAAAGGACACCTCCTTTCTAATGCCCGTCGATGGCCCAACACCGGCGGGCAGCCTTTTTTTATTGGAGTTGACGCAGTTTGGAAGCTGTTGTATATTTTCATCATTGGGGTGGTACCCCAGTGTGTTTCATTTAAGCCGTCCGTGGGAGAAACCCTGCGGGCGGCTTTTTTCATTCGTCATGACGCCGTGCGACGCTGTCCCGATCGGCTGATTCCAGCCTTGGCAATAGGGTCTGACACAGATTCTTAAATGGCAGCGCCAACCGTACATAAAAAAGAACATTGCTTTATAACTAGATGATAATAAATTATTATAGAACGATTTCTGTTGAGTTTCCGATCATGGGGGAAAGGAACATGGGAGGGGGGGCCATGTGATTTTTGAAAGCTGAGGGAGAATGAGGGCACATTGATGCTGGAATGCAAAGAGATAGGAAATTTGCAGGTGGAAGAGTTTTGGACTTGTCAAGCGGAATCAAATGTGATATCCTGCGGGCGCGCGAGCGCGCGAACCTCAAATATCCCGTATGAGTGACACAGAGATACCCAATGTACTGGCGGGGAGATATGCTTCCCCTGCGATGAAAGCGATTTGGAGTACTCGAGGAAGAATTGTGTTGGAGAGGGAGTTGTGGATAGCGGTGATGAAAGCTCAGAGAGATTTAGGATTGGACATCCCGCAAGAAGCCATTGACTCCTACGAGAGGGTCAAGGAGCAGGTGGATACCAAATCAATCGATGCAAGGGAAAGGGTCACTCGCCACGATGTCAAGGCTCGCATCGAAGAATTTTGTGCGTTGGCAGGCTACGAACACATCCACAAGGGGATGACCAGCCGAGACCTCACGGAAAACGTCGAGCAACTACAAGTTTGGCGTTCCATGCAAATCATTCATGATAAATCCATAGCTGCACTGAGCCGCATGGCCAAGCGAGCGGAGGAATGGAAAGAGGTCGTTATGGCGGCTCGTACGCACAACGTCGCCGCACAGGCCAGCACAGTGGGCAAACGCATCGCTATGTTTGGCGAGGAATTGCTGCATTGGGTGGGCGCTTGGCAGAGCATCATGCAACGCTACCGGGTACGCGGCATAAAAGGAGCCGTGGGCACGCAGCTGGATCAGCTTTCTCTCTTTGCCAAGGATGGTTCCAAAGTGCGGCAACTGGAGGAACGTATTTGTTCCCACCTCGGGATTCCGATGAAATGGGTCAATGTGGGGCAGGTGTATCCGCGTTCGTTGGATTTTGAGGTTATTTCCGGTTTGGTGGGTCTCGCGAGCGGTCCGAGTAGTTTTTGCAAAACGTGGAGGCTTATGGTGGGACATGAACTTTGTACTGAAGGATTTTCGAAGGGTCAGACCGGTTCCAGCGCTATGCCCCACAAAATGAACCCGCGGTCTTGTGAGAGAATCAACGGATTCCATTCCATTATCAAGGGACATCTCACCATGATTGCTTCCATCAGTGGCGATCAATGGAATGAGGGTGATGTTTCCTGTTCGGTGGTGCGACGCTGCGTATTGCCGGATGCCTTTATGGCGGCGGATGGGTTGTTTGAGACTTTTTTGACCGTACTGAACCAGATGCAACTGCATGAGACTGTGGTACACACGGAACTGGAGCGCTATTTGCCGTTTTTGATGACCACAACGATTCTCATGGCAGCCGTGAAGAAAGGAGTGGGGCGAGAAGAGGCGCACGAAGTGATTAAAGAGCACGCCGTAGCAGTATCCAACGACCTTCGTGCGGGGCGCATAACGCGAAACGACCTGATGGAGAGGTTGGGTCGGGATGCACGGCTGCATTTATCTGACGCTGAGATACAGACAATTTATCGAGAAAATGCGGGGGAGACCGGTATGGCCACGGCTCAGGTGGAAACTTTCTGTTCCATGGTAAAAGATATCATCTCTCACTATCCGGAAGCTGCCGCTTACTCCCCCGGTTCCATCCTTTAAGCTAAACTAATTACTGTAGAGTCATGAGTCCACGAAGAAAAAAAGTCCTGTTCACGAATCGAACATACAGCCTGACGGCGCGGAGCTTCCGTCAGGGCGACACATCCATCGAGGTGCTTTCCCCGCAGCGCATTGAAATCATCCGTGGAAGTCAGCGAGATTCATTATATATTCCGCCTGTTCCGGAGGGTTGCGTCGGCTACCACAGCGACCAGGCTCCATTACTCACTGCTATGTATGCCCTTGCGATGCACGAGGTCCATCGCAACCTCACGCCGGAGGGGGTTCTCAAGGCAGGCGCGGCATGGAGCGGAGTATGGACCCGGGACATCGCCTATGCCGCCGTGCTAGGCGCTGACCTCGCGGCTCCTGAGGCTTGTCGTGAGAGCCTGCGCTGTCGGGTGCGTGACGGCGTCATCATCCAGGACACGGGAACCGGGGGAGGTTGGCCCATCTCGACGGATCGTGTTTCTTGGGCTCTGGGCGCCTGGTGTAGTTATCTATCCGCCGGTGGGGAGGATTGGCTTCGATTCTGTATTGATACCCTGATCAAAACTTTCGCACAGGATGATAAGGTGTTACGTCCGAATCCTCTTTTCCCCGGTGAAACAACCTTTTTGGATTGGCGGGAGCAGAGCTACCCGGAAGGGATGACTCCGGCCCAGATCGGTGCTTCTTATGCCTTCGGAACAAATGTGTTGCATTGCATGAGCCGCCGCCTCCTGGGTCGTATGCTTCAGGAAGCCGGTCGCCCCGAGGAAGCCCAGGTTTACATGGACCAGGCCAACCAACTGTCCGACGCCATCAACGCTACCTTCTGGCACTCGGGGACGGACAGCTACTTCATGCTCAAGCTGCCGGACGGCTGTATGGATATGCGGACGGATGCACTTGCGACTGCCCTGGCTGTGCTCAGCGGCGTGGCCGGCGGGCATGCGCAAAAGGCTCTTCGGGCTCTCCCTCGCAGCGTTTTTGGTACTCCGGTGTTCTCGCCGTACAAAAAGAATTTAGCGGATGCCTACCACAACCGCGCCATCTGGCCTTTTGTTGAGGCTTTTGTCCTACTGGCTCACGCGGATGTGCAGGACATGGCGGGAGTTGAGTTTGGCATGGCGAGCATGTTGAGGGCTGCCTTGGTGAACGGCACCAACAAAGAAAATCTGCATGCGGAAAACGGAGAGGCGGATGCTACTTTGCAGAATTCTGACAGTCAACTTTGGAGCGCGGCGGGTATGTTGGGGCTCTTCTATCACGCCCTGCTGGGAATCCAATATGAGCATGATTCCCTCGTATTCAATCCCTGCGTTCCCCGCAGTCTGGTCGGCAGTCACTGGTTCACCGGTATTCGCATCCGCAACATGGTGCTTGATGTGCACCTCAACGGCTACGGTAGCAACGTGGCTTCCGTCATCATTAACGGCAAGGCCGGTTCTCCCGTGATTCCCCTCGACACGGAGGGGCACATTCAAGTGGAACTCGAGCTGTTGCCCAACGATGACGAGGAGGAGGCAGATGAGTCACTCTTCATCAAGACAAAGGAGGATTTGCCCGCTCCGGTGTGGGATGGCTTGTCACCCTCTCTTCTGCGCTGGAAGCCCGTGCCGGGCGCCAAGTTCTACAAAGTTTACTCCAACGGAACCTGCCTGCGCACCGTCAGAAAAACTTCTTATCACCCCATTTATTCCACCCGCAGCTATACTCGTTTCTACCGCGTTCAGGCGATCAGCGAGAGTCGGTGTTCCGAGCCCAGTGTACCACTTGAATACATAGCTCCCGGGGCAAGAGTTCTCCTCTCCCCGACCAAGGTGGGCGAGCACGCGGAATACGATGTCCAGCAGGGTCAGGCCTGGCTTGACACGCGCCCGTGCACGCGCATCCTCGTTTTCTCCGCCGCCACGTTGGGTACGGGTACCTACGGGGTGCGGGTGAGGTACAGCAACGCGACAGCTTCCCTGCGAGATGCCGATACATGCGCCCTGCGTGAGTTATGGGTGGATGAGCGTCCTGTGGCGATTATTCCCCTGCCGCATAACACGGAGCAGGATCGATGGGAAGATTACACACTCACGGCGCTGGTAAAGTTGCACCTCAGCGAGGGAACTCATGAGTTTTCCCTTCGTTACACGCCGGACTGCGTGAATGGGAACGGAGACGTGAACCAATGTATGGTTCGGGAGCTTGAACTCATCAGACTGCGTTGAGCGGGTCTCGAGTTTTCTCTCGGAGTGTCCTAAGGAATCTGTGAGGCAAATGTATTCGTTTCATCACAAGGTAGCGACGAGTGACGTAGGGGCAGACGGACTGTTACGCTCCGGGGTGATAGGTTTGCTCATGCAGGATTGCAGCTCTTTCCAGTTTCAAGGGGAGCCTGTTTTCTTCAACTTTTTGCAAGAAAATAATTTAGGTGTTTTTCTTGTCTCTCGGCAGGTGGAAATCTACCACCTGCCGGCTTATGGCGAAGATATTGAGATCTGGACGGGCATCCATGGATGCAAAGGCTTTTACGGTCTGCGAAATACAACGATACGCGATGCTTCGGGCACCCTGTGTGCGCTGAGCTTTGCTGTAGGCGCCTTTGTAAACCGCGACACAGGCAAGCCCTTCGTCCTGCCGCGAAGCGCGTACGAGAGCATCATCGACTGCGAACCCCTCCCGATGGAGTATCTCTCCCGCAAGATCACCCTGCCGGACGGTTTAGCTTTTGTGCCTCTGCGTCGCGACCGAGTGGTTCCTGGTTATGTGGATGCGAATTGCCACCTCAATGCCGGTCGTTCGCTGGATCTCGCTGTGAGTTGTATCGACTTCTCTCTCAGCCGTATGCGAGTGGAGTACAAGGCTCAGGCCAAACCGGGCGCCGATCTTTTGCTGGAGTCCGCTTCTCTCTCCCAACCACGTTTTCATGAGACTCCGTTCCCCGCAAGACGAAGCTACTGTTTTCTCAACCTACGAATTCTGCGGTTCGGTATAGGTGTTTTTTTCAACACCCGCGCCGTTGGTCCCAGAGCTCGACATGAAGACGAGGAGAGAGCCTCACCCCATGGCGGAGGCACATCTCACACACTTCAGGAAGCGCACGGCGATAGCTCTCCCGATCTGCCGCGCAAGGCATGAGTAGCAGCCGCTTTCGTGGGAGTCCCAAAGACTCGATCTCCGCCCAATCCTCCTCACCGCGTACGACGAATTTGAACCACGCCTCGGGCAGGGAGACGAACGACGAGAGGATTTCCGGGCGTAGGGAGGCGTTATTTTCTGAATGCCGTAACTTGGGAGACACATTCCATTGGTTCACCCTTTGAGCCAGGATGGGTGAAGGTGCAAGAGTGCCATTCGTTTCGACCTCAATGATGGAATTTTCCGGCAAGAGTAAACACAAATTTTCCAACTTCTCTGTCTGCAAAAGGGGTTCTCCGCCCGTGATGACAAAGTGGCGACAGTCAAAAGCGAGCATCCGCCGAGCCACTTCTTCTTCCGTCAATTCCAGCCCCGTCTCCCATGAATACTTTGTGTCGCACCATGAGCAGCGCCTGTTGCAACCGGCAAGCCTCAGAAAAACAGCCGGTTCCCCTGCTCGCGTTCCTTCCCCTTGCAGTGAATAAAACACCTCTGCCTCCCCATCTATCTGGGCGACCCTTATCACGCCCCTCTCCTAACACAGATCCTCCCTCATGTCAATGCGATTATCCCATTCCCGGCTCCGTGTTTGCACGAGAAGAATCTCATAAAGCCCTTTTTGAATCATCCCCACGCGGATTCGAACCGCGGTTCTATGACTGAGAATCATATGTCCTAACCCCTAGACGATGGGGACAGATGATTATAGGCTTGGCGAGCAAGCGGAGTGACTATAGCAAATCCGCCTCTGATGTCAAGCCCAAATTTTTCCGAAACACGTCGGAATTTGCCCGAGGCATAGCCACACGTGTCCCAATAAATCTTCTCTAGGCCTTAATTCATGGACGATGGACCGAGGCACCGGAGGTGCCCATGTACGATGGACGATGGACGATGGACGATGGACGATGGACGATGGACGATGGACGATGGACGATGGACGATGGAGGCAAAGCCATCAAGATGGCACGACATATCTCCGAACGCTTTTCTTGCAGCGACAACCCGTGATTTTACCTACCACCGATGCTTGCCTCAAGCTCGCCTCACGAGCTTTGCTTCGGAGTCGCCTCACGACTCCTCACCCCGTTGGGACAAAAGCGGTTGCTTTTGGCTAACCTGCCTTACAGCCGTCGGCAGTTTTCACCCCTGCGGGGCAAAAGCTGCGCTTTTGTCCAATCGCCCTCACCGCCCGCTACGCGTGCGCCCTACACGGGACCGTCGGGCGCCTTGACGCTTCGGTACCACCCTACCTCAGCGCCCTTTGGGCAAAAGCTACGCTTTTGTCCAATCCCCCTCCGAGCCCTCGGGGGCTTTGTAAATCGTAAATGGTAAATGGGCGAGCTCCGCTCGCATCCGTACATTGTACATAACCAATGGTTTATGAATCCGTCTCGGTGCGAGCCGTGAGCTCTCCTTGGGAGAGAGAAATATGCAGGCGAGTGCCCGGTGGAGCGTCCTGAGCGCGTAAAAGAAGGGAACCGGAGTCGGAACGCACAAGGGCAAAACCGCGTTGCAACGCATTCTGCGGGCTTGCCGCGCGTATTTTTTGTTCCAGCACCTGCAAATTGGAGCTGAGGCGACTGAGGTGAGAGCGTGCGCGCAGCAGCACCGCCTGTTGTGCAGACTCCATGAGGGAACGTCCACGGGCGAGCTCTACGTGCAGACGACCGGGCTGCAATCGTGCTTCATGGAGGGAGAGCAGATGGTGAGCAGAGTTCAGAAAAGACCTGCATCGGTTGTGCAGCTCATCCTCCAACAGGTCGATGCGTTGGGAATGCGTTGCCAGCAGTTCCATGGGGCGTCGAAGCTTGCCGCTCTCAATGGCGCGCAGTCGTAGGACGGATGAGTCCAGTGCGCGTCGCACAAGCTTGATCATGGTTTGAGCAGAGGTGTCGAGGAAAGCTTCCAAGGTGGCAGCATCCGGGGTGGTGAGTTCAATGGCGGCGGTTGGGGTCGGCGCCCGAAGATCCGCCACGAAATCAGCTATGGTAAAGTCCGTCTCGTGTCCTACAGCCGAGACGACAGGTATCTTGCTGGACGCTATGGCGCGCGCCAGGAGTTCTTCGTTGAAGCACCAGAGATCCTCCAGCGAACCGCCGCCACGCGCCAAAACAATGTAGTCCACTTTCGGCAGATCGTACTTCTCCGGTTCACTCCACATCCGGACGGCGCGGGCGAGACCAACCTCGGCTCCCTTTCCCTGAACTTGTACGGGCAGAAGGTAGGCTTGCATCCACGGGGCTCGTTGCTCGAGGCGGTGTCGCATATCTTGGATAACAGCGCCCGTGGGAGAGGTAATGAGACCGACTGTCTGGGGGTAGAGAGGAATGGGTCGTTTGCGCCCTTCATCAAAGAGACCCTCGGCTTCAAGTTTACGCTTCAGTTCCTCAAATTGCTGTTGGAGGGAGCCGATGCCTGCTTCCTGCACACGCTCCACGACAAACTGGAGGGAACCGCGCCCTTCCCACACGGTGGCCTTGCCGGAGATCTCTACGCGCAGACCTTCCCTCAGCATTACTCGGCAGGAGGCCGCCTGATAGCGGTACATCACGCAGGCGAGTTGCGCGTGCTCATCTTTGAGAGTGAAGTAGACGTGTCCGCTGGAGGCCGTCTTACACGATCCTATCTCACCCTGCACACTCTTCTCTCCCACCTCCACCTCAACGGCCCTCTTCAAATGCGCCAGCAGTTGACTGACGCTCCATGGTGTGTCTCGGTTCATTGTCTTACAGCGAGCGCTTCGTTGGAATCCCTCCATTTTTCTGCCTCAAATCCCTTAACATACGAGAACAAATCACGAGGGGTGTAGGGATGAAACAATTCGATCTGCTCGGCGGGGAGACGTTGCAGGATGGCTGCATTGAGTACACGCGCTATCTTTTGCGTCATCCCGAGGGTGAGCTTTCTCCCCTTTCTGGCGCGCTGCACCTGCTTGTGGGTGAGCTGTTCTTCGTCCCCTCCCGCTACGACCAGATCATGATTCGTGAGTTCCCAATGCACCATGAGCTCATTGAGGCGTTGAAGCCCAAATTCTCTTTCCTGCTCCGTTTTCTCCATGTCTTTCTTAGAATCCGGGTATATGACGCACCTTGAATCCTGTGCAACGCCGGGACTTCGTGTACCAGCGGGGACCAACCCCACGACCACTCCCCGTAGTATCAAAACGAGCCCCCGCTATGATCAAAAACACATGGCCCGGCTTCACATAGACCGTGAGCCATTTTCCGTACCCCGGTCTGCCCCAACGCAGAAAATCTCCGGACACAGGCGTTGTTCCCTTCTTGAGCATCCCCGCCTCCCTGAGGACAAATGCCACCGACCCTGAGCAATCGTAGGCGTTGTCATGGTGTCTTCCGTGTCCGCCTCCGCGGCGGTACGGCTTACCAACTATCTTGTTGGCGGCAGCAATCGCGCGCTTGATTCGCTTAGGAGCTTCTCTGGGAGCCAGAGCTTTTCCTCCTACCAAACGCACCGTATATCCCTTGCGGAACACGTAATCAGGCGTATACACATCCCTCTGTTGCTGACAACTCGCCAGCAACCAGACTAATGCCGTCATTATGAGAAGAACGTGTTTCATGGCCTCTCTTTCTCCATTCTATCATATACGGTGTCTTACCGCAAGCGTTGATTCCCCCGGGGCAAACGCATTAGGAAATGCGTTTGCCTATTTACGATTTACAAAGCCCACGAGGGCTCGGAGTGGGATTGGACAAAATGCGTGAACATTTTGCCCGCAGGGTGCTGAGGTAGTGCGGTACCGAAGCGTCAACATACGATTTACGATTTATTAATAATGTGCGCGTTGCGCAAATTTTTCGAATCATCAACGTGTGCGGATGAGTTCTCTAGATCCGTCATCATGATGACCGTTTGTTGTCATGATTTTTGATATGCATCAATGATGATATCAATCCATAAGAGCATTCTCTTCGTTGTTTCACTTTTCTCAAATGTGTTTGCCCTGCGATCCGGCATAGCAATATACCCAGCATGGCGTAACTCCGGACGCTTTTCTTCTGCCACCGCCCTCGTCCTCGAAAATTTCGTTTTACTTCCGCTCCTCAAAAACACGCGTAGCGCGCTAAAATCCACATCGTCAATCGTACATGACCAATGAGTTATGTTACATCACTCACCGATGACCACCTGTTGGAAGCGCGTTTTTCTTGGGACGGATGTGAAGATTATTCTTGCATATCTTGCAGAAGGTGCGAGAATGAAGGTAATGAGTGGAAATGCGGATCAGAGCGGGGCGGGGAGTCGAAAGGCGCCGGGAGTGTTTGCTTGGGATATGGTGCGTAAGGCGTTGCGCGCGGCTGAGGAGGGGGTGTATTGCTGGGACATCAAGACAGGTGAGATCTACTACACAGAGCAATGTTTGCGGATGATGGGTGCGCCGGTGGATGAGGTTGCTCCCAACATATTCACGGATTCTGAATCGACGATCCACTCGGAGGATTGCGCCTTTTTTCAAAATGCGGTGCAGAGGTACATGGAAAACAATGACAGCACACCGTTGCGGGTGGAAGTGCGCTTGCTGCGCCAAGGGACGCGCGGATGGAAGTGGATTCGAGTGAATGGTTTGCTGGAGCGAGATTCTGAAAAGAAGCCGGAGAGGTTGGTAGGCGTGTGGGTGGACATAACACGCCGTAAGATGGCAGATATGCACGCCATGGAGGATCGTGACCTCTTCCGCACACTCATCAATTACCTGCCGGATAACATCTACTTCAAAAATAAAGAATCACGCTTCATCATGGCAAATGAAGCTACGGCTCGCAAGATGGGCGTCCCGACACCCTCCGACCTCATCGGCTGCCGTGACACCAATTTCTTGTCCGCCGAAACGACAGGGGTCGCACGGCGAGAGGAACTGGAGATCATGCGCACGGGAGTGCCCATCACGAACAGGGTGCACAGAGAACAATGGAAAGGGGGAGCTGATTCGTGGTGCAAGCTATCCAAGTTCCCTTGGTACGCTTCTGACGGGAGCATCAAAGGAATAGTGGGGATTTCTTCGGATGTGACAGAATTAGTGGAGACGCAACACCGTTTCCGCCGCTTGGCAGAGCAACTGGATGAGCGTAACCGGGCGCTTGAAAAGGAGATAGGACTGGCGCGAGAGATCCAGCAAGCGCTGCAGCCGGAGAGAATCCCTCGAAGGGTGTGGCACGGTGAGTCAGGAGTGGAACGCTCGGCACAGTTTTACCACGTGTATCGTCCGAGTGTGGGAGTGGCGGGGGATTGTTTTCATGTGTTTTCCGTCGGAGAATCGGCGGTAGGTATGTTGATATGTGATGTCATGGGGCATGGGGTTCGTGCAGCATTGATTGCCTCCATGCTTCGCGGTTTGATGGAGCAGGTAGCAGGTTTGGCCGATACACCGGCTCTGTTACTCTCTTCATTAAATCGGCAATTGCATACGATCTTCAGCAAGGCGAACATCACCATGTTTGCCAGTGCATGCTATCTCTATCTCGACCTGAAGACCGGGCGTCTCACCCTTTCCGGAGCAGGGCATCCTGCGCCCATCGTGGTGCCGCACAACGGAGAGGCTTTCCTCCCGCCCTTGCCCCGTTCTCCGGCGCTCGGTCTCGTGGAACACGCCATGTACCGCGAGTATGAACTGCATCCTGAACCGGGCATGAAGGTTATGCTCTACACCGATGGCCTCATTGAGGCGCCAAACGCAGCGGGCGAAGAACTCGGGGCTGCGCGCATCTTGTCTCAGCTTCGTGAACGTCCTCCGGCAGATATTCGCTCCATGCTTGAGCAGGTATTGGCTACCATGCGGGATTTTACTCACACGGAAGAGCAAGACGATGACCTCTGTCTTCTCGGTGTGCAATACTCGGAAAGCTGAATTACGAATTACGATTTGGATGCTAGCGTGCCAGAGGCGCGGGAAATTCGAAAGCCCTCGTGGGCTTTGTCCATCGTACACCGTACACCGTCCATCGTCCATGAATTGATTTACGAATTGGATGCTAGCGCGCCGGAGGCGCGGGATGCGGAGCGGAATTTTTATTGGGACACGTGTGGAAGATGCAGTCCTCAATTTTTTGCACCGCATTCGGCAAGGAGTTGAGACAGGTGGAGAGAAAATTTCTACTCGATATAATCCGGAGGTGGCACGGGTGTCGGGTTTGCGTGTACGTTCAAGTAGTAATGAAGGGCGAGCTTGACGGCAGAGGTTCGGTCGATATTTCGGCTCTCGGCAAACTTCTCTAATCGATCGAAAAGTTCCTCGCGGCAACGGAATGTTATCATCAGGAGTTTTGACATGGAGCCAAGATTGCCATATCCTGTCCCCTTACGCAAGCAAAGTTAGCGGGCGTTGCAGGCTAGCAATCACATCCGTCCCATGAAAAAGCGATGCCACTGGGCACCTAGCGGCGATGGACGGAAGCATGGACGATGGACGTTGACTCACAGCCGCCCCACGGCTGTTCACCCTGCGGGCAAAAGCTGCGCTTTTGTCCAAACTGCCTTGCAGCCGTCGGCAGTTTTGAACGATGTGAATTTTAGCGCGCTACGCGCGTTTTTGCGAAGCGAATGCGGAGCGGAATTTTTATTGGGGCACGTGTGGTTGTTTTGCTAATTGGATTGCAAAGGCGGTCGGTATATGGTAGAGTCGGGGTAGATACGACGGAAGTGAACCCGATTTTATACCGGATAGCGAAACGTGCTCTCTTCATGATGAATCCGGAGACGGCACATGAATTTACTCTGGCTTCATTGCGAATGGCGCAGGGCCTCGGCGTGTTGCGACTGTTGAGCGGGAAACCGGTGGATGACCCGGTCGAGGTGATGGGTCTCAAGTTTCCTAACCGAGTGGGGCTTGCTGCAGGCATGGACAAGCAGGGTAACACGGTGGAGGCATTTGGGGCGCTGGGGTTCGGCTTTGTCGAGGTGGGCACTCTGACTCCACGTCCTCAACCGGGTAATGAGGCACCGAGACTTTTTCGTTGCATTCCCCAGCAAGCCATCATCAATCACATGGGGATCAATAATCCGGGTGTTGACCGGGGAGTGGAAAACCTGAAGGCCACGCGGCACTTTAATGGGGTACTCGGAGTGAACATCAGCAAGAACAAGGTTACACCGAACGATGAGGCGCGCATTGACTACCTGGCATGTTTACGCGCCGTGTGGGAAGTGGCTGATTATGTGACGATCAATTTTTCGTGTCCCAATGTTCCAAATCTATGTGAACTCGCCAAGGCGGAGACAGCGGCGGATTTGTTGGCTGCGCTCAAGAGCGAGCAGGCCAATCTCTCCCAGGAAACGGGGCGTTACGTTCCCATTGTCATGAAAGTCTCGCCGGATATGTCCGAACAGCAGATACGGGAATTGGCTCACGTGTTCCAGGATTGTCAGCTGGATGGTCTCATCTGCACCAATACGACCACTTCCCGGAAAGGGGTCGAAAACCATCCGGCGTCGGCGCAGAAGGGAGGTCTCTCCGGGGCTCCTCTCTACGATCGCTCCAATGAAACCTTAGACGCTTTTGCCAAGGAGTTGCGAGGCTCCATCCCGATCATTGGAGTGGGTGGCATCTCAACTGCGCAGCAAGCCGTGGAAAAGCTGAGACTCGGCGCGAGCCTCGTGCAGCTTTACACGGGTTTCATCTACAAGGGACCTGCCCTCGTGAGGGAATGTGCGGAGGCTCTCAAGGAAGCTGCTTTGACACTTCCCTGAAACAGATGGAGAACGGATTCGCTTATCGAAAATAAGTGACGAAGTTGCTTGAAGCCATCGGCAGTTTTGTAAATCGTAAATCGTAAATAGGCGCCTCCGCCGCTTTCCATCTGTCTTCGCACCTCCCCTCTCCTCGAAAATTTCGCTACGCATTCGCTCCGCTTCCCCGCGCGTAGCGCGCGAATTCTCCAAATCGTAAATTGACTCGTCGGCACCACACTGCCTCCTCACCCCAAGGGGCAAAAGCTGCGCTTTTGTCCAATCGCCCTCACCGCCCGCTACGCGTGCGCCCTACACGGGACCGTCGGGCGCCTTGTAATTCGTAAATCGTAAATGGCAAACGCATTTCCTAATGCGTTTGCCCTGTGCCCACTTCCGTACTGTATTTCTCAAGGATTTTATGAGCATTTTGAACGAGGAGGAAGCCCTTTAATGTGGGAAAGACGCGGACGCGACGAAAATCGGTTAAATCTTCTGATGTGTACGTCTCGATGAGAGAGAGACGCCGTAGGGCGGAGAGGTGGTTATGGATCGGCGTGCGAGATGTGTCCATGGCGTCGGCTATGTCAGAGATGGTGCATCCGCGGTTCTTCTCGATGTAATCGAGGATGACGAAGAGGGAGAAGGAAACGTGCTTGGGGCGAAGTAACTTGTAGAGAGCAACCATAGAATTGTCTGAAAGATTTTGCTTTGTTTTCATGCCTTTGTCCTCCACGGGGTTAATTTTGAGAAATCTTTATGCGTTCATATTTCGTGCGTGTGAACCATTAAGACGATGACCGAAGTCCTCTCCCTGCGCCTTGATCGATAACCTTACTCGAGCATTGTTACTACTATTTAGCGGTTTGTTCATGTTTGTCTTTTTCAACAATGTGGTTAGACAGAGCCAATTTCTTATTCATCTCACCACGGAGGATGGCGCAGATGTTGGTGTAGAGGATGTGTTCGTAGTAAGGGGTTTGCCGTGCTACGTTCCACCACTCAACAGCGCCCTCGTGATCCGGCTTCTGCCATGGCTTTGCTCCTCCTGCCCAGTGGATGATCTTGCGGTTTTTCTTGTCCGCAATGGCTTTCTTGCGGTACTTGAGCGGTAAGTTATCCGGATTGAAGCATACCAATCCGTTCCATTCGGAATCAACGTAGTGGATATGTCCCTGGCACACCATGTTGATGGCGCATTGGTCATGGAAGTGCATGGCAGAATTCTGAGCCGCCTGCAGCAGTTTTTCCTGTACACCGTGTTCACGCATTGCCCGCAGGTTGAACAGCATCACGCCCGCATTGACGTAATTTTCCTTCGGTCGTTTGACCCCCAGCACTTTGGTAAAATAAGGTCCCAGCTTGGGCTGCTTTTGCCGCCTCTCGCGTTCCAAAATGCCAATGATGCCATAATCCCAGCGACAGGCGGCAATCCAGTTGTCCCCCATACTTGTGTCGTACAGTTTAGCCACGTCATCGCGCACTAAAATATCGGAGTCCAGCCAGAGGATCTTATCGTATTCAGGGAAAAGACTCGGAGCAAACAGGCGGTACCAGCTCTCGACAGAGAGCGATTTATATCCCGGAGCGAAATCGTAATCGGTCAAGTTTACAGGCATCTCCATGAATCGTAGTCGAAAACTCCCTGCCGACTCACGCCCAAATTGATGAACGATATGCTCTAGCAATTCACGATTGCGCTCACTCAGGTCGTTATACAACACGATGAATTCATATTCGTGTTTCCCCGCACGCTCCGCTAAGCTCGCCAGCGCTATCCCTAGGTAGGGAGCATACCCGTTATTGACGGCAAACAGCACCGTCACCTTTTCGCACCGATGGTCTACCTTTAGTGGAATCTTTCGTGTGACTCGAGCAGTTGATGTTCCTTTTTTCTTTGTCAGTGTCATGTTCGTTTGGAGGAATTTGAGGAGTCTTTTGAATTCCTATTCTTGTGTGAGCGAGTAATATGTTTTAAGTTAGTAAATAGAGACGCTTCGCTTGAAGCTCGGGCCCATCTCGAGAGCCTGTACACCATTGTTTTTGGAAAGTGTATCTACGAGCTGCCAATTAACAGCAATTTCGTAATCCCGGCTAAACGTGGTAGTCTCCATGTGTTTTATAGTGTCGTAAAGAACTTTTGAGGTTTAGCGTTCTTCTCTATTTAAGGCTTTAATGGAATAATCCTTAAATCACAACCTGTCAAATGTAGAAAAGTTAATATTACAATAAAAATCCAAACGGATATCATTATTTTATTAACAGCAAGTATTACAGAAGTGATTGATACACTGTTGCCCTCCTTCCCTTCTCGTAGTATTTTATTAGCTTCTTTCAACGGAGAGTCCTGATTTGCAAAGTAATCTTCCTCAAATTTCATTGCAACTTTCCGCCATTCACGTTGGATTTTTTGCCCATATTTCGTGATGATCAGCCACGCGATGGCTAGTACGAGTCCCATAATAGAAATGACAGCCCCCTCCAGATCAAAACCATCAATTTCTCTTCGGTGATAATAATCGTTTGTTACCAAACAATGACTTATTGAAGAGTTCAATTCCTTCTCCGCTGCAAGCATCTGGCGTACTTCAGACACGCCAGACTGAGAAGAATCCTGATTAGTTCTATATTTCACAGCATACGCAATGAGTGCTGTATTTGCAACCAGAAAGAACGCATTGCGATGCCATATTAATGGCGCGTGTATGCGAAGTTGTTTCATGGCTACTTCATAGGCAAATTTCTGTTTATCTGCTGGAGTATGAGATTCTTTGCCTTGATTAGAATCTGTTTCTTTTCCAGCTTCATCTTGCTCTTCCTCATGAAACTTTTCAGTCTGATCTTGTTGTTCTTGTTGTGTACTCATAGTTTTGTAGGTAGGGTGCCTGTTTGCCCAACAGGCTCTAAACTGTGGTTAGATGGCATAAAATTTTAGAAAATTTAGGCTCTGTTCTACCACAGTGTTGGTTTTTAAGGAATTTTATGCGCTTATACTTCGTGCGTTTGAGTCACTAAGACGATGGCTGAAGCCCCTCCCTACACCGTAGTCGATAACCTTACTCGAACATTCTAATTTGGCAGTTTGTTCACAATTGTATTTCTCAACACTGTGTAGGGGGGGGCAGAGCTATAAATCTTTTGAGCAGCCTATCTCATGTTGTTGTACCCTCCCAAAACAATGGCACCAGGAAGATAGCTCTCTTGCTCTGGTACACTCATACTTGGCATCTGAATTTTTCCTGTTAACATCGTTTCTATGAACACATCGTGCCATGCATTTTCGTGTGCTTCCACAATGTCCATGCAGGTCTTGGATTCCTCTAACCGGTTTACAAGGTAATTTGTATATAGAGATCCGTCAGGAGTGTCATAAGCTGTGTGACCTTTACTAGCAGCATAAAAAAACAAAGATTGAGGTGGGCATGCCATGCATATTTCTTCATATGCCTTCCTGTACCGTTTTGAATCGGTTGCAACCTTCTCAAGGATTAGCTCATCCATGAGAGGACCCTCCTCATGGTACGCGGGGAAAGTAATATTTGAACAGCTATCAAATATTGAGATTTGTCGATCTGCAAGCTCTAAGAATTCCTCTTCAAAAATATATTCGCTCTTGTTTATCGCCAATACACGGCAATTCTTATTTTCATGGTATGCGCCATGCCCCGTATAAACGGTGAAAACCAAATTGTTACGTTCTCCTTTTATTTGTTCAAGCTTTTCTATTATCTCCTCTAGATTCTTATCGGCAATTACTTCGATCTCTCCCGGGAACCAAGCTCCGCCACGGTTAGACATCAAATACTTTCTATATCTGGCAATGTCTCGACTTACCCCTTTCAGACGTCCCGGTTGACCAAGGTCCCATCCCGAATAGGATACTAGTAATGCTTTTCTTTTCATAATCCTTCAAAATTTATTGATTATAATTGTTAAAAGTGTTTTAAATTTTTATCCGAGGATTTTTTTATAAGAATATACGATTAATAATCAACAATCTGGGAATATTTGACTTGTGAAGGATACAGGGCAAACATAAAATCCTCTATCCGCAATACCATTTAAAATATCACGTCCAAAGACTCCAATCAGTATTGTGTCATGATTTACCTGAACATCTTTGAAATAAGTCCAGTTTACTTGTTTGCCTTGCAATACGCTCGGCAATTTAGTTTCCTCTCCAGTAGGAACGAAGCCGTATAGGTTAATTAATGATGCTTTATATACGGATATATTGGTCATAATAATATTGATGATTGCTTGTTTAATAATTGTGAGATGCTTCTTCTGAAGCACGAGCCCATCTCGAAAAAGCCTGTGCACCCTTGTTGTGGCGAAGTGTATCTACGAGCTGCATTAGGTTGCCAGCTCGAAAAAACTGAGATTCTTTAATAATATTCTTCACATTTGCTCCAGTTTTCAAAAATTCCCTCCGGAAAGTTGGGCGTCACGAAAAGAAAAACACGGAGGAACTGTAGCGAACTCGCGCCGTCCATATTTTCCGCAACTCGCGCTTATTCTGTTATTGCGTTTTACCATTTTCAGAATCTGAAGTAGATGAAAGGGTTGTAGGTGGATGCTGCGATGGAGGCAGCCGACAGGATAAAGAGCGCGAGCAACCACAAGTTCACTGCTGCTATCCGCAGTTGGCGGCTCCTCCCCTCCACCTCCAGCATCTTGCTGCACAGCGGCGCCGAGCAGACGATGCCTACGGTGAGCGCAATGATTTCAATGCGATCCACGTAGTAGATAAGATGGCACATGGTTTCTCCTCGCTCTACGCCGAACATGGTCAAAAGATAATGCCATGCGTACGATAGCGTGTCGGCTCGGAAAATCACCCATCCGATTATAACCACCAGAAGCGCATACAGGTGCCTCAGAGGGGCAAGCAGATGGATCGCTTTGTCATATCTCTGCAACAAATTGCTTGCTGCTTCATCGGGACTACTTTTTGTCCCAATATTTTGCGTCATATTTCTGCCAGCTTTCTCTATGATGATAAACACAGCGTTCCATAAGCCCCATACGACGAAACTCCACGTTGCGCCATGCCAAAACCCTGTGATTAGGAACACAATGAACAAATTAGCGTAGCAGCGCAGGTTCCCTTTCCGATTTCCCCCAAGAGGAATGTATATGTACTCTCTAAACCACGTCGAAAGGGAGATGTGCCACCTGCGCCAGAATTCTGTTATAGATCGCGAAATATATGGGTAATTGAAGTTCTCCAGGAATTTGAACCCGAGGATGGAGCCTAAGCCAATCGCCATGTCGGAGTATCCGCTGAAGTCGTAGTAGATCTGGAAGGTATAGCAGATCGCCCCCAACCAGGTGGTCACGCAGTCCAGTTGGTCGATCGGTTGGGTAAACACCTTGTCGGCTACGGCTCCCAGAGTATTAGCGAGGAGAACCTTCTTGGCGAGTCCCACAATGAAGCGCTTCACGCCGTAAGCGACCTTCTCGAAGTCCACCGTGCGATGCTCGATTTGGTCGGCTACGTCATGGTACTTGACGATAGGTCCCGCCACCAACTGAGGGAAGAGGGTAATGTAGAGCGCAAGCTTGTAGATGTTCTTCTGAGGCTCGACTTCCTCGCGATAGACGTCCACAACGTAGCTGATGGCCTGAAAGGTGTAGAAGGAGATGCCGATGGGCATGATGACCTTGATGAAGTCGATGTGCCCGTCGAAAAGTGCGTTGATGTTCTCGACAAAGAAGTTGAAGTACTTGAAATAGAACAGGAAGCTCAGGTCACCTAAGACGGTGAGCAGAAGAGCCAATTTGGCAGCTGAACATGAGCAGTTCAATTTTGTGCGCTCGCTCAAGAACAAGGTGAAGCCAAAGGTCTTTTTCTTGCTATTGAGATTTGCCACCCAGAGAGCGCCCACGTAGTTGATGATAATGGTGAGAAGCATCACCGCCACATACCTGGGTTCGCCCCAGGCGTAGAAGAAGATACTTGCCAGCAGCAGAGTATAGTCCTTCAGCTCCTTCCGTACCAAAAGGTGCAGGGCGCACACGATCGGCAGGAACAAAAACAGGAATACGGTTGAAGAGAATAACATAGCTTATTTGGTTGAACAAAGGTCGAGGAGTTGGGGCAGGTTATCAGTGGTTATGCATAAGACGAGAATATCTGGTTTAAAGTCGAGAATGGCTTTTCTGTACAATTTGAGAATTTTAAACTGTTCTTTCTCCTCTATTGGTCTCTTATTCAGTCTAATTTGTTTAATTTGAGCTACAGAAAAAGGCAGGAACTGAAGAAGATTGTCAGACTGAGATGTGCCCATCAACATGATTTTATGTTTCCCTTCTGGGTAAGTGAAATCTTTTATATACCTCTCAACTTTGAGCATCACTTTGTCGCAATCCTTATGGTCGTAATAGTTATAAAAAGTGCGGTTATGAGGTGCATTGCTTATATTAAAAAAC
Source organism: uncultured Akkermansia sp. (assembly GCA_947628035.1). Classification (GTDB taxonomy): domain Bacteria; phylum Verrucomicrobiota; class Verrucomicrobiia; order Verrucomicrobiales; family Akkermansiaceae; genus Akkermansia. Next base: position 5,594 of record CANQYL010000006.1, on the reverse strand, counting down.
GCATAGAAGTACCCAGGCCTGTACGCTCTATCCCACGTGTCTCGAATTAACCAACTTCGAGACTTTCTGCAGTCATCAAGAGAGATTATAGGGATGTCCTGGAAACTCTTTCTCACTTCTAACATTAATTCTCGGTACCCAACAAATGCACCCCAATCTGTCCAATGCCACGACCATTTAAAAAATACGAGATCCTTCTTGGCTGCATCGCAGAGTTCCTTGTACGGGTAAATCCATGGAATATTGCGCTTACGTGTTTCATTCCTAATGGTTTCCTGCCTCTGCGATGTTTTTATAAATATCTGATTATCAAATCCATACTTATCAATGATGATTTCCTTGTATACACTCTCTTTCTTAGGCACTTCGAGGACATAAAATTTGATATTGTTCTGTGAACAAAATTGATTCAATTGAGCCAAATGATGTACTGCAGATCGAATCATACCCGATTTCCAATTGCAATTTGATACGAGGGGAGTGAGGAACATCCAACCACTTTCTTTGATATAAAGAGCCTTTTTCGCGCGGATAATTTTGTTCAGTTTGTTTTGGGTAGCATCGTGTAATTTTATCAAGGAAGCACGCCCGGCGAAATGGTCATCAAAGTATTTTTCATACCGTCTCCCGTAGTCAGATTTTTCTTTAAAGAGCTCCTTCAACTCTGGCTTCCCTGCGAGTACTCTGTTTTCTCGTACTGATTTTAGTCGGTTGAAGTTACCAATCATAGGGATGAATAACAAGGGGAAAAATATTGCTAAAAGGACGACATCGCTTTTCCTGATACCCCCCCCCTGTATATAGCTGAGTAATCGATAAATCAGAGAGAAGAACAACAGATTTCCAGTGATAAGGTACCAGACCATTCCAGATCTCAGTCCTGTAAAATCGCGGATGGAAAAATGATGCCGACGAAACTCTCCCTCTATTTGAATAACGTCACCCTTTTTGACCGAAAGTTGTTTCTTAAACGGATTTTTGAAAGAGAACGCTTTGCATTTTGGCAAAATGGTTTTACCGTTAATTTTGATATTTCGCCAATCTATCAATACAGAATAGAGAGTACCATACTCACCCTGTACTTCTGGTCCTCTGAAAAGCATGTCGATTGTCCCGTCACGTTGCGCCTTAAGCTGCAAGGAAAGCCTCTGCCACTGTCCTTTCACTCCCAACCTAAGATTAGCTCGGTGGACATTATCACCCCCAGCCCCGTACGACCATGAGGCAAGGAAAGGTTTGGGGGATACTTTATACTGAAAAGGTTCAGCCGAGGTAATCTTGCCGAAGTATAGCAAATCAAGACGTGCTTCTTTGGAGAAAAGAGTGCGCACAAAGCCACCATAACCGCATTCTGTCCAAAGAGGTACACACAAAAGATTAATCAAAAGTGTTAACAATACGATACCCAAAATTCTTTTCTTATTCATAAATCAATAAAATTCGGTGAGGGTGCTTAGGATGTCATAGTTTTTCTTAAGAATTTCCCTTTACCTTTATGAAGCGATGTACAGCACGAATACGCTCCTTATAAGCACTTTTTTTCTCTTTGTAATGTTTGCGTGTTTTACCCAATGTGACTTTTGAAAGTATTTTATATCGATAATAATTTATCTTTAGCTTGACAAATTGAAGAGCATCTTTTAAGACTCCCTCTGGGACACTTTCTTGTTTCAAAAAGCTTGCGGAAAGGAGCAGCTCATAAAAAGGGGAGCGCCTAGCATATAACCACCATGTATTAGCAAAAGAGTGATTGGGGTTAGTCCAGGGTTTTTCATGAGATGTGTAATGAATTATGTACGGAAATATTTTGTGATTTTCGTACATTTGTAAAACATCTGGCCTAAGAACCTTTTTATAATTCGTCGAGAGAAACTTAATGTGCCATTGATAATTCCACCTTGGAGGTAAAATGAAGTAGTTGCCGCCGAATGCAGCATTTAAAACATTTTGATCATGGAAATATCGATTATTTAATTTAGCCAGATCAATAAGGTTTTTCACACCATATTTTTTGAATTTAGGGATGTCAATTATGAGGACACCGGAGTTAAAGTAATTGCTAACCTCGGTGAAGCTGAGGCGCTCACGCATATACTTTGTAAATCTCCCCCAGAAAGGTGCATCTAGTCCCTCAGTTAATAATTGATTACTGATTAGTGTATCAAGAACAGCAGCAACTGGGCGATTGTTTATATCCATGAAGAATAGTTCAGCAATATCTCTTGTCACAACAAGATCGCAATCTAGGTAAATCACTCTTTTATAATTGGCAAGGATTTCTCCTATGAACAATCGCAAATACGTAGAAAACGTAATGTGACGTTTCGTCGTAAAAAGACCCGTCAGATTATATTTCCCTACAAATAAATCCATGTTAACAAACCTGATCCTTATATTTGAGGCAGTTGCTACCATTGATAGCAGAAAATTTTTCTGCCAATCATGGATATCATTGTTTAAAATGATTATATCATAGTTATATTTAGTGGAGCTATTATCAATAATTGATTGGATAGCAACACTTAAATAGGGAATATAATTTGCATCAGATGAAAATACAATATTCACGCTCTCTTTTTCAAAGGCAGGATGTATAGCCAAGGACAATTCTGGATGAAGCACAGATGTTTCCTGTAATTCCGTAATTTTTACTCCTTTCCGACGTACATGAGTAATGTAGATTCCAGTCAACCATTCTGAAATGTATCCTCGCTGACGAGTCTCCATTTTGTCATATTTTTCTAAATTAAACTGGCACGCTCCTAAAACATCGAACAACCATTCACAATATTTGTAAAATTGTTCCTTACACATAATGAATACATTAGTAAAATATGCGTAATGCCCATCATTGTATTTGACAATATCCTCGGAAAAATCTGGATATTTTTCCCTAATGACATTCAAAGCTTGATCGTAGTCCTCAATATGTAGCAATCCCCCCCTTGTACCTCCTTTTTTGTAATGCAAGTATGGAGAATTTGTTCCAAGTTTTCTCAAATCTACTCTGGAACATATGATCACCTCATTTCCTTTGACTGTTTCCCGGATATATTCAGATTTTAAGTGATATCTTTCTACGTATGCCTTATCGATGTTCTGAACATAAACCATCCCATTTGATGCTTCGCGAAAAGTTTCCTTCGTATTGAATATTAGGTGTCTTCGATAATGCATGAATCCGATGTAATCCGGATTCCCTAATTGATCATAATTCTTCCATGCCCAGTAGAGAGCCGTAAGTTCACAATATTCACGGTTCAAATGAGAAATGTTTTCTCCTGTATTGTCACCAATCATATTATCAACCATCCACTGATAATCCCACTCGCTCAAAACGCCATCTTTTGAGGCTTCTCTCGCAACGGCTCTCCCTACATGGATGGGAACAAGAATATCGCTCTTGAGAAGAGTAGCAGGTTTGTGATAGCCAACTAAGATTTTGATTGTAGGTTGTTTCTCCATTTTATTGATTGTAGGTTGTTTCTCCATTTTATTGTATGTGCCGTAAGTTTTTTGATTCTTTTTAAATAGTCCTCAACGCCTCCTCCACGGTTTGATCCATGTTAAGGTAGCGGTAGGAGGCGAGGCGACCGAGGAAATGGATGTGGGGGAGTAGGGAAGCGGCGAGTTGTTGATAGCGCTCATAGAGAGCTGTGTTTTGAGCAGATGGGATCGGGTAGTAGGGTTCGTTCTTGCCCGGAGAGTAGGCGCAGGGGTACTCGCGTGAAATGGTGGTGTGTGGCGTTTTCTCGTCCAGATAGTACTTGTACTCCACACAGCGCGTGAAGTCGTAATTACAGGGGAAGTTGATCTGCGGACCGGATTGCGCAAACGCTCGCGGCAGGTTGCGGAATTGAAGATCCAAGCTGCGGTAGGGGAGCGCCCCAAACTCGTAGCCGAAAAACTCGTCGATCGGTCCTGTGAAGAAAAGGCTGTCGAAGGAAATCATCTCCTTCACATCCGACCAATTCGTGTTGAGGCGCACTTCTATGAGCGGGTGATCCAGCATCCGCCGCGCCATGGCGGTGTACCCCTCGGCGGGAATCGCCTGGTACGTGTCGCGGAAATAGCGATCATCCCGTCCAACGCGCACCGGCACGCGAGCGCTCACGGAGGCGTCCAACTGCTCTGCTGTCAGTCCCCACTGCTTCATCGTGTACCCGGCAAACACCTTCTCGTAGATGAAAGCCGCCAATAAATGCAGATCCTCATCCTTCGTCTCGCGCAGCTTGAGGATGGGCACATCCGTGTTGAATCCGAAGGAAGCGATCAACTTCTCCTCAATGCGAGTCGCCATCGTGCGAGGGAAGAGCTCATGCAGCGAATCGAGGTTGAAAGGCACAGGGACTTCCGTACCGTCCACCACTGCCTTCACCCGGTACATGAAAGGATGCCACTCGGTGAAACGGCTCAGATAGTCCCACACCTCCTTGCTGTTGGTGTGAAACACGTGAGGTCCGTACTTATGCACGGTCACTCCCGTTTCGGGATCCTTCTCATCGTAGATATTGCCGCCGATGTGGGAGCGTTTGTCGATGATGAGCACGGGCTCACCGAGCCGGGAGGCGATACGCTCCGCCACGACCATGCCGGACAGGCCGCAGCCCACCACAAGGTTTTTCACGTATTCCGATTGGGGTGTATTCATCGTTAGATTAAAAGCGGCGGTGTTGCTCCCACTGCCAGGCGGTTGAAAGGATGGAACGGATATCGGTATGGCGCGGCTGCCAGCCGAGGATGGAACGCGCGGCGGCGTTGTTGGCGTAGAGCCGCGCGGGATCTCCGGGACGTCTCTCCGCCAATTCCACGGGACAGGACTTGCCGCATACCTCCTCAGCAGCGTGGATCAACTCCAGCACACTCGTGCCGCAACCGGTACCGAGATTGATGCACCCGGAGTAGTCTTCCAGCTTTTCCAGCGCGAGGCGATGCGCCTCCGCCAGATCCTCCACATGGATGTAGTCGCGGATGCAGGAACCGTCCGGTGTGTCATAGTCGGTGCCGAACACGCGGATGCAATCCCGCTTGCCGGCAATCGCCTGCAGCACCAGAGGAATCAGGTGCGTCTCCGGGTCGTGCGCCTCACCGATGCTGCCGTCCTCAGCGGCTCCGGCAGCGTTGAAGTAGCGCAAGGCGATGTGTTGCAGACCGTAGGCGCGTTCGTAGTCCGAAAAAATTTGCTCCACCATGAGCTTGCTGCGCCCATAGGGGTTGATGGGATTCTGAGTGTGTTTCTCATCGATGGGCGTGTAGCGCGGCTCGCCATAGGTGGCACAGGTGGAGGAGAAGACGATCTTCTTCACTCCGTGCTCCAGCATGGCATCCAGCAAGTTGAGCGTGCCGACCACGTTGTTGCGATAGTACTTGGCGGGTTTGGTGACGCTCTCACCCACGTAGGCAAAAGCGGCGAAGTGGACCACGGCGCTGATGGCGTACTTTTCAAAGAGGGCCTTCAGGCTTTCCGGCTCCAGCAAGTCGGCCTCTTCAAACACCGCGCGGGAGTCCACAGCCTCACGATGTCCGTAGATCAGGTTATCTGCCACCACCACGTGGTAGCCACGATCCAGCAAATGCCGCACTGTGTGCGAGCC